>JBEKEB010000216.1:0-5396 GCA_050014055.1 Anaerolineales bacterium | reverse complement strand
GGTCTGAAGAGCATTAGCAAACGGTATCAAGAACTGCGCTTTGCTTGATGAACCGCCGTATGCGGACCCGCATGTACGGTGGTGTGAGAGGAGGCGGTTAGCCGCCGCCTCCTACTCGATTATAAAGAAAGGGTAACCTATGCCAACTACTTTTATTTCTTCTCCCAAATTACTGTTTACCTCAGAGTCGGTCACCGAAGGTCATCCTGACAAACTATGTGACCAGATCGCCGATTCCGTCCTGGACGCCTGTTTCGAACAGGATCCGATGAGCCGGGTGGCGTGCGAAGTTGCCACCAAGACCGGCTTTGTGATGCTGCTCGGCGAGATCACAACCAACGCCTTCGTCAATTTTGACGATCTGGTCCGCCGGGTGGTCAAGGAGATCGGCTACGACAGCAGCGACAAAGGCTTCGATGGCAACACCTGCGGCGTGCTCTCGGCCATTTCCAGCCAGAGCCCGGATATTGATATGGGCGTCAGCAAGTCCTTCGAAGCCAAGGAAGGTGACCAGGACCAGATCGACCTGATCGGCGCCGGTGACCAGGGCATGATGTTTGGCTATGCCTGCAATGAAACCGCCCAACTCATGCCGATGCCGATTTACCTGGCCCACAAGTTGACCCGCAAGCTGGCCGAGGTGCGCAAGAGCGGAGCATTGCCCTGGCTGCGCCCGGATGGCAAGTCCCAGGTTACGGTCGAATATGCCTATGGCAAACCCAAACGTATCGATACCGTGCTCATCAGCACCCAGCATTCCCCGGATGTTTCGCATGCCGAAATCGAGGAAGGAATCATGGAGCATGTCATTATGCCGACCATTCCGGAAGAGCTGACCGACAAGGCCTTGAAAGTATTTGTCAACCCGACCGGGCGCTTCGTCATCGGTGGCCCCATGGGTGACGCAGGCGTCACCGGCCGCAAGATCATCGTCGATACCTATGGTGGCATGGGCCGCCATGGCGGCGGTTCTTTCTCCGGTAAGGATCCTACCAAGGTGGACCGTTCGGCCGCCTATGCCGCCCGCTGGGCTGCCAAGAACGTGGTGGCGGCCGGCCTGGCGGACCGCTGTGAGATCCAAGTGGCCTATGCCATCGGCGTGGCCCATCCGCTTTCCGTTAATGTCGAGACCTTCGATACCGGCAAGATCGCCGATGAGAAGATCGGCCAGCTCATCCTCGAGCACTTCGACCTGCGCCCCGGCGCCATCATCCGTGACCTGGACCTGCGCCGCCCGATCTATCGCAAGACGGCCGCTTACGGGCACTTCGGCCGCGATGATGTGCAATTCCCCTGGGAAAATATCGATAAAGCCCCGGCGCTGCGCCTGGCCGCCGGTCTGTAAAAATTTCTTTTTTTCCATCCGGGTTGGAAGGTTGCCAGACGCTTTTTCAGTCTGTCAAACCTTCCAACTTTGTGTTTCTCGCCATGACTCTATCCCTTCTCATCCTCTCCTCCCTGGCCTGCCTGATTGGCATTGCCATTGTCACCTGGCTGCATAACCAGCACCACATGGATGTGGTCGTGCCCCCTCTCCCCGCCCTGCAGAGCGGGCCGCGCATCTCGGTGATCGTCCCGGCGCGCAACGAAGGCCGTAATATCCGGCGCTGCGTGGAATGCCTGCTGGCGCAGACCTATCCGGATTTCGAACTGATTGTCTTGGATGACCGCTCTACCGATGCAACCCCCGGGATCCTGCGTGGCTTCGCCTCCCTTGACCAGCGGCTGACGGTGCTCCATGGCGCCGAGCTTCCGCCCGGTTGGGCCGGCAAACCGCATGCCTTGTTCCAGGCTGCCCGGGCCGCCACCGGCGAGTGGCTCTGTTTTGTGGATGCCGATACCTTTGCCGGGTCGTCGGCGCTCGCCTCAGTCTATGGCCGCGCCCAGGCCACCGGCGCCGACCTGTTCACCATCATGACCGGGCAGGAAGTGCTGACTTTCTGGGAACGCGTGATCCTGCCGGTGGTGTTCACGGCGCTGTCGGTCGGGTTTTCGCCGCGCAGGGTCAATGACCCCCGCCGCAAGGATGCCATCGCCAACGGGCAATTCATCCTTATCAGGCGCAGCGTCTACGCTGCAGTTGGCGGGCATGCCGCCCTGAAGAATTCCATCGTCGAAGACCGGGACCTGGCCGTGCTGGTCAAAGAGGCCGGCTACCGGCTGGTCTTCGCGGATGGCCGCCAGGTCGCACGGACCCGCATGTACACTTCCCTGCCCGAAATGTGGGAGGGCTGGACCAAGAATATCTTCCTCGGCCTGAGCGGATCAGTCGACCTGCTTCTGCTGGGTGCCTTGGGGGCCTTCCTTAGCCTGGTGGCCGCGCTGGCGCTGCCGCTCTGGCTGCTGGCCGGGCTGGTCTGGTGGGGCGCCGCTCCCGCCTCCGCGGCCTGGCTGATTGCCGCAGAAGCCGCCCTGCTGTGGGGCTGGCTCGTCTTCTGGCGCCTCCGGGTGCTGCGCGACATGGAAATCCCGGCTTGGTACGCCTTGACCATCCCGTTGGGGGCCGGCCTCTTTGCTTCCATGTTGTTCGCCTCCGCCTGGAAAGTCCTTTCCGGCCAGGGCGTCACCTGGAAGGGTCGCAGATACACCGGAAAGTGAATTTGGAAAGAGCATCCCTGCGGAGGTGAAAAAGGTATTCTGGCGAGCCAACGATCGCCCGGCCGAAGGCCGGTTTCTGTGACATCATGAATCGGAAGTTCCTGCCGGCGCCCAGGAAACATAGCCCGTTCGATGTCGTTTATAATAATTCCACAGGCAGGTTTTGGATAATAAGCCGGAAAAGTCCATTTTGGATCTGGTGAGTAAATGAAGACCATCTTTCATCCGAAAAATCCGATCCTATTGCGGGTCTTGTTTTTTATCGTCGCCTTCTTGGTCCTGTTCGCTTTTTACCTGGCTGTCGCCCTGGCCGTACCCTATACCTCCGATCATGCCTCCATTTTCCTTGAAGCCAGATCGATCATCGCGAACAACTTTCTTTTGAAAGGCTGGACCCTCTCCACCGTCTCCTACTTTACGACCGAAATTCCTTTTTATATCCTTGGAATTTTGATATTCGGGAATACAGATAAAGTGATCTATTTGGTCAGCGCGGCTAATTATGCCTTGCTTGCTTTGCTGATCATCAGTTATTCTTCGATTACGCAGGCTGGGCGCATAGTACCGGCCCGGCTGATCATATCCACCGTTTTTTCATTATTCATCGCCTATTTGGTCAGCACTTGGGGTTTCCTATCCCCCAACCATGCCGTCGGGTTTGCGTATTGCCTTTGCTCCCTCTATTTTTTGCGGGCCGGGGCTGCTCCTGCCAGCAAAACCAGGCTGTTGTTTTCAGGGATATTTTTATTATTGGCTTTCACCGGCGATACGTTCACGATTTATACCTGGGGCATTCCGGTCTGTCTCGTGCTGTTCTTCAGATCCTTTGCTAAGGAATATAGGAACGTCTGCATAAAGCTGTTGGTCATCACATTGGCTGCCATTGCCATTGCAGAGGGTCTTTTGCACCTGATCACAGCCAGCGGAGGTTTTACTGTTCCCGGGTTGCTCATAAAATATGTGGATTATTCGAATATTCCTCAAAACCTGTACCTGTTCTTTATCGGTCTGTTTGATCTGTTCTCGGTAAATTTCTTTGGGAAAACCGTTCTATCATTCGATTCGGGCCTGAACCTGGTCCATTTGCTTGGCCTGGTTGTTTTTATTGCTGCTCTGGTCTGGGCCATCAAAAGCTTCGGCAGGCAATCCATCATAAAACAGATTTTAACCGTGACGATATTGCTTAATTTAGCCGCATATTTGTTCAGCAATATGCCGGTTCCAGACCGGTCGACGGTTCGTTACCTGATGCCGGCGCTGGAGTTTGGAATTATCCTGATCACGGATTATCTGTCCGATATTAACTGGTATCGGGCCAAACCGGTCCTGGTCATTCTCGTTTGTATTGTCATTGGGGCCTCAGCGATTCCCCCAATGGCCAAGTCAAGGACGAGTTTGCCCGTGGCCAGTTTGGATACATTCCTGGTCGATCATCATCTTGTAAACGGCTATGGCCCCTATTGGTTGGCCTCGATTACCACGGTCCACACCCAGGGAGTGGTTACCATCCGGCCGGTTATTTCCCCAAATGATGATTATATTCAGCCCTTTTATTGGCTCGCCGAAAATGATTGGTTTACTTCACCGGCCACCTTCCTGGCATTTGACCGCAATAATTCCTTTAACATCTCTTCGGACACCGCCATAAAGACATTCGGCAAACCGGACAACACTTATAAAGTGGACAATTATACGGTTTTGGTCTGGAACAAGAATATCACCCCCGAATTAAGAAGCCCATGAGAGCTGGGATGAAAGATTTAACACAAAGGACACGAAGTATATAATAGGTAGAAAATTCTTTTCCTTTGTGTTCCTTGGTGACCTTCGTGTTTAATTGCTTTTGTAGCAGAGATCACTTCTTATACGCCACCATCACCCCGTCCCGCACCGGCGCCAGCGAGACGATCCAGTCCGGGCTGCGGGTGAGCAATTCCGTCAACTTGCGGACGCTCTCGGTTGCCGGGCTCTTGTCCCCTGCCTCGAAGATCTGTCCGTGCCAGAGCATGTTGTCCACGATCAGCACGCCACCCCTCCGCAGCTTTTCGGCGATGACCGGCAGCGAAGCCGCGTAGCCTTCCTTGTTGATGTCGTTGAAGATCAGGTCGAACGGACCGGCGGTTTCCTGCAGGGTTTGCACCGCCTCGGCAACGTGATAACGGATCATGTCCGTGTACCCCAGCACCGCCAGATGCTGGCGGGCCTGCTTAGATAGTTCCTCATCCCAGACCACGTGAAAAACTTCCCCGCCGCCGTTCTCGCTGACCGCTCTGGCAAACCAGGCGGTCGAGTAACCGTACCCGGAACCCAGCTCGAAGATGCGCCTTGCACCGATCATGCGCGCCACCTGGTAGCACAGGTATCCGGAGGTGGGTCCGATGATGGGAAAATCGATTTTCTGTGCGTAGGCTTCCATGGCCTGCATTTCCGGCGGCCGCCCTGGCACCAGGCTGTCAAGATATTCCATCAGGTATTCGGGGATCGAAGGGGTATCCATAATATCATCTCCATTTAGAATCTATAATTTAAAACCTATCATCTGTGACATGCCAACTCTTCGCTAAATATGGTTGGTCGATTGAAGGTTCAAGCTAACCGTGTAGAGGGGTAGAAAACACTTAATTCGTTACAACGAATTACGGCGAAATTGTCGGACAATATTATTATTGTAACTAACTCGACAATGTTAGATTAGGTTAGAGCACGTTTTTTACTTTGCGACTTATGGCGACTTCGAGTAGAGCGAGAACGATTGACGAGATGTTTGACAACTAGATGAGTAGCCTGATCAGGCGAAA
>JBEKEB010000215.1:0-5460 GCA_050014055.1 Anaerolineales bacterium | reverse complement strand
AATGAAAAGGAGCATGGCATGGGCCTAAAACCTGATTTTTGGATCCGCAAATTTGACGGAGAGCTCAGCCCATCCGAACGGCAAGTCTTATCCAGACTAGACAGCCCGTCCGCCATCCAGTCCTTCCTAAACACCATTCCCTACAGTGAAGATAAATTCTATCGCTGCCCGCTGCGCGTACTGCGCGACCGCAAGGGGCACTGTTTCGATGGAGCCCTGTTTGCCGCGATGGCTTTGCGCCGCCTAGGCCACCCGGCACGCATCCTGGAACTTATCCCGAATGACCGTGACGACGACCACATCATCGCCCTATTCAAACAGCACGGCGGCTGGGGGGCCGTGGCCCAGTCCAACTTCAGCGGCCTGCGTTTCCGCGAGCCGGTATATCGCAGCCTGCGGGAATTGGTGATGTCGTATTTCGAAGACCATTTCAATGCCGCCGGTGAAAAGACCCTGCGCGGCTACCGCGGGCCGATGCACCTGCAGACATTCGACCGGCTGGAATGGATGAGCAGAGACCACGGCCTGGAAACACTTTCGGACGGCATGAACCGCTACCGAATCCAGCCACTCCTTACAGACGAAATGGAAGCCGGTCTCAGCCTGGCGGATGCCCGCAGTGTCAATGCCGGGCTGCTGGGGGCCAACCCGGACGGGTTATTTAAAGTGCCAGATTGAGGTGGAAGGCGGGCTATCAAGCTTTGGAAGACGGTTTTTTCCGGAATTGATGGGCCGCTGCGATAGCGATTTTCAGATTGTCCCAGGGCGTTTCAGAAGGCACGGTGCAGTCGGCTGCCAGGATGAAGCGAGCGGGGACTTGCGCCAGCAGCTTTTCGACATTCAGGCGGATGGCTTCCGGGCTGCCGGTGGCGATCAGGCCTTGTCGTTCCAGGCCGCCCATGAAGGGACGCTTGAACAGATTGGAGAGCTCAATGGGATTCAGGACTCGCTCTCCCAGCTTCAGGCTGCAGTTGACAACATGACCGGGGTAATCCAGGAAGGGGGTCAGGTCGGAATACCCACCCACATAGTCGCAGACATGCAGGATATTGAAGGTGCAAGCCTGAATCTCCTGCCACACTGCCAGGTCAGCCGGCTTGATATATTTCTGGAATAATCCGGTGTTCGGAAAGCGGAAGGCTTCACCGCCCTGGGTGGAAACATAGAAGCCATCCACGCCGGCCTGCTTGCAGCCACGCACCAGCCTGAGAACATTTTCCGTCATGATCGCCAGCCCCTGCGAAACGGCCTGGGGGTTCTCCTGCAGGTGCGCGCCAATCAGTCCTGCCGGGTCAAGATGGGCGGCCCACATAAAAGGCGAATAGACCGTCATGAGAACGAGGGCTGCCTGCCCGGCGGCTTTGACCAGCCCTTCGACCACGCGGAGGGTTGGCTCAAAGAAATCTTTCCCGACCAACGGAACGTGCATCCAGTCTTCCGGTTTGGTAATGGGGGGATAGGGGGGCTGAATCTGTTCGTACTGGATCTTGACGAAATCCATGCCGGTCTGGCGGAAGAATTCCAGGTGTTTGTCAATGGCGGCCTGCCCCTGGTGGTGGGCAGCATCGAAATGCATGAAAAAAGCGGCTGGAACGTAATCGGAGGCGGCCTGGTTATGGATCAGGTTGATCAGGATATCCCGGCGGTTCATATAAAATCTCCTATGCTTTTAATTAGAAACCATCCGAAAATCCAGGTGATGCTCGCGTCTTGCGTGAAAGCACTCAAAATGCGGTTCTTCCAACATTTTCGGACAGACACTTATTATTTTTCAAAATACTATTCAATCCTGCCATCCAGCATTTGCAGTCTATCCAAGAGTGCAGCGCGGATAGCGGAAATAGCCTTCCGTAATGGTCGATTCCTTATGCACCGGTTTCACTTAGTTAATTTGTCCCTACTTCCAAATGATTTCCGCGTTTCCGGTCGTGCATGGGTCGGTTGATATACACCAAGCCTGCCGCCCCCGGGGAGGGTAATATAAACAATATGGCCCCAATTTTGGTGCTGAATCTGACCAACTTGAATGTTGTGCTGAGCCATCTCCCGAACGAAGCCATGGATGTCATCACAGGTCAGAAATAGTTCCTGCTGGTCGTTTTGATCGGATGGGTGCACGGCCAGTTCTGCCGGCGGCAAGCTGAAAATGAGCCAGCTTTCACCAGCGTCGACATAGGGAAACTTGAGCACGTCCCGGAGAAAAGCGCGATCCGCCGACGGGTCTGTGCTGTAGATAATGGAATGGGCACCAGTAATCATAGCATCTACCAAATATGAGGAACCAGGCGGTAACGGACTTCCTGACAGTAGGCCGCATACCCACCCAGGTTGGCCCGCAGGAATTTTTCTTCCTCCACCGAGCGGAGGGCGACGACCAGAATCAATGGCAGAGGGAAGGGCAGGGCCAGCCAGGACCCCAATGCCAGCGGCGCAAATATCAGCAACAGGATCGCGCCTGCATACATGGGATGACGAACCAGGCGGTACGGCCCGGTGGTAATCACCCGTTGTTCATCCGCAACTTCAATCACTGCGCTGGTGTAACTGTTTTCCTTGAAGGTCAGGAAAACAATGAAAAAGCCCAGCACCACGAATCCATTGGAAATCCAACTCAGTACGGACGGCACGACCGGCCAGTGAAATCGAAAACTCAGGCCGGAAACGACGAAAATGCCGATAAAAAACAAGCTGGCGAAACCCTGGATAACCTGCTGGATCTTCTGGGTCTCGGCGACCGGTCCGGCCTGGACACGACTGGTCAGTAATTTCTGGTCAAATTTAATCAAATAGGCAGTGATGAGAACCACACAGACCGTCCAAACGAGCAGGAAGGCCCAAGCCTGCCAGAATGCCAGGGATCCGGCAGAAAGAAACAGGGCCAGACCCAGGCACAGATCCAGGAAGACCAAGCCTAAAAACGATTTTACAATCAAGTTGTTCAT
This sequence comes from Anaerolineales bacterium, assembly GCA_050014055.1. Taxonomy (GTDB): domain Bacteria; phylum Chloroflexota; class Anaerolineae; order Anaerolineales; family Villigracilaceae; genus UBA877. Next base: position 2,518 of record JBEKEB010000215.1, on the reverse strand, counting down.
TTATTCTCCTGGCCGGTTGGGCCATTGTGAATTCCCGTGATGGAAAGAATGCTCAGATCAATTGGATGGGCGTAAAAGCACCAACGGAATGATGCGAGTGGTTTTCTTCTCGTAAGCGGCATAAGCGGGCGCACTGGAGATCACCTGCTGCCAGGCCTGCGCACGGGTCTCGCCGGTCAGCACTTCGGCGGTGACGGGTATGACCTTGTCGAGCACCTGGACCGTAGCCTGAGGGTGGCCCATGAGGTTATGATACCAGGATGGATGCTTGGGCTGCCCACCGTTGGAGGCCACCACCAGGTAGCCGCCCGGCCAGTCGAATAGACCAAGCGGCAGCGTACGAGTCTTGCCGCTTTTGCGCCCGATGGTGGTAAGTAAAAGTACCTTAAAGCCGCGCATATTGCCACCCAGTTTGCCTTTCGAAAGCTTGTATAACCACACTTGCATTGCCGTGAAAAGCTTGAACATTTATTTGCTCCTTTCGTTTCAAACGCAGTTACATTAACCACCATCCAGCGATACAACGATACTACTATTTCCCGGACAGATGGAGCTGGGTTAATAGCAGTTCAAGGTGGTCCATATGATGGTGCTCGTAAGAGCTCTGCAGGACCGCCAAGAGCGACTGGCCATCCATCCATGGATATCTTTTGGGGTCCAGCAGGTCCTTTTCGGGAATTGCCTGCCCCAATTCCAGGAAGCGCAGGAAGCCTGTACGCCAGGATTGATGTACCACCGACCAGGGCTCTTCACGATAAGTCTTGTAAATCAAAACATTAATTTCATCCGAGTTGTCCCCCGGATCCGGTTCCGGCTGCACCGGCCAGCGGGGAAAACCAGGTTCTTTATCAAGCAGGGCAGCTTCCAAACGTGCAATCGAACGGGTCTGCCAGGCCATTAAATGGGCGAGGGTATCCTTAATAGACCAGTCGGAAATGAAGTTCGGTGCAGTGATCTGCTCTTCACTCAGACCATTCAATACTCCTTCCCACCGAACGAATTCGGATTGGAGCATGGCGAGGATTTCCGGTTTACTTGTCATAAAAGCTCCTTTTTATATCTATATTTATGCCCGGCCGGTTTCCAGCCAACCGGCCCATGCGTCCTGCCCCAACTGGCGGGCTTTCCCGGCGGCCTTGTCCCAATCATTATGGAACAGCGATCTGTTCGACGGTCCAGCCTGTGACGGTTTTTGCAATTACCGCATAACGGGCATGCGGGCTGCCAGTCTCCATCTTATGAGCGATTGGCAAGTCATCGGAATAGGCCGGCAATCCGACGCTGCCGGGATTGACGACCAGGGGGCCATCTGGCAATTGAAGAATGCGGGGAATATGACTGTGGCCGCACAGGACCATGGCCTGATGCACTTCCGTGAGCTGGGCCTGGATGGCAGCCGGTTCCTGCAAAAAACCACCGGTCGGGGTCATGGTCTCGAGCAGATAGGTCTGGTCGGAGAGGGGGTGCCATGACAGAGGAAAAGACCGTCTGCAACGAAGCGGGTGGCGGGCTGGGCGGCAAGCCAATCCAGACTGCGGGATGTCAGGTCTTTCAGTACATACGCCAGGGTGGGGGAAACTGGAGAAAAGGGTTGCTCCAGGAGCTGCCGGTCCTGGTTGCCCTGGATGCTGACAAGGGGAACTTTCATCAAGCATTCGGCGGTAGCCTGCGGCTCGAGCGGGCCGAAAAGGGTGTTGCCCAGGTTAATGATCTGATCCAGGCCGCGCCTGGCGATATCGGTCAAAACGGCTTCGAGCGCCCAGATATTTGCATGTATATCGGATAGAACGGCGTATTGATCCATGGAGGAAGACTTGTCGATAGGTTAAGAGAAAGAGAGTAGCACGAAGGACACTAAGACAGACATAGGTTCACGAAGGAATACACAACGTAAAATAAACAAGAAACAAAAACGAAATGAATAAAAGCAAAAAACAAAAGTTAAGAACAAAAAAATAAAAAGGAATTAAGGCAGCGTGAAGGATGGAATTTGCCGGGGAGGAACGGTTGGGGTGGGCGGGATCTTTCCTTCCAATAAAGTGTTGGAGATCTGCAGTATATCATCGACAGGCGGGATTTGCTTGAAACCCTGCAGCATGAGCGTGGGGGCGTCAACCTCAGCGCTTGAGCGCATGATGAGGTTGAAGCCAGGTTTGGAGCCCGAATAGTCGGAAATGGCCGGGCCGGCAACGAAGCATTTTGTCAGGCCACCCCGGATGGGGTGCAAGGGATCGTTATAGCCTGCCACAATGATCGGATGAGCGGACCGGGAAAGGTGGTCGAGCCAGTTTGAATCAACCGGGTGATGGCGTTTGTATCGATCCACAAACCAATGCTCCGGCGGGCGTCTCTTATAAATGCGGACATGCGCGAGCTTCAGGCAGAAAGAAGAAGGAGTATTAGTATTACTACGCAAGGTTGACGGGAAGTGATTGATATGGTCTGAAACGTAAAGGCATGGTATCTTTTCTCCGACCACGATCCAGTGGAAAGGAGACGATACCATGCCAAGCGGAAT
>JBEKEB010000214.1:0-8813 GCA_050014055.1 Anaerolineales bacterium | reverse complement strand
CAGCAGCTGCACACCTGGCTGGATGAACTGATCCCGCAATATTGTCCGGTAGCCCAGAGCCTGAACCTGAGTTACCACTGGAGCATCTGGCAGGCGGAATTCTCCACCGACCTGGTCTTTCGTCGTCAGGCCACTGAGCAAGCCTTCTACCCGTTTCTCCTGGAAACCCTGATCACGACCGTCAAACCGGCCGATGTTGCCTGTATGGTGCAAAAATCCTATCCTATGCCAGATGCGTGAGCTGAAGTCTGCCTGCAGGTATCGTGGATGACACCTCCCAAGACACCTCGTCTACGAATCCGTCCACGTGCACTCTTTTTGTATGGTACGTCCATCAGGCAGAAAAGGATGAAATATTTGCATCAAACAAGGTCATTTTTCTTAACCGGGACGGTGTTGTCGCGCAACCAGTCTGACAGGCCGGCGACTTCCATTCCTCCCGTCGCCACGCGCAGCGTGCAAGATTCCAGCTTTTTGGGGGAAGCGTTGAGTTTCCAACCGTTGATCAGCAAGAACAGCCCGGCCGCGGTTATCCCTGTGCGCTTATTCCCGTCCACAAAGGGATGGTTGTTGATCAGGGAATCCATCAACGCGGCGGCCTGTGTGAACAGGTCCGGATAGAGTTTATTGCCGTCGAAGGTGGCTTGAGGCCGGGCGACGGCCGATTCGAGCAGGCCGAGGTCGAGCAAGCCATGACTCCCGCCGGTCTCAGCAACCAGGCGGGAGTGGATGAAAAGCACCTGCTCGGCGGTGAGATAGTTCATTTATGGGCAAGGGCTTCCAGAGCCGGCCGGTATTGCGCGATAAACTCGCTTACCTGGCGGGCAAATTCCTCACTCAGGTCGCCTGCCAAGGGCAGTTCAGCGGGCCGGATCAAGATCTGTCGATTCTGCCGATCGAGTTCTACGGAAACATCTGTGCCGTCGTGCAGGCCCAGCGATTCGAGCAGATCTTTAGGGAGGGAAACGACCAAGCTGTTACCGGTCTTGAACACTTTTCTAAGCATGGAGCCATCCTTTCTGTATATACTTACAGTGTAAGTATATCACGGGTTGGAAAGATATTGTTTTCTGCTTGTATGGTGCCAATATTCCATCCTATCTCCTGAGATAGCTCTGCCGTAAAAATTGAGTCAAAAAATCAGTAAACAGATGAACCTGGCCAAGTATGGTAAGCTCTTTTGATCCTGAAACAGGCGAGGTTTCGATGGTTTTTGTGTCGCTGATCGACATACTTTCGTTCTTAATGGATATTTTTGATGTACTGGGTATCACCAAGGATGACAAGGATCTGGAGATTCTCCTGCTGCGTCAACAGGTGCGTATCTTACAACGCACAGTAAAATCTCATCCGCGGATTTCTGATCCAGAAAAAATGGTATTAACCATGCTAATGGCCAAGTACAAGGATTCCACCAAGGATGCGCGCCAACGACTCCATCAAATCATGTTGATCTTCAAGCCAGACACGGTTCTTCGCTGGCATCAAGAACTGGTGCGTCGCAAATGGACTTTCGGACGAAAGGGAAATCCAGGCAAACCGGGTTTATCGTCAGAACTTAAAGCTCTGATCGTGCGCCTGGCCAGAGAAAATCCGCGTTGGGGATACGACAAGATCCAAGGCGAACTGCTCAAGCTTGGATACAGCCTATGCGCCTCTTCAGTCCGAAATATCCTCAAGCGAAATCGGATCACGCCGGCTTCTGAGCGGTCATCTGGTTCCTGGCGCACCTTCCTCGGGCATTACAAGAACCAGGTCTTGGCCTGTGATTTTTTCACAGTGGAAACCATTTGGTTAAAGACCATTTATGTTCTATTCTATATTGAACTGGGAACTCGGCGGATCCATCTGGCAGGCTGCACAACCAACCCTGACAAGACCTGGGTTACTCAACAGGCACGCCAACAGGTGTGGAACGTAAAGGATAATGCTCAAAATGTGGCCTTTCTCATCCATGACAATGATAAGAAATTCACCGCTTCTTTCGATACCGTATTTTCTTCAGAGAAGATGAAGGTCATTCACACACCTTATCAAGCTCCTCGTGCGAATGCGTTTTCGGAAAGGTGGGTACGCACGGTTCGGGAAGAGTGTCTGGACCAAATTCTGATTATGGATGAAAACCATCTCCGCCGGGTTCTCAAAGAATACGTAGAATACTACAACCATGCTCGCCCACATCAAGGCATTAATCAACACTTTCCGATATCTGGGCCAGCAAGGAAAACAAGAAGACCAATTCGTAGGCGTGATATCATCGGAGGGATGATCCACGATTATTACAGGCAGCCTGATGCTCAGATTTCTAGGAACGGATAATATAATTGCACCATACAGGGTTACTGCTTGTATTTCATGACGATGATCCCGGCATTATCACCCAGGCTGGCCTGATCCAGCGAAAGCTCACGCAACTCCCGGGCGGGTACCTCTGCCAGAGCCAGGAATTTATCCACCGGCGCGAACATCAGACCCATCAGGCCCAGCGCCCGGGTGCGGTAATGCATCGGGATGGTAATGGCGGGATTCAGCTGGCCGCGCACCTCCAGCGCCTCGGCCGCGTTGATCGTAAAGTTGCCGCCGACCGGCACCAGCAGTATATCCACCTTGCCGATTCCGTCCACCTGCTCCGGCGTTAACACATGCCCCAGGTCGCCGCAATGACACACCCGCAGCCCATCCACGAGGAAGGTGAAGACCACGTTGCTGCCCCTCCTGGCCCCCTGGACCTTGTCGTGGCAGGTCAGCGTCCCGCTGATGCCGATGTCTTTGTGGGTATAGCTTCCGCGCGTATCGATATGATCAAAATTCCCCTTGACCGCCGCGACATTATTATGGTCGAAGTGGTTGTGGCTGGTGGTGACGATATCGGCCTGCACATCCGGGACGGGGTAACCCAATCCTTTGCCGAAGGGATCCATCAGCACCCGCGTGCCTGCCTGCGATGTCAGGAGAAAACAGGATTGTCCGAACCATTTGAGCTGCATGAGGTGCCTCCAGAATTTCTTCCCATGATTTTACTCCATCCTTTCAATGTGGAATGGTGAAGAACGCTACCGCCAGGCCACAAAGGGATTCGAGGATTTTTTATCCCACCACTCCCAGCGTTTTCCAGGCCAGCCCGCTGGAATTATTGACTGAGAGCAGATGAAAAAGTTATTTGCTGATCATCCTTTCTCCTCTCCCTTTTACGGCTTTTGGATGTCCTGATACCAGCATTGTTGTACCGCATATCAAAATGGCAGATCTCCCTCAGGCAGGTATTCGCTTTTTAGGTTGATCGGTCATTTATGGAATATATATTTGGACAACCCTTGCCATCCTCCCCCAGGCAGGGATTGGGGCCAATTTTAGGTTCTTGATAAATCGTATAATTGTCTTATACCCGTAGCCTGCTGATGATCTGTTCGATGGTGTAGTTTTTTCGGGGCATTTTAACCCGTCTCCTTTTCCTAATCCTAACATAAATGTTGGATCAGTTTTTGGGGGGCAGGTGAGAATGGCTACATCGAGTCATTCAACGGCAAGATGCGCGATGAACTGCTTGATCGCGAGATCTTTTTCACCCTGGAAGGAGCCAAAACCTTGATTGCGCGTTGGAGAGAGGAGTACAATCACGTCAGACCACACAGTTCCTTAGGTTATCGTCCCCTTATACCGCAGGCCTGGTCACTTGCTCAACAGCTGGCTACTGCTCCAGGTCTCATAATAACTGGTGCGTATTCTTGGGGCAGGTCACACCATTTACAATGAACGCTAAATTTATTAACAGATTGCGCAATGCTGGCTACCAATATATTGTCATCTTTATAGAATGGATATCCGATGAAAATCTTTGTTATCTCCTCCAGTCCAAACAAGTCCGGCCTGACGGCCGCCTGCGCCTCGGCGGCTGCCAAGGGAATTCGCCTCGCCGGGGGCGAAGCGGAAGAAATCCGTCTGAATGACTTGAAAATTGATAAATGCCACGCCTGCAATGACGGCTGGGGTACATGCCTGGCGGAGCACCGTTGCCAAGAAGAAGACGACTTCCAGGCCTTGCATACCCGTATGACGCAGGCAGATGGATACATTCTCGTAACGCCGGTCTATTGGGGTGAGATGAGCGAATCGGCCAAGGCATTTACCGATCGGCTGCGCCGCTGCGAGGCGACTCGGGAAGAAGGAAAAAGCATCCTGTTCAAGAAACCGGTCATCGCAGTGGCGGCCGCGGGTGGCAGCGGTGGCGGGATGATCACCTGCCTATTGAGCATGGAGCGCTGGATCCAGCATGTGCAGGGGCGCGTCTTTGATCTCATCCCCGTCAACCGCTGGAGCCGGAGATACAAACTGGCTGCCATTCGCGCCGCCGGGCGGGCGATGGCAAGCGAAATACGATCTGAATAGAAAGATTGAATTAAGGACTGTATTGAAAATACCTATGCAACCGGGCAAATCACGTACAGGCTCATGACACCAGTCAAAAAACGATCTTTTTGAGGAAGGGTATAAGGAAAAGGGTGTACCTGAGGATGAGGCAGAAGGCATCGCCTGGGCAACCGTGAATAAGCATTCAGGTGGAGGTAAGAAGAGCGGTTCTGGCCACAAGAAGAAGGCGAAGAAAACCTCTAACAAACATTGAAATAACCTCATTAATGCAAAAGCAAGATATTGAAAACCCAATCGAAAAAATACAAGAGACAGCGCTGGCAGCTGTTCATGCTGAAACCAATAGCTAGACTGGGGTGATCGGTTATGACCATAACTCGTCTAAATTGCGCCATACACTTAAGGAGAACCATGCCCATGTCGGTACCGCACTCACCCCATGATGCTGCAACGAGAAACGAATATATGAAGGAATACAAGCGCGAGATCCAAAAGCCCTCGCAAGGAGAGTGAATGCTTTCGACAACGCTGCCAATCGTTTCATCGCCGATAATCCAAATTGCACTGTGATCAACCTCGCCTGTGGATTTGATACCCGATTCTGGCGGATCGCAAATGAAAACTGTAGATATGTTGAAATTGATCTACCGGAAGTCGTCGTGTTGAAAAGAGAGATCCTAAAGGATCATCTCGGCTATGAACTGATTGGTTGTTCAGCCCTGGATACTTCTTGGATTGATAAAGTAACTAAAAACGGAAACGCTGGTTTCCTTCTTCTTGCAAAAGGATTATTCCCGTGGATACCTCAATAAGATGCTACAAGGCTTTTGCAAGTAATAGCACAAAGGTTTACTCGCTCGCAACTTGTCCTGGATATGGTCCCTGAGAAATACACGAAGGGAATATGGAAAAAACTTATTCGCCTGCATGCCAGAATTGATTGGGGTCTAGATGTGTCATGGGTTTTTGGTATCAAGAATCCAAAATCCAAATGATATTGAAGCTTATGGAAATGGTCTCAAAGTTATTGGTGAAGAAAAAGGATCAGCAGGTCCGATAATAACCGTATCAATACACGCCGCCTAGCAGCAGCTCGTGTGTCCTGAAAAGTCATCGTCTGCTCGCTGGTGGAAGTCCAGCCCTGCTAACGAACAGGCGGCCAGGTAGCAGGCAACCAGTGCATCTGGGTGACCGGGTGTGCTGAAACGTTGTAACCTCCTGAGAAGGGAGAGCAAAGCAACAGCCCGCAACATAAAGTGAATCTTGCAGCACCGAAATGTTAGCCCGAAAGGGAAAAGAGGGAGCCGAGCTTGTGAGCTAATAGCGAAGGCCATGGAAACGGTGAAGAACCTGGAAATGCAACCGTGAAGGATCCTCCGGTGTAGGGAGAACGGGATGTTGCGAAAGTAGGCGATGGAACAGGAGAGGTCTCATCCGGTCGGTGGCCTAAATCCACTGTAACGAATGGTATAAGCCGAAGAGGTGAAATCCAGGAGGAAGCCGGGTGAGAAGTCGGAGGAGGTCGTAGTACTGATGACCATCGAGACAACAGAACTCGATGAAAGGGAAGGGCCTCTACTTCAACCAGCTAAGCGAGGAAGTAAGTGTCGATGCATGCCGAAAGGCCAACCCCATCACAAGACAAAACACGAGAACTCCAGCGCGAGCTATACGGACTCAACAATATTGTCAAGGGAATTGCCCCAATTGTCAATCCGGCCCGACTAAAAATAATGAAAAGACGAAACAGAGGCTGGAGAACCAGCCTGCTCGCCTTTTCTGGGGGGTTAGGGTAATGATTAGGCTTCCTGGCTACTGAAAAGCACCAGGGACCCTAAAAAGATAAACAACTTCATACCATTTCGCCATGCTGCAGCGAAACGTTCTCTTGACATCAGTTGTATAATGGATTCGAGCGGTGAGCCCGTTTCCAAATACCGGGTCAGGTCTTTAGCCCGGGGCGTCAGGAATATGTCCTGTTTTCAGGAGCGCCGACCTGCTTGGGACACCGCTCACTTTTTTTCGGTCAGCAGTTTGGAGGCTGGGAGCTTGTGATGCTGCGAGCCCCAGGAGATCTCCTGCAAATCCTGGCCGATGCCCAGCCGGTCCAGTTGTTCCCGGGTGAAGGCCAATGCAGATTGCCCTTCGGGCAGATTTTTAACGCCGACCTGATAGGCAAGTGCGAAGAATGAACGAGCCACGCCGGCCGGGTCCGCAAAGCGGTCGGCGTCTTTCTGACTGAGCACATGCCAGACGGCCACCAGGAGCTTGCGGGCGATCGCCACGATGGCCTTGGAACGTCCCAGGTGCGGTTCCAGCCGCTCAAACTCTGCTTTCCAGTGGGGATGGTGCTCGATGGCATGGTTGGCAGCATTGACCATGGCGCGGCGTAAGTCTCGCCTGCCCGTTTTGGTGATCCGGCCGGAATTATGGGTCTTGCCGCTGTCATGGACACGGGTGCCCAGACCGGCATACCCCACCAGTTTTTTAGCATTGGGGAAACGGGCAATGTCGCCGATGGCTGCCAGGATGGTAATGGCGGTGAGCATAGCTACGCCGGGAAGTTGGACCAGCAAGGGGATGCGTTCATCCTGGGCGCTGGTCTTCTTCAGGCATTCTTCGGCTTGCTCAACCTGTTTCTGGGCGAAGGCGAGCGTGTCCAGGTCGGAGCGCACCAGGAACTGCTCGGTCGTAGAGAGCGACAGGCTTTCCCACCAGTTACGTTGCTCGGAAGAAAATGGCTTCTCGGGCAGAACCAGGTGGTTGCGGTGTAATACCGTATGCAGCCGGTTCTTGGCCATGGTTGAGAGCCGGACCATTTTTTCCCGCCGGGCGATCAGGGCGCGCTGGTCACGCACCTCCTGTGGGGGGATCCACACGCCTTCGAGCATTCCGGCCGCATGCAGCTGGGCCAGTGCCAGGGCCGCCTTTTTGTCTGTCTGCACCTTCACTCCTGTGACCAGGAGCACGTTCGGTGGATGGACAGCGATGACCGAGTGGACGTGTGGAACCAGAGTGTCATAGAATAGGTATGTATTGGTGGTCATCTCCAGTACCACCGAGTCCTGGGTCGTGAGGACCCGGGCAACCCACTCGTCCAGCTGATAGTTCGAGACCCTTTGTGGGCCGAAGACGACTTCTCGCTGTGCATCGACCCCCACCGCAACGAAGTATTCTTTGTGAACGTCCAATCCAAAAAACCGTGTCGGACCATCTGCCATATCAACACCTCCGTGAGAATGGATTTGGGCCGGGTACGTTGATTTATGGGCATGGACATCACACACGGACTCGGGCTAACTCAAAGAGTTTCCCAGGTTAGCGAATTCGAACGGGCAGCCAAACACTTGGGCGAGCTTGCCAGAGGCTTCTCATATAGTTTATCGGCTGGCCCAAACGTCACACACCCGGAGCAGAACGTTCCCGTTCCTAACCATCGGGAAGTTTACTCCCAAACGTACCCGGCCACCCCTCTTCTGCAAGGGGTGTTGAATGCTAACACTTGGCGGCCAAGAGGAGCAGGAACCGTCGGTTCCATGCGCTGTATGACCGCATCTTCCGGCCTGATGTTCTGTGGCGGGCATGGGAAGAAGTACGCCGAAACGGTGGGAGCGCCGGTGTAGATGGTGTGACCATCGAGGAGGTGGAACGGGAAGGAGTAGGACAGTTTCTAGATCAGATCGGGCAAGATCTGAAAGCGGGGAAATACCGACCGCAACCGGTCCGCCGGGTGTACATTCCAAAATCAGACGGACGACAAAGGCCGTTAGGAATACCCTGTGTGAGAGAGCGGGTAGTTCAGCAGGGGTGCAAGATTGTGATTGAGCCGATCTTTGAGGCCAATTTTCGGGACACTTCCTATGGGTTCCGTCCAAAACGAAGCGCTCAACAAGCAGTGAAAGTGGTGAAAAGGGCCCTGATAAATGGTTGGCATGTGGTTGAAGCCGACATTCAGAGTTATTACGACACCATCGATCACGAAATGTTGATGACCTTAGTAAAGCGACGGATCAGCGACCGCCGGGTCTGGAAGCTTCTCTGGCAGTGGCTTAAAGCGGGTGTCATGGAAAATGGGGGTTGGAGTGCATCTGAGCTTGGCTCACCTCAAGGTGGGGTAGTCAGTCCTCTCCTCGCCAATATCTACTTGCATGTGCTGGACATGTACTGGGCGGAACGATATGCACAATTGGGAAGACTTGTGAGGTATGCCGATGATTGTGCGCCACGAAGGCTCATAGAGAAAGGAGGAGGCAGAGCCGTGCTGTACGAAAGATGAGGGAGGGCCCCTCGGAGCCGCCATACAGGTGGAGGCTTCAAACCACCGTAAGCGGCTGTGGTCAAAAGCCATGGTCGTGAGCGTTACGGAAAAGGCAGAGCAAAGACTTTGTCAGGTGAGTGTGATGGAGACGAACACAAGTGAATCGCTGATAAAGTGTCGAAAGCGT
>JBEKEB010000213.1:0-5473 GCA_050014055.1 Anaerolineales bacterium | reverse complement strand
TGGTAACGAGATCAGCCTCGCAGCGAGGCGGTTGAGGGAGCTGGACGAGGAATTGAAGAAGGCGTATGCGAGGTGGGAGGAGTTGGAGGGAAAATAAAAGATTTTCACCACTAAGGGCTCAAAGTACACAAAGGAAAAGATTTGTGTTTTTACTTAGTGATACTTGGTGACCGCCTGTCCCGCGGTGTACTTCCGCGGGATCGTGATGAGATTCTTTTCACCCCGTTTTTTCGGGTTCCGAGGGAGCGTTGGTTGAATACTACGAGGAACAATTATTGGGGAAGAGAGCCGTGAGTAGAGAATAGAGAGTAGGGAGGGAGGAAAAAGGCATATAACTGCAGAATTTGGGGTTTTTTGAAGGTTTCGTGCATGGGGAAACAATGCAAGGCTGCGAGGGCGGAGCAGTGAGGCAGGCAGTCAGAATTGATCGTCCAAAAAAGGCGTTGTTTTTTGCGGTTTTGGGCTTGTTTTTGCAAACAAATGGGGGTTTTGAGGAACAAAAATCCGGCAATGGGGTAGTTTGGTAGCCAGGCAAGGCGTTGCATATGTCTTCGGTTATAATACCTTTGCCAGCGGATGCAATTCGGCTGCAGGCCATCTGAGCGATTTGGCGCTCCCATATCCCTGGCTTTCCTGATAGGAGAATTTGATATGTCAGCGATGCAAACCATTTCCGTGCAAGTGACACCCGAAGCAGCCAAGGCTTATCGCAAGGCTTCGGTAAGCGAGCGTAAAAAGATGGAACTCCTGCTGAGCATGCGCCTGCTGGAGGCGGCCAGCCCGCGCAAATCACTGGAGGCGGTCATGCGCGAGGTCAGCCGCTCGGCGCAGGAACGCGGCCTGACGCCCGAAATCCTCGACGAACTGCTCAAAAAGTAAAATGCGGGCCGTTTTCGACACCAACGTGCTGGTCAGTGCTCTGATGTTCAAGCAATCCACACCCGCACGCGCCTTCTTCGCCGCCCTGCAAGGCGGCGAAGTTCTGCTTTCTGCGTCATTGGCCAATGAGATCAGTACTATCCTGCACCGTAAAAAATTCAATCCCTATTTCTCAGAAGAACAACGCGAGTCCTTCCTGATTGCGCTGGTACAATCGTCCAAACTGGTCGAAGCGACCGTAACCATCCAAGCTTGCCGTGATCCCAAGGATAACATGTTACTGGAGCTGGCAGTAAGCGGCAAGGCAGATGTGCTCATCACGGGGGACAGCGATTTGCTGGTTTTGAATCCATTCAAGAAAATTGCCATCCTACCGCCGGAAGAATTCCTCACGGTTTATTTTCCAACAAAGACTTAATCTCATTCATCAGCCCTAAAATCTGCTTTTCCCTGGCGGCGATGGCCTGGCGTATTTCCTCCCTTGCACATAAAGCACGTATCCGCATTTCCCATGGGAGAGCACCATGGGACAAGTTCCCGTAGGAGAGTACTACGGGACAAGCTCCCGCGCGCGTGCGCCTGCCATTCTCCAAGACTGCCAGGCTAGCAGGAAACGAATAACGAATTACGAATCACGATTTACGATTAATCCTGGATCGGGCCGCCGCTGCCCCGGGTCGCCGGCCAATGCCTGAATACCTTTCATATCACTTTATTGGCCCCCATGTTACGCGCCAATTATCGATGCCCCCAGCGCTGTCGGTAACCTGGTGAATTTCACCGGTATCAACAGAAATAACATTGATCTCCCCATATTCAACGCCAAGGCTTACGGAAGGAGTCGATACAAAGGCCAGCCATTTCCCGTCCGGTGACCAGACCGGGCCACGCGACCATCCACCCGGTGTCGAAGTTATTTGACGTTTGTTGTTGCCATTCCGATCCATTATCCAGATTTCCGAGCCACCATTAATGGCACTGGATTGATAAGCAATCCAATTTCCATCCGGTGACCATGTTGGGCAATAGTTTTCGAAGGCTTCGGATGCCAGGGATACAGGTGGCCCACCTGAGGCGTCGATCCGCCAGAGGCTGGTCGAATTTCCGCTTCCGAAAACCGCAAAAGCGACCTGCGTCCCATCCGGCGAAAAAACCGGCAACCAGCCATTGACACCGGCCTCCAGGGTTCGGATGAGGGCCCCGGTAGCTGCGTCAAGGATACGGAAATGCCCGCCTTCTCCACAAATGATCTGATTTCCATCCGGAGAATAAGTTGGCGAATTGCATGCCTTAAAAAGTTTTACGGATAGATCCTGTAGATCCATTATCCCATCTGATCCGTTGATATCATAGAAAACCACACTGCTTGAGTCGGGAGAAAGCCAGGGACCGTAATAATGTTGATTGGTGGTTGGTTGAAGAAGGAGCCGGGGTGGAGTGCCGGTTTCCAGGTTTAGCATGTACATGGCGTTGAAACCAGAAGGAAGCCTGGCAAGGTAGACCATCATGCCCTGTTTCCACGACTGTTTTTGAGAAGTACCAGCCGGACTGATTTGAGAAGTTGCCACCGGACTGGTTTGAGACGGAACGCTCAATGAAGGGGTGATCTGGGGATTGGTCAGCGTGCTGGTCAATCCTCCGCTATAGGGTCCCAGGCTTGGAGTAACAGCCGGGCTGGTTTGAGAAGTTGCCACCGGACTGGTTTGAGACGGAACGCTCAATGAAGGGGTGATCGGGAGTTTGGTCAGCGTGCTGGTCAATCCTCCGCTATAGGGCCCCAGGCTTGGAGTGACAGCCGAAGGCAGGGTGGCGCTGAAGGGCGGATTTAACTTATTTATCATTATCCAAAAGACCAGGAATACCAAAGCGGCAAAGATCAATAAGGCCGCAAAGGAAAAACATACCAGCTTGATGTAATCCCGGAGTTTGTTCATAACGCTATTGTAGCAGTTTCTTTACCGGTTCCAGCGTGTCTATTTTAAACACCACGAACCGGGCAGGATCCTGCAGAAGTGCACTTCAGGACAAGTTCCCGCGGGAGAACTCCGCGGGACAAGTTCCTGCGTCACCTTGTGTGCCTTAATCTTTCTTCGTTGAGCGTGTCCGGCGAGCTTGTTGTGCCTTTTTTATATTTTCTGAGCCAGGCAGATTAGCCGGAAACGAAACCCGAATACCGTTTGGGGAAAGAGCTTTCACCACACGTGTGCCTACGGCACACCTGTACCTGCGGTACCGGCGCAGGCAGTGCAAGCGATCCTGCAGAAGTGCACTGCAGGACAAGTTTCCGCGGGAGAGCACCGCGGGACAGGCGGTCACATATGTAGTAAATACATTTCTTTATGGCTTTTGGAGGCTACGTTCAAGGCCTGGAATATGACTGATTCTTCCTAGCGCCTGGACCAGAGCGCTGGCTAGCAACATATTTTATTCAAAATGAATCACGGTATAATCCCTTGACAGGTATGCTGCCCTGACAGATGAGGTGCACGATGGAACAAATCGTTATTCAAGTGAAAGATAAGAAATAGGCACAGGCGCTGAAGGATTTTCTTCAGACGCTTGATTTTGTCGAATCCGTCAGCCAGCATGCCAGGAGTAAAAAAGGGCGGCAGGCAAAGCGTGTCGATTTCTTTTCCCTGGCCGGATTATGGGCCGGGCGTGACACTTCCCAGGAAAGCCTGCGCAAAGAAGCCTCGCCGCAGCTAAGATGATCCTTTGCTATACCCGAAAGGAGCCGCCATAGTCTCTGCCAATCCAGCCATTCCTGAAAAGAAGATCCGCGCTTTCTGCCGTCGTTGGAAAGTGACCGAGTTTGCATTGTTCGGTTCCATTCTCAGGGAAGACTTCCATCCGGAGAGTGATGTGGATGTGTTGGTCAGTTTTGCGGCAGAGGCGCGCTGGAGCCTGTGGGACCTGGCCGAGATGCAACTGGAATTGGAAGGCATCTTTGGACGATCGGTGGACCTGGTGGAGAACGGCGCACTGCGCAATCCTTTCCGACGGCAGGCCATTTTAAGCACTAGGGAGATAGTTTATGCCGGCCGTTGACTTGGATTCCGCGTATCTCTCGGATATGCCGGGGGATACGCTGGACTCGGCCCGATCCGCCTGTGAATTCACAGCCGGTGTGCGTTTTGATGCCTACCAGCGCGACCGCAAGCTGCAAATGGCAGTCGAGCGCGCCGTGGAGATCATCGGGGAGGCCGCCCGCCGGGTTTCCGAAGAATTCCGCAGCGCCCATCCGGAAATTCCCTGGCGCAGCATGATCGCCCAGCGGAATGTCCTTGCGCACGAATACGGGGAGATCAAGCAGGAACGGATGTGGCTGCTGGTGACCGAAAACCTGCCTGCGTTAATCCGTGACCTGGAAAAACTTGTTCCTGCCAGCCCTCCCGAATCAGAGTAGGGCCTGCGC
The DNA here is from genome assembly GCA_050014055.1 of Anaerolineales bacterium. Taxonomy (GTDB): domain Bacteria; phylum Chloroflexota; class Anaerolineae; order Anaerolineales; family Villigracilaceae; genus UBA877. Next base: position 1,179 of record JBEKEB010000213.1, on the reverse strand, counting down.
CGGGTTCCGCACGTGTCGGGGGAAAATAGTTTTGATCCGCCAATACCACTGCGTAGTACAGGTCTTCTCTTATCATTTTTTCCTTTGTGTACTTCGTGACCGTCGTGGTGAGATCTTTTTTTTAGGATTTTCCTGCAGGTGATCCCGCGGGAGAGCGCCGCGGGACGAGTTTCCGCGGGAGAGCACCGCGGGACAAGTTTCTGCATCACCTTGTGTGCCACCCTCTTTCTTCGTTGAGCGTGTCCGGCGAGCTTGTTGTGCCTTTTTACTATTTTCTGAGCCAGGCAGATTAGCCGGATACGAAACCCGAATAGCGATTAACGAATGATCCGGCCGGGCCGCCACAGCCCCGGGCCGCCGGCTGCAAATACGGATGGGATATGCAATGTAAAAGCTCGGTACGGAGAAATCGTATATTCGCCGTATGCTTGGATTGGAATCTGTTATTCCCACATGCCTATTAATTTAAGAATTGTAAGGTTATAATCTTTATTATGCAAACGACTTTTACTGTTTGCCATACTAGCACGATTTTTCCTCTTCCGGCGAAACATTTCCATCAATGGGTAGCGGAAAATGCAAATGGTTTCAACCACCGACAACTTTTTTCCAGCGGGAATGTTCAAAAGAGAAGCTAAAAAGCATCTTGAATCTTTCATTCGTTAGATTTTGATATCGGGGTACGGCGAATTATGAAACAATATGAAGCAGTAATCCAGGCAATGAAAGAAATCGGTGGCTATGCAACACTTGGACAGTTGTATCAAGCTGTTCCGAAGATTTCTGATTGCAAATGGGAAACGAAAACCCCGTTTGCAAGTATCCGAAGAATTGTTCAAACCCATGAGGAGTTTTTCAAGATTCGTCCAGGTCTATGGGCTTTGACTTCGAAAAAGCAAAAGGTATTGCGATTGTTTTCAGATGAAAAAGCACCTGAGAAAGAAAGGGAATATTCTCATTATTTCTTTCAAGGTTTGGTAGTTGAGATTGGAAATTTAAAAGGATTTCAAACATTTATCCCATCCCAGGACAAGAATAAGCCATTCGCAAAACAAACATTGAACTAAGCGCTTCGCGCAGCTGACTTTTCCCCATGTAGCGTTCCATAAATTACATAGTGCCCAATCAGGGCTATATTTTATGCAAATGAATCCAATCTTAATTTGCAGGAGGTATAGC
>JBEKEB010000212.1:0-5619 GCA_050014055.1 Anaerolineales bacterium | reverse complement strand
GGTGTGCGGGCGGCGGAGCCGCCCGCACACCCCCGCTCCCCAGTGTATTGAGATGCTACATTTGATAATTATGCAGGAGGCATAAATGACCGAACCAACCCCAACCACCCGCCGCAATGAAGCTGAAAGTTTTTCCTTCAAGGCCGAAACCAGGCAACTCCTGAATATATTGATCCATTCCCTGTATAAAGACCGGGAAGTCTTTTTGAGGGAGCTGCTCTCGAACGCTTCCGACGCGCTCAACCGCATCCGCTTCGAGATGCTGACCGACCACCAGGTACTGGATCCGGGCGTCGAGTTGCAGGTACGCGTGACTGCGGATAAGGAGAATCGGCTGCTCACCATTCAGGATACCGGCATCGGCATGACCCGGGACGAGATCATCGAAAACCTGGGAACAATTGCCCAATCCGGGGCGCGCAAATTCATGGAAGCAACCCAGGCTAAGAAAGCGGATTTTTCGCAGGTGATCGGCCAGTTTGGGGTGGGTTTTTACTCGGTTTTCATGGTGGCTGATTGGGTGCGGGTGACCAGTCGATCCTACAAGCCGCGCGCCAAAGCGGTCAGTTGGTATGCCACTGGCGAGGACACTTTCGAGGTCGGCGCGGCGGAAATGACCGGGCGCGGCACGAAAGTCGAGATAAAACTCAAGGAAGACGCGGCCGAATTCGCCGAGGAAACCCGCCTGAAGGCGATCATCCACAAGCACTCCGATTACATCGGTTTCCCAATCTATGTCGGGGATGGCAAGGAACCGGAGAATAAGCAGACCTCGCTCTGGAGAAAACCCAAACAGGAAGTAACGGAAGACCAGTACAAGGATTTCTATCGCCAGGTGACCCTGGATTTCGAAGAGCCGCTCATGCACATTCACATGGTCACGGATGTGCCTGTACAGTTGTATGCTCTCCTGTTCATTCCGACCAAATCCGAACGCGCCATTTTCTCCCTGCGCAAGCAGGATGGGCTTAAGTTGTATTCCCGCAACATCCTGATCGATGAATATAATAAGGATCTTCTGCCAGAATACCTGCGCTTCATGCAAGGTGTGGTGGACTCGGAGGATCTGCCGCTCAACGTCTCGCGTGAGACGATCCAATCCACCGGTTTGATGGCCGGCTTGAAGAAGGTCTTGACCAACCAGGTCGTCAAGGACCTGGAAGCCCTGTCTGGCAAGGAACCCGATAAATACCAGGAATTCTGGCAGGAATTTGGGGGGTATCTCAAGCAGGGTGTGGCAATGGTCCCGGCGGAGGCCGATTCGCTAATTCCTCTGCTGCGTTTCAAGACCAGTTTGCAGCCTGAAACCTGGAGCTCCCTGGAGGATTACGCCGGGCGGATGAAACCCGACCAAAAAGGCATCTACTACATCGTGGGGGAAGATCTGAAGTCGGTCTTGCGCAGCCCGCACCTGGATTATTTCCAGACGCAAGGTACCGAGGTGCTGCTGTTGACCGAGCCGATGGACTCTTTCATGCTGATGGGCTTGCATAAATATAAGGACTTTGAGCTTAAGAATGTGGCCCAGACGGACCTGCCCGAAAAACCCGCCGAGGACAAAAAGGCGGAGAATATCCCCGCGGCTGATTTCAAAACACTGGTGGAACGCTTCAAGCAGGTGCTGGGCGAACGCGTTGTGGATGTGCGGGCCAGTGAAAGACTATCGCAATCGCTGGCGCGCCTGGTTGACCCGCAGGGGGCGCCCGACCCGGAATTGCAGCGAGTCTACAAGTATCTCGGCAAGGAGGTCGAGATTCCGAAAAAGATCCTGGAGCTGAACCCGGCTCACCCCATCCTGAAGAACCTGCTTAAGGATAAGACGGACTCCGCCTTGCAAAACCTGGTGATCGAGCAGATCTTTGACAGCGCCCTGCTGGTGGAGGGACTGCATCCGGACCCCTCCAGCATGGCCGCGCGTATCCAGCAGATCATGGAGGCCGCCCTGGGGCATGCGGAACCGCCTGCTTCATCAGCTGTCCTCACCCCGAAGGATGAAAACCCGTTACCGGACTCCGAAGTCTCCTCATCGTCCCCGTAGGGGGGACTTCGGAACCTCACCATCGTCCCCGTAGGGGGAACTTTGGAATCTCACCATCGTCCCCGTAGGTGGATTCTGGACTCCGAAGTCTCCCCATTGTCCCCGTAGGGGGGACTTCGGTGACTCCACATCGTCCCCCTTGGGGAGCCCCGTGCGTGTACGTGCAACCCACTGGGTCGCCTTAACGGGGTGGGTGCTTCCTTTCAAATCGGGAAAATACCTTTTGCGCCTTGTTCACATTTGTGATAACATGGGGATATGCGGACGGTAAACTTTTATCGCCTTCACAATGGCAATTGCCCTGTTGAAGAATTTCTTGATTCTTTGACTGGCAAACAAGCGCAAAAAGTTTTGTGGGTATTGCAATTGATTGAAGAGTTGGATGGTATACCTCGGCAGTATTTCAAAAAGTTGGTTGATAGCGAAGGTATTTGGGAGGTCCGCATACAGTTTGGAAATGACATTTTCAGATTGTTGGGCTTTTTTGATGGCGGCACTTTGTTGATCCTGACAAATGGCTTTACCAAGAAAACACAAAAAACTCCTGCACAGGAAATTGCGCTTGCTGTTCGTCGTAAGGAAAAGTATCTATCAAGGAGAAAGAAGTCATGAGCGACGTAAAACGGTATATTCAAAAACGGGTTGAATATGATACAGAATTTGCACAAAACTATGTAGCAGGTTATGCTGATTTCAAAATTGGTGTTATCTTACGTCAGGCCAGGGAATCCGCTGGGCTAACGCAAGAAGAAATGGCTCGAAGGTTGAAAACGAAGAAGTCTTCTATTTCTCGCATTGAAAACCATGCCGATGATGTGCGTCTTTCAACATTGCGACGCTATGCTGATGCGGTTGGCGCTAATCTCCAAATCCGGTTGGCTCATTAAAAAGCAAGAACGCACCTAACACCGGCTCCACCTGGCCGCTTTCGGCAGAGGCACGCGGCGGCCATTCGCCAATTTTCGTGCTAAGATGATATTGTCGCCTTATCAGCCCAAAACCTGACCGGTTTTTACCGCCGCCGTGGAACGCAAACCGGCGGGATTTCTCCACCGGGAGGGCTCGCCAATCATTGGTTAAAACTCGTCAGGTTTTTATATACTGTGCAGGCAGAGCTGAGCGTGGAGATCCGGGGGCCATTCGACCCAGACGGCCATGAAATAGCAGCTCCCAAAGGCCTGGGAAATGCAACCGGACACCGGGGCGCTGGATAAATTGGGAGTGGTGAATTACGTGGGTTTATTTTGCCCGGGCAAAAGGACGCTAAAGCTCCTGTGGGGAAACGCCCTTGGGGAAGCCCCGCAGGGGCTTACGCGCTGAGCCCGGACATTCATGGGCGATATGGATGGCAAGCCCACCAATCTATCTATTCCCGATAAATTTGCAAATCTTTGGGGAATTAATCACCCAATGGACTTTTTACAGCGCCAAATCCACGCTGGAGAACCTGGGGATAAATATACTTACCTTGCAGAAAAAAAATATGCTATAATTTTTTCATCCACCTTTGATTCAATGCCGCATAAAAACCTAAGTGTTTGGAGTTTTATACCCTACGGGGACACGCTACGGATCGTCTAAAAGCTATTACGAAGTACCACGAAGTGGGATACGATCCGCTTATACACAAGTTAACCGCATATGAGAAATGACCAGCGTATTTTTGTATTGAGAATCAAAAGGAGATGTTCGAATGATAATCGACGGCCACGCTCATGCCGCAGGCAGATACTTGACTGCCGAATCGATCAAAGCCGCTTCAACAAAGTATGGTATCGATAAGATTGTGCTCTGTCCAAGCCCCAAGAACAATTTGGACTTGAAAGAGCCGCCCAATTTTCCTTTTTTAAAATCCCCCAGCAGCATCTTTTTTCTGAACCATATGATGAGAATGACCACCAAATCATTCAAGGATTTTGGAGATGGCAACAAATATGTATATGAGTTGAAGAAGCAAGTCCCAGAAATTGTTATTCAATTTCTTTGGGTGAATCCTCTCGATCCGGAACAGATGGCTAACTTGGAAAAGAGAATTCGGGAGTACGCTGTCAAAGGTCTGAAACTTCACCAAGTTTGGGATCCGTTTACCATCGATGGGCATCATTTCAATCAATTGGTGGAAGTCGCCAGGGCACATCATCTTCCCCTTTTCATCCATCTATATTCGAAAAGAGAAACGCAGAAGCTTCTTCATTTCATCTCTAGCCATAAGGATGTGACATTCATCATCGCCCACATGCTTGGCTTGGATATATTTGAAGAGAAACGCAACAATCTTGGAAATGTATATTTCGATACATCGGGATCGGAAAGGGTTCGAGTAAGAGATATATTAAAAGCAATCAGTTTATTTGGTCATGAACATGTAATATTTGGTTCTGATACCCCGTATGCAAGGATAGAAGATCAAATCGAAAAGATAGAAAGTTTGAACACGTCTGACGAAGTGAAGGAAAGCATTTTCAAGTTGAATATTGAAAATGTTTTATCGTTAACCACGTAAACTGCGGCTAACACCGGTTCCAGCCGGACATCGTCTCCGCCGCTCATAACTAAGTTGGCTTCCTAGAAATGGTGCATAATTATGTAGGAGTCTCGCCTGTCCCGCCGCTGAGCCGAATCGGTATGTGCAAGCAAAGATTCGTTTAGGAAGGCATTGCGTGGCCATATCAAAGAAGGGAATTCCAATTGGGAACATCTGGTGATCTACCCAATACGATACAAAAGTTCTTACTTGCTTGTGGCATCTTCGCTTCATTGCTTTATGTCGGCACTGATATCCTCGCGGGGATGTTGAAGAAAGGCTACCGCTTTGATTCTCAATCCAGCAGTGTACTGAGTGCTTTCGGTACTACAACAAGGCCATTTGTACTTCCGCTTATACTTATGGCTTACATTCTTTTTATTGCGTTCGCGGTAGGCGTATGGTTCTCAGCTGATCGAAATTTGGCCATGCGCGTTACGGCGGGCCTGTTAGCTGGATACGCGGTCTTCTCAATACTGGCAATTGCGTTCTTTCCGGCGCACCTTGATGAGGCTGTGAATACACGTGCAAATACCATGAACGTAATTATCAGTGCTGTGAGTGTTCTTCTCTTTTTGTTGGCCATAGGCTTTGGAGCTAGTGCAAACCGGGATTGGTTCCGTTACTACTCTATCGGTACACTTCTGGTATTCCTTGTATTAGCCATTTTTCGGTTGTCGGGCGTTTTTCCGGTTCCATCAGGACAGTCATTGGTTGGGGTACAAGAACGCACAATGATGTATGGTGATCTGCTATGGCTGGTCTTACAGGCCATTGTCCTGTTGCGGGCGTAAAAGGGATAAAGTACATTCCTTGCGCCTAACACCGGCTCCAGTCGGACAGCGGCTCTGCCGCTCCGCGCAGGCGCGATTTGCCAGAAATGTGCAATAATTGATTAGGAGTTACGGCAGTCCCGCCGCTGCGCCTGAGCCAAACCGTTGAAACTGTCGAAAAAGTATATAGAGGATTCGCGTAAAAGGATAAGGTTCGGTATACTCCTGGTAAGCATAAAGTGTGGAGAAACCGATGGCCAAATACAAACCCTACAACTTCGACC
>JBEKEB010000211.1:0-5649 GCA_050014055.1 Anaerolineales bacterium | reverse complement strand
CCTCCGCCGGGCATTTCGATTCTATCACTCCGTTTCTTTTGACAAAAACATCGGTTCACTTTTCAACTGATACCGGTTCACTTTTCAGGTTTGAACAGTTCACTTTTCAAGTTTGAATAACATCCAGCCTGGTTACCTTGACATGCATTGGATGGCGCATATAATCAGCCCATATCAAACGACGTACCCGGAGACATGTACCCGTTGCGCTGTTCAGAGACCTGCCGGTTGGTGCGAGGCAGGCAGCCAGGCGGTGAAATCCACTCCGGTATCCTGAGCCTGAGCGAAGGATAGTCGCTCCCGCAGAGACGCGCCGGATTTTGGCGCCGCCGTAAGAGAGCCGGGTCCGCCCGTTAGCGCGCATACGAGAATAAAAGCAGGTGGCACCACGAGTCGCCCCCTCGTCCTGCAATGGAGAGGGGGCGTTCCTATTCCAAGCCAATGGCTGAAAGCTGTGGCTAACCGATACCCCGGAGGTGCTATATGTTGGACATCAATCTCATCCGTGAACAACCCGACCTGGTCCGAAAGGCTTTGCACGACCGCCAGATGGACGCTGCACCGGTGGACGTCATCCTGAAGTTGGACGAAAAGCGCCGCGTCATGCTGACAGAAGTGGAGGCGCTCAAAGCCGAACGTAATACGGTTTCTAAGGAAATCGGTCAAATGAAGGATGCGGCTTCCCGCCAGGCCAGTATCGAGGCAATGCGCGCAGTCGGTGATAAGATCGCTGCTCTTGACAAGGAGGTATCCGGAGTCGAGCAGGAGCTCAAGTCGATGACGGCGGCCATTCCCAATCTCCCGGATGTGCGCACGCCCCTTGGCAAGGATGAAAACGAGAACGTGGTTCTTGGGACGGTTGGAAAACTGCCGGAATTTGATTTCCAGCCGAAAGCCCACTGGGATCTGGGGCCAGCGCTGGGTATCATTGACTTCGAGCGCGGTGTAAAGATAACCGGCTCACGCTTCTATGTACTCAGCGGCGCCGGGGCGCGCCTCCAGCGGGCTCTGATCGCCTATATGCTCGACCTGCACATCCGTCAGGGCTATATCGAACAATACACGCCCTTCATGGTCAAGGCCGCCACGCTGTTCGGCGCCGGACAATTGCCGAAATTCGCCGACAACCTCTACCATGATGCCGAAGAGGATCTATGGATGGTGCCAACTGCCGAAGTGCCCATCACCGGCCTGCTCATGGATGAAATTATCGATGAGGCCAGCCTGCCCATCCGCTATACGGCCTATACGCCCTGCTTTCGGCGCGAGAAGATGAGTGCCGGGCGGGATGTGCGAGGCATCAAGCGCGGCCACCAATTCGACAAGGTTGAGATGTACACCTTCAGCAAACCGGAAGAATCGGATCGGATGCTCGAGCAGATGCGCGCAGATGCCGAGGCAACCTGCACCGGCCTGGGTCTCACCTATCGAGTCAAGCAATTGTGCACCGGTGACATCGGTTTCGGTGCAACCATGACCTATGATATCGAGGTCTGGGCAGCCGGGCAGGCGGAGTGGCTGGAGGTGTCGTCGGTGTCGAACGATACCGATTTCCAGGCACGCCGGGCCAACATCAAATATCGTCCCGCGGATGGCGGCAAGCCACGGTTCGTTCACACATTAAATGGCTCGGGCCTGGGCATGCCGCGCACTTTGATTGCCGTGCTCGAAAATTACCAGCAGGCCGACGGGTCGATAAAAATACCGGAAATCCTGCGTCCATGGATGGGTGGAGTGGAAGTCATCCGTCCTTGACGAGCACGGGAGCGATGCATGGCAATAGGTCCCTTTTCCATCGATGTCCCCCTGCTCATCAAGAGCATCACTTTGACGGTCATGCTGGCAGGCCTGCTGGTTCTGGCGCTTTTGCCGGGATTGGTCATCATCTGGGCGGCGGCGCTCGGTTACGGCCTGGTGGCCGGGTTCGGTACACTGGGCTGGATCATGTTCTCCATCCTGACGGTGCTCATGATCGCCGGGACGGTCGTCGACAATATACTGATGAGCAGGTCGGCGCATAAAGAGGGCGCTCCCTGGTGGGTCATCCTGCTTGCGCTGGTGGCTGCCATCGTAGGCAGTTTCGTCATCCCCATCCCGATCATAGGCGGGATCCTGGCGGCGCTGGGGACTGTATTCGTGATCGAATGCATCCGCCGTAAGGATTGGCGCAAGGCCCTGGTTTCGCTAAAAGGGATGCTAGTCGGATGGGGCTGGGCATTCGTAATCAGGTTTATAATTGGGATATTCATGATTGGCCTTTGGCTCATTTGGGCCGGGGTATAACCTACATTTGCTTGAAAGGAGCCTTGCAATGCCTCAAATCGTTTTCGATATCATCAACCTGATTGCCGCACTTATTCGCCTGCTGGGTATGGCGGCTGTGGGGGTGGCCATTGGCTACCTGGCCGTGGATATGTTTCACAAAGCGCAGACCTGGCCGATGCAGGTGGCGCTCTTCCTTGGCCTGGCCGGACTGGTGATCGCCATGGTGGTGTTCCTGGCACCGGGCGCGCTAGGCGGGTTTGGCCTTGGTTTTGGCGCCGCCATCTTCATCTGGGCCATGCCGAAGAAGCAGAAAGAAAATCCAGAATAAACAGATTTGTCCGGCAGGTGACTGCCGGACAAATGATATATATCAATGGGGTTAATTTAGTCTACTTTACCCTGCCGCTTGCGAATCTCTGGCGCAGCCGGCGCTGTGGCTGGCGATTCGCCGGTTGCCTTTTTTGGGCGTGTGCCGGGGTGGCTGCAGGCTGGCTGCGACGTGGTTCAAATGAAGCATATGCGGGCCTGGCCTTGGAGATGGATATTTCAGGGGCCGGGATATCATAATCGAACCCTTCCAGGATCTGGCGGGGCAGTAGTTTTCCCATGATCTTTTCCAAGGCGCGGATGACATCTTTATCATCCGGCGTAACCAGGGTGAAGGCATCCCCGCTGCGTTCGGCGCGGCCGGTCCGCCCGATGCGGTGAATGTAATCGTCGGCGGTGGCAGGCATGTCGAAGTTGATGACATGCGAGATACTCTCCACATCCAGGCCGCGTGCGGCGATGTCGGTGGCCACCATGATCTGGTACTGGCCGCTCTTGAAGCCGTTCAGCGCGCTCTGGCGCTGACCCTGCGTGCGGTCGCTGTGCAGACTGGTGGTTTTGAAGCCGGCCCGCTCGATCTGTTGCGACAGGCGGTGGGCGCGGTGTTTGGTGCGGGTGAAGATCAGCACCGACTCGGTGTCGGTTTGTTTGAGCAGGTCCAGTAACAGGGCTGTCTTCAGATGTTGCGGCACCGGATAAAGTGCGTGGGTGACGGTGTGGGCCGGCCGGCTAAGCCCGATGGCGATGCGCCTAGGGTGGTGCAGGGTGGTTGCAGCCAGTTTTTCGATTTCCAGTGGGAAAGTTGCCGAAAAGAGCATGGTCTGTCGTTTGGCGGGGATGTGTTGGAGGATGCGTTTCACGTCTGGCAGGAAGCCCATATCGAGCATGCGGTCGCCCTCATCCAGCACGAGGATTTCCACTTTGTCAAGGTGGGCATGGCCCTGCTGGATATGGTCCAGCAGGCGGCCCGGGCAGGCCACCAGGATTTCGACCCCGTCGCGCAGGGCCGAGGTCTGGGAAGCCGCGCCCACCCCGCCGTAGATAGTGGCGCAGCGCAATTTGGTGCCGGTGCCGAGATCCTTGACTGCCTCGTGGATCTGTTCGGCAAGTTCACGCGTGGGGGTGACGATCAGCGCGCGCGTGCGGTTGCGCGGACCGGTCAGGAGTTTATTTAAGATAGGCAGGACGAAGGCAGCCGTTTTGCCAGTGCCGGTCTGGGCGGTGCCAATCAGGTCATCACCGGCCAGGGCGGCCGGAAGGGCCGCTACTTGAATGGGGGTCGCCTCGACATAGCCGAGACGGTCAATCCCCGCCTGCAGGCGTGCATCGAGGTTGAACTGGTTGAAGTTCACTAAAATTCCTTTTCTTCAGAAGTCAAACAAGCGTTGGGGGAAAGAGCGTAGCTCAAACGTACAACAGCAGCGACTGCTGAACTAATGTGATTATTAAAGAGAACAATAACCGATGACAGCAGGGATGTCAAGGTCTGTAAAAAGGCCCTATTTTCCTGGCAGGGAGAGGGCGAAGGCCAGACCCAGTTTCACCCAGGCCTTAATGGCCTTCTCCGTAGCAATGCCTGGCGGCTCGACCTCGACCCAGCCGGACATCGGATGGCCGGTCATATCGAATGGACGGGTGTGCGGCTGTGCCAGGGCCCAGGCATGCTTTTCCGGCCCGACCCGCACTATCATATTATCTTTATGCACTCCGCAGGCCATATTGCCATTGACCAGGAAGCCGACCCCGCCGAACATTTTCTTTTCTTCCAGACCCGGCTGCGCACCTAGAGCGGCGCGTAAGCGGACTGCCAACAATTCATCATGTGCCATGTGAACTCCTTGACTTTACTTGGGTAACAAATCCATCAACAGAACCGGCTTGAGAGAACTTTGGTTTCAGACCCTTTCATTCTTGCCGCGCGCCAACATCTGGCCCAGTTGGAAAGCTTGCTCCAGCAGCGCCGGTTGCTGTTCGGCCTCACCAGCCTGATCCAGGCTGGCGTGGACGATCCCGGCCAGCTTGCCATGCAGGAAGCGCACCATGCTCTCGAAGGTGTGGATGGCGTTGATGCCGCCGGAAGTGTACAGGTCGGTATAGCCGTAGGTCAGGATAATGCCAAAAGGTTTGTCTTGCAATTCCTGCCATTGGGAGGATTGGAAGGCATACCAGCGGTCCATGCAGAGCTTCAATTGGGCGCTAAAAGTGAACCAGTAGATGGGACTGGCCAGCACGATGGCATCCGCCGCGGCCAGTTTCGGGTAAAGTGGCTGCATGTCGTCTTCGATGACGCAGCCGCTGCCGGGTTCCTTGCACAGGTCGAAGGCGTCACAGGGACGGATGTCCAGGCTGTGCAGGTAGATACTTTCGACCTGCGCGCCGGCTTCCACGGCGCCGGAGGCCAAGTGATCCGCCAGGGTGGCGCTGTTGCCCCTTTCGCGCGGGCTGCCTTTCAAGATGAGGATTTTGTTTGGACATGAAGTACCTTTCAGGTTACAGAAAGAATAGAGAGGTGAGAGCAGAGAGCGGGTAATCAGGGGTCTGGTAATCAGGCAATCAGGCAATCAAGGATCAGGTAATCAGGTAATCAGGCAATCAGGGAATAGGGAGCTTGCATTCGTGAATGGATATCCCCTTCGGGGAAACTTTCGTTATTGGATATAAACGAATGGGAAACGAATAATGTGTACTTTTTTAGAAACGGAGAAAAAACGAATGTGGGAAAGGGAATGCTGCATGATGAATGAACCATAAAGAAGAAGGTCATTACGGTGAAGAAACCCGGCATGCATGAAAGAGCTTTTCTTTAATTTTTCCGCTGAACAAATACGGGGCGGGGGAAGGGTGTAGGATAACCAGGGATTGGGAAGGGGAGGAAGATTCCATATCAGCCCCATTTATTTACATATAACGCAGGACCGCTATTCGGCATTGGACGATGTACATGTTTAGCGTTGATTTATGGTGAAGCTGTGAGCGATGGCGTCGTATCGCCGTATCGCTGCAGGCTGACCATATAATCCAGGATCGGAATGGTATGTTGACGACAAGTCACCAGAA
>JBEKEB010000210.1:0-6978 GCA_050014055.1 Anaerolineales bacterium | reverse complement strand
CGATAGTGTACTATACCCAGACTGGAACTATTCGTTAAATACTTATTCATACCATGTTTGTGGTATATTGCAATTAATGAAAATCCTTTTTATTGCAGACGGGCGGTCTCCAACCACACTCAGCTGGTTACGATACTGGATAGAGACAGGTCATACCGTCCATCTCATATCAACTTTTCCCTGCGATATACCGCCCGGATTGGTCTCATTTCATATACTGCCGGTAGCCTTCGGAAGAATGGCCGGTGAACAGATGAGAAACACTCTCGGAGTAGTAAACCGATCAGGTAAGATAGGTCCCCTGCGTGGTTTTTTGCGCCAGTTGCGTTATTACCTTGGACCTATCAGCATGCCAATTTACCAAGCGCGTTTTCGCAGCCTGGTTACCGAAATTCAGCCAGATTTAGTGCATGCTCTTCGTATTCCATTCGAAGGAATGCTGTCTGTTGCCACGCCGCCTGGAATCCCACTGGTAATATCCACCTGGGGGAACGATATCACACTGCATGCCCGTGGATCATTCTTTATGGCTCGTTTAACGAGAGGTGTCTTGAATAGGGCGGATGGCCTTATAACAGACACGCAGCGTGATATCCATCTGGGAATTGAGTGGGGGTTTAAATCAGGAAAGCCGACTTTAACTGTGCCGGGATCGGGAGGAATCCGGTTGGATGAAATCGGTATGGACTTATTTGCGGAAGAATTACCAGAGAAATTACCCGATGGGCCGGTCATCGTTAACCCACGCGGACAGAGACCCGGCAGCTTGCGACAGGATGTTTTCATTCAAGCCATCCCAGAGGTCTTGGCTAAGATTCCTAGCGCGGTTTTTATTTGTCCTTCACTTAGGGGGGATAAAGAATCTGAGCGTCAAGTGGATAAATTAGGGATCCGGGCGAACACAAAATTATGGCCTCGGTTGAGTCAAGCGCAATTGTGGAGGCTGTTCCAAAAATCCCAGATATTTGTTTCGCCCAGCATACATGACGGGACTCCCAACTCCTTGCTGGAAACGATGGCCTGTGGTTGTTTTCCGGTAGTGGGAGATATCGAATCTATGCGTGAATGGGTGCAATCAGGTATCAATGGCTTGCTGGTGGATGCAACAGATGCACACTCGATTGCAGATGCCATCCTGCTAGCAATCAGCCAGCCCGCCCTGCGAACAAAGGCTGCAAAATATAATGCAGTACTTATCGAAGAGCGGGCTGCGTACTTGCCAAATATGGCACGCGTAGAAAGGTTTTATAAGGAAGTAAGATCCGAAATCTAGATTCCGTTTTTTTTACTTTCAGAGCTTAATTTACGCCTTGGGAGCGCGCAGGATTTCCAGACGTTCCTGTAATTCGATTCGTTTCGAATTTGCTGCCTGTCGAATTTCGTTCGCAAAGGCCTGGGCGCGGTCAGTGATTTGTGCGCGTATTTCCTTTCCCGAAGCTGGAGCGAATAACAGGGCCACGGTCGCACCTACCAATCCACCGATCGTCGCACCAATGAAGAAACCAAAAACCCGCCGCATAAAAGCCTCCTGTGAAAGACGATGATTATTGTTTCTATTATAGAGCAGAATGAGGCGGGTTACTAGATTGCAATTGTGCTGATTTTGTGGAATAATCATAATACCTGCGTGTATCAATTAGAACGCGACAGGATTCAAGTAATTAAATCAACGAACACGATAGCCTGAGGATTGTTTTTTATATAAATATTCATCCCTGGCCCCTACCCAAAGGAGGGTACCATGCAAACAATTGCGTCAGACACCAATTTACCGACAGTTAACAAAAAGAAAACCATACTAACATTTCGCCTAAAAAAAGAGCATGGTGAACCAATCACCATGCTGACAGGCTACGATTATCCGACTGCTCTGGCTCTTGATCGAGCTGGTATTGATGCCATATTGGTAGGGGATTCGCTCGGAATGGTGGTACTGGGATACGAAAATACCATGCCAGTTACTATGGAGGAAAGTCTTCACCACTGTCGCGCTGTTGCACGGGGAGCCAAATCAGCTTTGCTCATTGGAGATATGCCTTTTATGTCGTACCAGGTTTCAGTGGAGCGTGCAGTCCATAATGCTGGAAGATTTCTACAGGAAGGCGGAATGAATGTGGTCAAGCTGGAGGGAGGACGGGAACGCCTGGATACCATTCGTGCCATCTCCAATGCAGGAATTCCTGTTATGGGACATCTTGGCCTAACCCCGCAATCAATCCATGCTCTGGGAGGGTTTCGTCCGCAGGGACGAACTACTGCGGCTGCCAGGCGTATATTGGAGGATGCTGTTCTGCTCGAGGAAGCCGGCTGTTTCAGCCTGGTGCTGGAATCGGTTCCTGCCCGTCTGGCAGAATTGATTTCCAAACGTATCTCTATTCCGACCATTGGTATTGGAGCTGGTGCAGGTTGTGATGGGCAAGTGCTAGTTGTTCACGATATGCTGGGCCTTTTTGATCGTTTCACGCCAAAATTCGTCAAGAAATATGCCGACTTGAATGGCGAGATGGAACGTGCCTTTGGAGAATATATCGACGATGTGTTGGCACGGCGCTACCCTGCACAGGAACATACTTTGGAAATGCCTGAAGAAGAATGGGGGTTGTTATTGAGGGAAATAGAGGTAGATAAGCTCAAATGAAAGCAAATTTATTAATTGTTGGCAGCGGTGCCCTCGCCACCCTTTTTGCTGCCCGGCTTTCAGCAAAAGGTGTGGATGTAATAATGCTTGGTTCCTGGCAGGAAGGTTTGGCAGCTTTGCGCAAAACCGGGGCACGGTTGAACGACGGAGATAGCCAGATCGTGGAGGCTACCGACAACCCGGATGATTGCCAAGGGGTGAAGTACGCACTGGTACTAGTTAAATCCTGGCAAACAGAACATAGTGCATCCCAGTTAGCAAAGTGCCTGGCGGATGATGGTCTGGCCGTGACGCTCCAAAATGGCCTTGGCAACGATATGATCCTTTCCAATATCCTTGGCCTTCGGCGAGTTTCCCGGGGCGTGACTACTCTTGGGGCGACTCTGCTTGTTCCAGGCTCGGTCCGTTCCAGTGGTGAGGGAGTGATTACTCTTGAGAGACATTCCCGGATTGCTGGGCTGGTGGAGATGCTGCATCAGTCGAGATTTGAGGTAAGCCTTGCTACGAATGTGGAGCCAGTTGTCTGGGGTAAGCTGGTAATCAACGCTGCCATCAATCCTTTAACGGCGCTTCTGCGCGTAAAGAACGGTGATTTACTTACCAATCTACCAGCACGTACGTTGATGGGGCAGCTTGCCGGCGAGGCTGCAAAAGTAGCGGAGGCGCTCGCGGTGGAATTGCCATTTTTAGACCCTGGCCGTGCAGTTGAAGAAGTAGCCCAACATACCGAGGAAAACATATCTTCCATGCTTCAGGATGTTCTGCGCGGAGCACCAACTGAAATAGAGGCGATTAATGGGGCGATTGTCCGAATGGGGGAGCAGAAGGGGATACAATCGCCGGTCAACCGGACAATCTGTTCTTTAGTGAACGCTCTTCCTGTTCGTGGTAAGATATAATCCACCCCACTCAATGGAGACGTACAATGCGCAAGGTATTGTTGTTGCTGTCGCTGTGGATTATTTTGCTTGTTCCTGTTTCTGTCCAGGCTGAGGGGAAATTGCATTTCAGTCTGGTAACCGTAGATATTTGGCCGGAATACGACCGTCCGGCAGTGTTGATGATTTACCATTTCACCTTGGCCCCCGATACAGTCTTGCCTGCAAGCCTTTCCTTGCGAGTACCTTTGGGTGCGGAGATTAACGCAGTGGCAATTGTTGATGTGAGCGGGAATTTGATCAATGTACCATTTGACAGCACAATACAAGCGCCATGGTCAGTGCTTACCATCAACACTACTTCACCTCAAGTACAGGTTGAGTATTACACAGCTCTGGTCAAGGATGGAACAACGCGACATATCGTTTTCAACTGGCCCGGGGATTATGCAGCTGAAAAATTGGAAGTCAACTTTCTTAGACCTCTTGGCGCAGAAAGTCCTACCATTAGCCTTCCGCCGGTCGATACCAGCCCAGGCCAGGATGGCCTGACAAATTACAGGATTGAGGCAACAGACCTTCTGCCCAGTAAGTCTTTTGCATTGACGATTGATTATCAGCGCCAGACGGATGCTTTGAGTATTTCAAGTCTTCCAGTCCAGGCTATTTCCACACCAGGGCCAGATACTCCCGGGCATGTATCGATGACTGGAATTTTACCCTGGGTGCTGGCGGCGATTGGATTATTGTTGATAGTTGCCGGCATCGTCGGATTCGTCACATGGCAGCGTGGAGGTCAAGTGTTAAGACCGGTCAAAAGAGGAGAGCATCATCATAGGGATGGCAAAGAGGGGTTCATATATTGCCAGAAGTGCGGGAAACGTGCCCAGCCAGGGGATGTTTTCTGCCGTACTTGTGGGACTCGTATGATAAGAACCTCCCCGGGTTAATTTATGTTCTAAGCAAAGATTAATCTAGATATGTAAAAATCCCAATAAGGTTTTACTGAATCGGTCCTCTAATGCAGTTATAAAAAGTTGTTCTAATCAGATTGATATTAATATACACAATTTGATATTATGATATTCACCCCGCTCTTCTCGGCGTTTCGAAACTGGAAAGGGTTGTCAAATGAACCGGTTGTTGGACCTGGTGTCTCAAATGAAACCGCTCAGAAAGAAAAGTCTTCTATCTCTAAGATGAAATAAATAAATATAAATGGGAAAGTGATATGGACCAAAATATAAAAAAACCTACAGCCGTACTCCGTCGAGGTGCACCTTTGTGGGCGCAGATACTGATCTGGGTTGGGCTGCTGGCGTTGCTTGTTCTTTTAGGGTTGGGATTATTCCGGGCTCAGCATCCTATTATGTCTATTGGTTCCCAAGTACCTGATTTTACACTCAAACTGTTTGATGGATATCCGTATCAGGGTGCTGGGCAAGTGAATCTGGTGGCGTTGCGTGGCAAGGTGGTGGTAGTCAACTTCTGGGCTTCTTGGTGCGTGACTTGCGCGGATGAGGCTCCGGTTATGGAAGCCGCCTGGAATTATTACCTGCCCGAAGGCAAGGTGGTTTTCTTGGGTGTGGATTATACGGATGTGGATGCGAAAGCACTCCAATTCCTGTCCACCTTCGATATTTCTTATCCAAATGGGCCGGACTTGGGTACGCGCATTACCCCAATTTTCAATCATAACATTGCCATGCCAGAAACTTACATTGTTGACCAGCAAGGCATCCTGCGGAGCGAACAAATAGGCCCGTTCCAGTCACTTGCGGATATTCGCTCAGACATTGACCCGCTACTTGACAAGAGATGAGCTTAGGACTGGGGGTCAATCTTTTGCTCTTTGAAGTAATCGGAGTCGTTGTTATATTCGTGGCATAGTCTGGTACCGAAAACAGTAAAGAACAAAGGTGGACGAACTTTCCATTCTTCTTTCAAATCGTGTGGATGAATATTTTTCAAAAAATACCAGCCTACTACAAATGGGAACAAAAGTTATCCGCCGGTTGGATGAAATTTTAGAAGCAAGCCAAGCTTTATCCGAAGAGTGTTAGCATTAAGAATCCTTTGAGTGCGTTGTTTGGTTGCCCCGGTCGCATCCGCTAACCTGAGATGGTCTGCATAGACGAACTCGTTTGTGTGTGTGAAGCGCCGCCCCAGAAGAGAACGCGCTCAAAGGTAATTTCTCACAAAGGAGTTCTTTATGCCAGAACAACAACCCATCCTGACGCGCTGGATCGGTCTGGACATCCACAAGGCTTATTTTGTGGCCGTGGGTGTGAACGCCGAAAAGCGCACCGTCTTTGGTCCCCACAAGGTCCCCAACGAACAACTGGAAGACTGGATCGCCAAACATCTGCTCCCCACGGATGCCGTGGTAATGGAGATGACCACAAATACGTACCTGTTCTATGATACGCTCGTTCCATATGTCGGTTCGGTCATCGCCGTCCACCCGCCCAATGTGCTCCTGGTAACAGGAGTGAAGGTCAAGACGGACAAGAAGGCTGCCCTGACCCTGGCACAGCTGCATGCCGCCGGGATGCTGACCGGTATCTGGATCCCGCCCGTGGAAGTGCGCGAGATGCGCGCCGTGATCGCCCAGCGCGGTAAAATGGTGCGCCTGCAGACCCAGGCCAAGAACCGCCTGACCTCGCTGCTGCACCGCACCCACCGGGAAAGACCCGCCCAGCCCTTCAAGCCCGAGCAGAAAGCCTGGTGGGAGTCCCTGCCGATCAGCACCATCGAAAAGTACATCGTTGCATCCGATCTCGAAACCCTGGCCTTTGCGGAAAAGCAGATCAAGACCATCGAAGAGGTGCTGCGTCAGGAAGCTGCCAGGGATGAGCGGGTTCCGCTGCTCATCCAGCTTCCAGGGATCGCCATGCTCACCGCACTCACCATCCTGGCGGCCATCGGGCCGATCGAGCGCTTCGAGGATGCCAGCCACCTGGTGGGCTATGCCGGGCTGGGCGCCAGCGTCCACGACTCCGGCCAGATGCATGCCACCGGGCACATCACCAAGGCCGGGCGGCGCGACCTGCGTGGCGCCATGGTGGATGCGGCCAATGCCGCCGTGCGTCACCATCCCTACTGGAAGAAAGAGTTCGAACGGCTGGAATACCGGCTGGGGCGCAGCAAGGCCATCGTGGCCATTGCCCGGCGGCTGCTCGTGGCAGTCTGGCACATCCTGACGAACGAAGCCGCCGATCGGCATGCCGATGCGACCAGTGTGGCAGCTTCAATGTACAAGCTGGCCTACGAGATCAAGGTCAGCAACCTCCCCAAAGGCGTGAGCGCCAAATCCTTCGCCCGACAGCAGTTGGACCGCCTGGGCATCGGACAGACCATGGATGTTCTTCCCTGGGGCGGCAAGAAGGTCAAGCTGCCGCCCAGCCAGCTGAACACTTAAAGAGTGAGCGGCATCCCAAACACAAAAAGTGTGAACTCCTG
>JBEKEB010000209.1:0-9388 GCA_050014055.1 Anaerolineales bacterium | reverse complement strand
ATTCCGCTTGGCATGGTATCGTCTCCTTTCCACTGGATCGTGGTCGGAGAAAAGATACCATGCCTTTACGTTTCAGACCATATCAATCACTTCCCGTCAACCTTGCGTAGTAATACTAATACCTCATCTAAAATACATCGCACTAAATGTACATTCTCATCACCAATTTGTACAAAAATGCTTCCGCTCTCGGTGAGCAATTCACGCGCCACGGTCAGCCGGTCACGCAGGTAAGCCAGGTAGGAATGGATGCCCAACTGCCAGGTATCCCGGAAGGCTTTGACCTGCTCGGGCTGGCGGGTGGCATCTTCGGCCTTGCCATCCTTTACATCCCGCTTTCTAGTCGAAACCTGCCAGTTCGAGCCAAACTTGATGCCATAGGGCGGGTCCAGGTAGATCATCTGTACCTTGCCCTTCAGGCCTTCCTTTTCGGCAAGCGAGGTCATCACCAGCAGGGAATCGCCCAGGATCATGCGATTGGTCCAATGCTGGTCGTGGTGGTAGAAATCCACGCGTTCTTCGAAGGGCAGACCGTTGAAATCCGCGAAGAGCATGGGTTGCTGGGGTGCAGCCTTATTGGCCTCGGCCCGCACCATTTCCACGATAGCCTGCGGCTTGATGTGCTCCTGGATGTAAACTGGCACAGATGGCACGGCCAGATCAGCGGAATCCTGCTCATCCTTGCCCTTCCAGACCAATTGCGGGTCAAGGGATGGGTCGCGTGGATAGAGCATCGTTTTGGGCTTCTTCTCGTCCTCGGCGATAAAATCGCGCAGTTCCTCGGTGGGGATATTGGGGCGCGTATCGGCGTGGGTGTGGGCAGTTACTGGAATGGAGGAAATAGGTTTCTTGGGCATAATATTCTCACTTGTTTGTGCTAATGTGCTGAAATCTTGAGCAATTGCACAACGATCTGATCTAATATCATGATGTATGGACTTGCTATTGCAATCAGTTGAAAAGTTTTCTGACCGAGGTCAATTGTTCCACTAAGATCAGAAAGTAATCCCAATCCGGCAAGTAATTTGTGTAATTTCCCTTCATCAGGTTTGGGTTGGGTTGTTTCTTTCTGAAACTCTGCAGCCAGTTGAGCATAAGCAGCCTTTTGTTGTAGAGATAAATGCTCTTCAATCTGACCGAGGAGTTCCTTCAATGTTTGTTGCACCTTTTCTTGGATCTCTTCGGATGAAAGAGATGAAACATTTTGTTGGATTTCAGAATTGATGGCGCTTGCAATCGCCTGGATGTTGCTACCAGTGACAGGTCCGGTGAATATTGCACCTGCTTGTATGTTCGGTGAAGCCGTAGTTCTTTGAAAATTCAAGTGGACGGCCTGACGACCATGTTTGGTTGGGGTCAGAGCGGGGCTTTCTCCGGAACCAAATGTTTTTACAAAATCGAAATCCACCAACTGTTGATAAGCTTGACGATATTCCTGCAGGGAAATATTGACACCGTTGATTATTTCACCTTGTGTGAGAAATTGATTATCTTTGAACTCTTCAATTAAAAACCTCAAGACTTTTTCAGCATTGAGACTGATTGGTGTTCGTTGTTTCAATACTTCAGTAACATATTGAACACCATAAGAAGTCAACCATCTTTCTCCCGTTGTCCCCTCAATAAAATGGGCTTCAAGTATAGTTTTCTGCAGTATCGAATTCCTCATGATTTATCCCCGCAGCGGCTTGGAGTTCCTCAGGAGATATGCCCTTGGGAGCTATTATGCTTTTTTCAAACATATATCGCAACAACAATATTGCATTACTATATAAGTCGCTCATATTCCCCTACCCATAATTTCACGCCGAATAATTCGGCATCGAATGCCGAATTTGGCGGCAAAGTAGGAAATATCCGAAGGAATCTCATATGCGACCAGAATGGCATCCACCTGAACAGAGATACCGTGGCCCTTCTCAGCCTGCAGCATAGCACGGTATTTTATGGCTTGATAGACGCCTTTCACCAACTCGCCGATTTCGCCGTTCTTGATCTCGACCACCGCCCAGGCATCCGGACCAATTCCAAAGACAATATCAGCCCGGTCACCGGCAACAAACAGGTATTCCATCTGTGCAGCGTTCTCCGGTGGCAACCCGATTGCTTCTGGATGAGCGGCAACATATTCTTTCAATTTCCTATGACCTTCGTCTTCTCCGCCACCTACTCGCTCGATATATTCAGAATACGTGCGGCCACGGTCATCGAGACTTTCCAAGGTTGGTTCGAGCGGTGTCATATCAAGTTCTTTTAGAAGCGAATCCCAACCTTTATAAGCGAATACCTGGTCTCGAAATCTCTCAAATTCACTCCTATATTCTTCGGGGGACAGATGGGAAGTCCCTTGCGGGAGCCAATCATCTCCCGGGAGCCCGGTGGCCTGCCCCACCACGATACAAGTGATCAATGGCAGGCCGCGCTGGATGCAGATGTCATCCCTGATATAACCGAGTATTCTATTCATGACGCGATGATGGACCCCGATCTTTTCGGCTAATTCTCCATAGGTCGGAGTTTTCATGGTTTTTGCTGCCTGAACCAGATGAGGCAATAGCCTGTAGCCATATTCTTTGATCAATTCAGATGTCATGGCTTATTTCCCAGGATAAATTTTCGTTCCGCACGTATTGACTCCGGGAGTAAAAATCGTTATCATATGCGTGTAAAAGTCAAAAGACTTCTCCTGCCCTGCGAAAGGTCGCCGACTGTGGCGGCCCCGCCGCCGTCTGGACGTGATGACGGACCGGCTAGCAGGGTGGGTTATTTTGCTTGACTTTCATCATATATAATGCTATCATCAATTCAGGCGGGTGCCCGGCTTTGAGCTGCGCCCATGGGTGGCTGAAATGCCACCGCCCTCCTTCAAATACTCAGCCCTGTCAGCGTTCATCTGGCGGGGCTTTCTTATTGGGAAATACTTTCAACCCATAGCCCCACAGCCTGCCATTCCGTCGATAAAGATGGGCTTGATGAGTTGGTAAAAAGGATATTCGGGTTGATCATAGCGGAAGCGGTGATACACATTATATGCAACCAGATCAGGCAAAGACAGTAACTGGGAATAATCTGAGACATTAAAGAAGGGGACTTCCTTGACGAAATCGATGCTGGTTTTTGCGAAAGTTCCGCTTTCCTGGTACCACAGCAAATTGCTGCGAGTAACTTTGTACTGGCCAACATATTCATCCAGGATGATGAAGCCAAACTCGCGATCTTGTAGTGGTTTGCCTGTATTCTGGTTTTCGAGGAACCAGTCAATGCGTTCCACCAGCATCCGGAAAGCCAATTGGTAAGGTGGGTCAGGACGATGGCCCTGTGAAATGTATTTCTCTTTGTGCTCCAGGCGATTTATGGTTACCGTGAACAGTGGCAACCCAAAAGAATCATAGATTGCATAGAGTTCTTCCACCAGATGCAGCAAAGCTTCGGGTTTCAATTCGGCGAAAGGCCAGCGAGGGTGCGGCCCTCCTGCAGACCGGATATTAGTAGATTTGAGCTCAATTTTCAGAGGTTTGATATGCGGGAAATATTTCTGCTTCAAACGAGTAATCTCGGCATCAATGAGAAGCCATTGACTCGAATGAATACCCACCGCCGCCATCACGAACCAAGGATCGGCAGTCAGGGATTTATCTTCGAGCGAAGGTCGCCCACACTCATCAACGTAGAACAAATACACTTTTTATACCTGATACTTCCTTAGTAAAGGCAAAGCTTCATTCTCTTTGCCTTGCAAGAATGCCCGGATGGTATTCTTGGCATCCCACGGGTCCACGATCTCGATAAAGGCCCAGCGCCCGAAGCCGCCGTGGTTATTGATTACCGGAACCCACAGGGTGCGTGCCGTGGAAACTTTGGCGGCTTTCTCTTTCTTGGCTTCACCGCTGACCTCCAGGATCAGATTCAACAGATCGTCCGGCCCGTGACCGTCATCCAGATGGATGAGATAATCCGGGAGATAGGAATGTTCCTTGCCATTCAGCGTATATGGAATGGTGAAGCCCAACTGGAAATTCTTAGCGTAGAAGATCACTTCGTCCATTTCTTCGAGCGTCTCGGCCAGCTTGGCCTCCCAGCCGCTATCCAGCACTACATGAGAAATGTGGCACTTATCCGGGCGGGTACGGTAGACATCCCGGGCAGTATCGAAGTCCACGTAGCGGGTGTAACCAATCGTTTCAAACGGGCGCAGGATGGGCAGCAGGATTTTCTCCCCGGATGTGGAAGCCACGATGGTTTGGTAGATCTTTTCGGCGGCATCGTGTTTGAACTTCTCAATGAAGAGCATCTGCGGAAAGGTGTCATCTTTGCAGGTCAGGCACTGCTCCCGCCAGCGCCGGACAATATCCAGCAGCTGCGGGAACAGCCAGGGTTTGAGGTTCCCATCTGCGCCCTGTAATTTTCTTTCCAAAACCAGTTTTGCCAGTTCAAAATCCAGTGTATGCAGCCGCCGGTCCTTCAACCCGTAAATGGTATGCCGGTCTGATTCGCCGATGATGGAAGACATCTCGGTTTCGGTGGGCAGGTCGGCAGTCGAGATTGCCATTCGGGAATCGGGTGTGAACGTGACATCCAGGCGTTCCCCTTTCAACTCGTAACGATAACCGACCAGACGCGGGAAGGTCATCTCACAAGCGATGCGATCCTCCAGGGCACGCACGCGTGTCGGTGCAGGGCCCGGTTTTGGATCGGTGGCCGAACCAGCACTGGGGATGAACGAGAACGGCACGCCATACACTTCGGCATAGTCAGGCTCGAATCTTCCATCTACATTGGTGGCGTAACTTCTGCGGCGCAGCCCGCGACCGACCACCTGTTCGCACAGCAATTGCGTCCCGAAGGCTCGCACCCCCAGGATGTGCGTGACGGTGCTGGCATCCCAGCCTTCGGTCAGCATCGAGACCGAGACCACGCAGCGTACCTGTTCGCCCAATTTGCCGGGTTTGCCGACCGTGTTCATTACCTCTCGCAGGATGTCTTCATCGGTCAGTTCTTCGGCATCCCGGCCGGGGAAACGCACCCGGTACTCATCTTTGAACTCTTCGATTTCAACGGCAGCGATCTTTTTGAAATCATCGCTCATACCTTCGCCGGATTCCAACTGCTGGCTATCAATCAAGATGGTATTTGGTCGGGCACTCCAGAGTCCATCGGCCACATTGCTGAATAACTCCAGTTTCCCGGGCACGTTGACGATGGTTCCATCGTGTAGAGTCTTTTCCCAACCGGCGATGTAATCAAAAACCATTTTGGAAACATTGGTATTGTTGCACACCACAATAAAGACAGGTGGCGTCAGACCACGCTCCCGGTTTTGGGTGTTCTGCTCCCATTGCTTGAAATATTTCAGGTAGTTGCTGTACAGGCTTTGCAGCGCGCCTTCCAACTCGGCTGGTAAGACCGGATCACCGGCAAACTCTTTGGTTTTACGGCCTTTTGTGGGCAACTGGTCGCGGATGCGCAACCACAGATCTCGATAGGTCGGCTGCTCCCCAACCATCGAATCATCTGCCACCGGTACGCGCGGCACCTTGACGATGCCCGATTCGATGGCGTCGATCAGCGGCCTCCAAGCCGGAGATCCAGATGCGGGCTTCTTCTTCACGCTGTTCGGCTTCCTTGCGCTCGTCGCCGGTCAGTTTTTCTTCTTGCTCTTCCACCTTGCGCCGGTAGCAGTGATGGGCTTCGTCGTTGATGACAATGATGTTCTTCTTGTTGCCCAATTCCCGGCAGACACGCCGGACCATCTGATCAGGCGTCTCAGTGAAGGGAGAACGACTGAAGTCGTTACTACGATTGTTACTACCAACCTTCAGGATATCCTTGGTCAGCTTTCCGGCAGCTATGCGTTCGCGCGGCTTGAAGGCATGAAAGTTGGTGATGACCATCTTGGCCTTACCCAATTCGGTCAGCAGTTCGGGCGGTACCAGGTCATGCAGGCGGTAGTAGTTATTAGGGTCGTTGGGGAGCAACACCCGCAGCCGGTCACGGATGGTAATGCCAGGGGTGACGATCAGGAAAGTATCCGAGAAACGGGCATCCTGTGGGCTGGCGAGTTTATTCAGGGTCTGCCAGGCGATCAGCATGTTCATCACCAGCGTCTTGCCGGAGCCGGTGGCCATCTTGAAGGCAATGCGGTAAAGCAGGGGATTGGAGTGAGCGTTCTCCTCCCGCAACCGGTTTTCGATCCAGGCTTCGCCGTACTTCCCGGCCACCTCTGCAATCCAGATAGCCGTCTCCAACGCCTCGATCTGGCAGAAGAATAACTTGTGCTCCCGATCAGGACGCTTCCAGTAATCCAGCAGGCGGGCGGTCGTCTGGGTAATGCCAATGTAGCCGCCCTTGCGCCATTTTTCCACTGCTTCGCGGATCTGGTTGATCAACCGGTTCTCTTCAATCCGGTCGGCAGTCCATTGCGTTTCAAAGGATAATTGTTTGGGGCTTTTCTTCTTCGGGCGGGGAATGGGGATGAAATACTGACTGATCCGCCGGGTTCCGATGATTTCGTCCGTGATGCCATCTTCCGTGAACTTGAAATGCCTGCGAGGTTCCTCGAAGGGGGAGGTGAGAATGGGATTTTCGATGACGACTTGTTTCATTGCGCGACCGGTATTATGGAAAGACCAGACCCATGATTTGTTTGAATCGCAGCGCTAATTAGTTCAAAATTTCCAACCGATAACGGTGAAAAAGCCTCCCAATAAACAATACCCTCAAGAAATACCTTGTCTTGCCTACACTATTATACAACGTAAACCCTTGCACTATTTCAAAGAATGCAAGAGTAAACCCTTGACAAATTAGAACTTATGTTCTAGGATTGTTGTATGGATGAGTAACAAGTAAAACGTAATTCGTAAAACGTAAAAAACGAAGAACAAAAGAATTAAGAAGAAAGCAGTGAGTAGAAAGGAAGGTATACGATGGGAGCACCGAAAGGGAACAGAAATGCTTTGAAACACGGGCTGTATGCGAAGCACTACACGGAGGAGGACCTGGCGAGGCTGCGCAAGATGGCGCCGGACGATTACCAACCCGAACTCGGGATGATTCGGATGGTGGTGAAGAATGTGTTCGAAATCCATATGTACCTGCAAAAAATTGTGGCAGAGGCGGCACGGAACAACCAGCCGGTGGAGGTGGAGGCGTTGGCAAAAATCACCAACAGCCTGAGCCTGGCGCTGACGGCATTGAATACGACGGCGCGCACGCATGCGCTGTTCAGCGGGACGGATACTTCGCTCAATGATGATTTCGAGGAGGCACTGAACAGTTTACCGGTGTTCCTGGAAGATGATTATTTGAGGGAAGAGGATGGGAGGGAGGATGAGATATTGGTGGAAGAGGAGAGGAAAGAAATATTAACCGGAGATGAACAGAGATAAACATAAAACGTAATAGGTAAAACGTAAGGAGAAAAAGAATCTTTCCTTCGTGTACGTTGTGTCCTTAGTGGTGAAAAAATTCTTTATATAACATCGTCAAGTTATTCTTAAGGGAAATGAGGGTAGAGGGATGAGGAAGACTAGCGTGAGGAAAGTCAAGAAAAGGAAAATGAACTTCCGGGCGAAGCGGTCGGCGTATTTGCTGCGGTGCCCGGAGAGGTTCGCGCAGGCGGGGAACGTGGCATTGCGACCGTACCAGGAAATCGCAATCCAGGCGGTGGTGAACAGCGTGCAGAAGAAACGGGGAATGAGTTTTGTGTGGATCTTCCCCAGGCAGAGCGGGAAGGACGAGGCGCTGGCGATCCTGGTGCAGTACCTGCTGACCCGATTCGAAAAATACGGGGGCGAAATGGTGTTCTTCAACCCGACTTTCAAGCCACAAACCGAGACGAGCATGCGCAGACTGGAAACCCGTCTGCGTGGCAACATCCTGACGATGGGGAAATGGAACCGGCGTTCGGGTTATATCTACCAGATCAACAATGCCTACTGCACCTACCTGAGCGCAGACCCGACGGCGCACGTGGTGAGCGCAAGGGCCAACCGGCTGCTGGTGGTCAATGAGGCACAGGATGTGGGGTTGCTGAAGTACGACAAGGACATCGATCCGATGGCGGCGAGCACGCACGCGACCAAGTTATTTGCGGGGACACGCTGGACCGGCAACACGCTGCTGGAAAGGGAATACCAAATGGCGCTGGAAGAGGAAAAGAAGGATGGAATCAGGAGGGTGTTCTTCTTCGATGCGGAGGATGTTCGGGCAGTAGTGCCGGAATACGGCAAATCGGTGGACGGGGCAATTGCGAGGCTGGGCAGGCAGCACCCGCTGGTTAAGACGCAATATTTCTGCGAGACGGTGGATGCGCAGGCGGGGATGTTCCCACCAGGCAGGCAGGCGCTGATGAAGGGCAGCCACGCGGCGAGAACGGAGCCGGAAGCAGGGAAGACGTACGCGTTCCTGATGGATGTGGCCGGACAGGATGAGGCGAGGATGAGCGGAAGCGAATGGGGGATGTATGAGGTTGGAGGAGAGGGCGGACACGCAGGTCCGCCCCTACAGAACGAGGGAAGGGACAGTACTTTGCTGAAGATCGTGGAGGTGGACATGAGCACGGTAGCATTAATCGGGAGACCAAGCTACCTGGTGGTATTCCGAAAGGAATGGAAAGGGGAGAGCCAGGTGGTAGTGTTCGGGGCGGTGCAGGGGCTGGTGAAGACCTGGAAGCCGATGCGAATCGTGATCGACGCGACCGGGGTGGGGGAAGGATTGTAGGGCATGCTGGACAATTATCTAGGTTCGGATAAGATAATACCGGTGAAGTTTTCGGCCAAGGTGAAAAGCGAACTGGGATACGGATTTATCGGAATCGTCGAGAGCGGGAGGTACCGGGAATACCATCCCTTCGACGAGACTTTACGCATCCAACTGGAAAAATGCCGGTCGGAGATCATCCAGGGGCCGACAAAAACCATGCGTTGGGGGGTGCCGGATGGGACGAAGGATGCGGCGAGCGGGGAAGTTGTGCACGACGATGACCTGATGACGGGGGCGATGTGCACGCTGCTGGACCGGATGGAGTGGCGCGTGGGCCTGCCGACGACATGGACGACGCTGAGGGACCCGCTGGAGGAGATGGATGGGAATTATTAGGGAGAGAAAAAGACTTCACCACGATCCCGCGGGACAGGCACCGCGGGACAAGCGGTCACAATCCCGCGGGAGATCACCGCGGGACAAGCGGACACGAAGGAAAACAAAAAACAAAAAGAGGAAGAAGAGAGCGGAGAAAAGATGAGCAGGTAAAAAGGGGAAAAGGGATTAGGAACTATTAACCCGACTCCTTGCACAAAGAACAAGAAAAATCAGGGGGCGGGGGTGAAGTTGAGCGCAGGGATCACCGTCATCTCACGGAGTTTGAGAGCCATGGCAGCCGACTGGC
>JBEKEB010000208.1:0-5703 GCA_050014055.1 Anaerolineales bacterium | reverse complement strand
TTCAAAACGCTTCCTATTTTTTAATCTCATTCTGTTCAGCCTCCAGTAAATCAAGTTTCCTTTCGAATTCAACCATTTCCAGAGTATCAAGCAAGGCGGAGGCGGCGTTTACTATTGCTTTTGCCTGTGCAACCGTTGCAGGCATTGCTACAAGTTCACCTACTGCAAGTGATAAAAGGTCTAGAACATCCTCTGCGCTTGCAATTTTTAATGGGATACCTGCTATTTGTTCTTTATGCCTCCCCCCTAATTTGCGTGCAAGGTCACGCTTGCCTTCAAGTTCAGGAGCGTGCACAAAACAAAATTGGGAATTTGTCAGACTGTATGCTTCACATTGCTCCCCGTTTGGCTTGATAAAAGAACACTTTTTACCGTCACTCATTATTTCACCCCCTCTTGCATCTTCTTAGCACGTAAATACTGTTCAACATAGTTTATCCCTCCCTGCTCACTGTTATTCCCCCAAAAGTCTGTACCATGCGTCAGGCAATAAAGAAATTTCTTTCCAGGAGTTCTTCCTTTTAATAACCGCTCAGGCGCTCGGCGGCCGGGTTTACAAACTTGGTCCGCGTTCCTTGAAAAATAAAAACCGCCGAAGAGGCCATTTCTGCCAAAGCGCTAAACATGGCTTCGCTTTCATGCAGCGCAACTTCTGGTTCAAGTCCGACTGGCGCATGTGTCAGAGCTTTTTTCATTATGGTTTGGCGCGTATTCCTATGTGTCGTAGATGGCTCCAAGTATAGCGTGAGAAGGAAATAACAACAAAAAACTGCCCAACCAACAATTTTTACCGGCGTGGTCACCTTGATCGAACCCATCTAACGGCTAGAAAGCGCTTATAATGGGTTCTTATAAAGGCAAGCATTCCGATAGTACTCCGTTCAAGGAAGAAAAAACTATGCCAGATGAACAGCTTTCTGCAAGGCACAAGATCGCCATCCTCATCGACGGCGATAACGCCCAGGCCAACCTGCTGCCACAAACCTTGGTTGAGGCTGGTAAGTATGGGCTAGTCACCGTCCGACGCATCTATGGCGATTGGACTACTTCGAGCATGAATTCATGGAAAGACGTGCTGAACTTCCACGCTGTTCAGCCTGTCCAGCAATTCCGATACACCGTTGGCAAGAATGCTACCGACAGTGCCATGATCATTGACGCAATGGACCTGCTCCATTCCGATGTGGTGGATGGCTTCTGCCTGGTCTCCAGCGATAGCGATTACACCCGTCTCGCCACTCGCATTCGTGAATCGGGCGTTTTCGTGATGGGGATTGGCGAGAAAAAGACTCCCAAACCCTTCGTTAATGCATGCGACGTATTCGTGTACACTTCCAACCTGGTGGCCGAGCACAAACAAGCCCGCCCCGTCGCACAAAAACAGACCCGCCGCGGCAGAAAACCGGTCTCCCCGTCCACTTCTTCTAGTGCACCCACCCCGGTTGCATCAACCGTGATCGCTACACCCGCACCTACACCTGTCCCGGAAGCGGAGAATGAGAACGACCCGATGCCGCTGATACGCCAAGCCTACGAGATTGCCCAGCAGGAAGATGGCTGGGCTCGCCTGGATCATATGGGCAACGCCCTTTACCAGCTTGATCCCGGTTTCGACCCGCGCACCTACGGCCACCGCCAGCTATCCCGTCTCATTGCCAGCTACAAAGATCTGTTCCAGATGCGCACCCAGGAGATCGACGGCTCGACCTTGTTTGCAATCAAGTTGAAAGAGTAAGGGGCGTTGGCAAAGTAGACAGTCATCCGCCCAACTTTTCGTTGGGCGGTTCGGCATCCACAAAGGAGCTCAAATGCTAACCAATAATCCACTTATCTCCCAGGCTACTGTTTCTATCCAAGCTCCGATCTCAAAAGTGTGGGAAGCGCTCACAAGCCCAGACGTTATCAGGCAATATTTGTTTGGCACTACCGTTAAAACCGATTGGAAGGCGGGCAGCCCGATCATTTACGAGGGCCAGTGGCAAGGCAAGTCATACCAGGATAAAGGGACGATCATGCGAATCGAGCCGGGCAAGCTTCTGGTCTCGACCTACTGGAGTTCCATGGCCGGCCTGCCGGATACTCCAGAAAACTACAAAACCGTTCGCTATGAATTGTCTCCCGAAGGGCCTGGAACGAGATTGACCGTTACCCAGGATAACAACGCCACGCCGGATGAATCCAATCACTCCAGCCAGAATTGGAAAATGGTTTTGGAAGGCATCAAAAAACTGTTGGAAGGAAAAAAAGCTATGAGACGAACACTCGGTCGCTCAGGTATTGAAGTCAGCGCCCTCGGCATGGGTTGCTGGGCCATTGGCGGGCCTTTCTGGGCTGGCACTACTCCTAATGGATGGGGTGAAGTGGATGATGAGGAATCCATCCGCGCAATCCACAAGGCCCTGGATATGGGGGTCAATTTTTTCGACACTGCCAATGTGTATGGGGCCGGTCACAGTGAACGGGTGCTTGCACGCGCATTTGAGGGTCGCCGAGCCCAAGTTGTGATTGCCACCAAGTTCAATGCAGTTTTCGATGAAACCACCCGCCAGGTGACCGGCAGTGATACCACCCCGGAAGGCATCCGCAAAGCCTGTGAAGACTCTCTTGGCCGCCTAAACACGGATTATATCGACCTGTACCAGTTTCATGACAATGGTTTCCCGGCTGGACAAGCCGTCCCAGTTCGCGAGACGCTCGAAGGACTCGTCAGTGCAGGCAAGATCCGCGCCTATGGTTGGAGCACAGACTTCCCCGAGAGGGCCGAGGTCTTTGCCCAAGGACCACATTGCAGCGCTGTACAATTGCAACTCAATGTATTGGATGACAACCCAGCCATGCTTGCCTTGTGTGAAAAATATGATCTGGCCGCCCTTAACCGCGGACCTCTGGCTATGGGTCTTTTGACCGATAAATACAATGGCAGAATTAAAGTCGCCGCTGATGATGTACGCGGTGAAAAAAGCCCTGATTGGATGAAGTATTTTAAGAATGGCCTTCCCAATCCAGAATGGGCGGCCAGGCGGGATGCCATCCGTGAAATTCTGACCAGACAGGGGCGCACCCTAGCGCAAGGCGCGCTGGCCTGGAACTGGGCCCGCAGTGAAAAGACCCTCCCCATCCCGGGCTTCCGCACAGTTACGCAGGTACAGGAAAATGCCGGGGCAATGCAATTCGGTCCTCTCCAGCAGGAACAGATGAGCGAGATTGATCGGTTGCTGGAGAGGGCATAATATCATTATGACCAAATTAATCTATCTGGTTGCCGGTGCACGCCCCAATTTCATCAAACTGGCCCCGCTCGTATGGATATTGCATTCCCGTCGGAGTGTGCCATTCCAGATCGTACACACCGGGCAACACTATGACCATGCCATGTCGGAGACCTTCTTCAAAGTTCTGAACATCCCCGAACCGGACATCAACCTGGAAGTTGGCTCGGGTACGCAAAGCTTTCAGACCGCCCGGATTCTGGAACGCTTCGATGAACTGCTCCAGGAAAAGCCCCCAAGCGCAGTGGTTGTATTCGGCGACGTGAACAGCACCCTGGCCTGTTCGCTGGCAGCCGCGAAGCGCCAGATTCCTGTCGTGCACGTGGAGGCCGGATTGCGGAGCTTTGACCGCAGCATGCCGGAGGAGATCAACCGGCTGGTAACGGATGCGCTTTCGGATCTCCTGCTGGTTTCAGAAGCATCCGGGATGTTGCACTTGCAGCAGGAAGGCATACCAGAGGAAAAGGTTCACTTGGTGGGAAATATCATGATCGATTCACTCGTCCGGATGCTGCCAAAGGCTCTGCAACGGCAGACTGCCTCTCGCCTGGGAGTCGAGCCGGGTCAATATGCGCTGCTTACACTTCACCGCCCATCCAACGTTGATGATCCTGAGACTCTTTCCCGGTTGCTTGCCTTGTTTGCAGACCTGTCCCAAAAAATCCCGCTCATTTTCCCGGTCCATCCCCGCACGAAGAAGCAGATCGAGTTGCTTGGCTATACGCCACCCTCCGATTTTCGCATGGTCGAGCCGGTGGATTACTTGGATTCACTCTGCTTGCAAAAGCAGGCCAAACTTGTCCTGACTGACTCGGGTGGTATCCAGGAAGAAACCAGTTGCCTGGGCATTCCATGCCTGACATTGCGAAAGAATACCGAGCGGCCCGTTACCGTGGAGTTGGGCACTTCTACCATTGTGGGAAATGATGAAAACCTCATCTGGAATGTATTCGAGCAGGTACTCGCGGGCCAATACAAGCATGGACAGCCGATCCCTCTTTGGGATGGCCATACTGCGGGACGGGTGGCGGATAATTTACAGGACCTTTTGAAAGGAATTTAATGGAACGGTGGAATTGATCACGTCAGTATAGACCCCTACAATCTGATTGGCAATTTTTTCCCAAGCATAGTTCTGAGCATATTCCGCCGCGTTCCGGCCCAATCTCCGGCGTAACGACGGATCTCCCAGCAATGCCGTTAATTTTTCGCATAAAATCTCGTCATCGCCATCTGGTACATGATAGCCGGTCACGCCATCCTGAACCAGGTAAGCCAGCCCGCCCACTTGGCTGGCTATGACCGGTGTTCCACAAGCCATGGCTTCCAAGGCCACCATACCAAATGACTCATAATGTGATGGCATCACTACCACTTCCGCCGCCGAGTAGTAATATGGCAGGGTATCCTGGCTGCGTTTGCCCAGGAAAGCCACCATCTTCCCCACCGTCAGGTCATCACATATTTTTTGGATGCGCGCCATTTCGGCCGACATTTCTTCAGGAGCGGCATCCGGATCGCCACCAATGACAGCCAGGTGCACCGGTTCGGAAAGATCCTGGACGCGTAGACAGGCCACAGCTTTAATAAGTGTATCAAGTCCCTTGAGCGGCTCGATTCGGCCGACGAACAGGATCATGCGGGCGTCCGGTGCCAGGCCGATGAATTGGCGGGCTTCATCCACCGGGATGGGGTAGAAATGGCCTACATCCACGCCAGGTGGCACTACGGTCACCTTGCGCATATCGGTCTTGTAAAGCCATTCAAGCTGGGCCTGTTCCGCCGGGGTGGCTGCAATCACCCGGTTAACACGCTCCATAACATGCCGTTCGCCATCCAGCCGATAGGCGCCTTCCCGTTCTGCCTCGCTCTGGGCCACCCGGTTCTTCATCTCGCCCAGGGTATGGAACATCTGGACGATGGGCGTTCCGCCCCAGGCGTCCGAAAGCGCTTCAGCGGCTAGGCCCGACATCCAGTAATGGCTATGGATGAGATCATAATGAATGTCTTTTTCTTTTGTAAATTGCTTTATCCCCTCCACGAATTGGGGGATGTAGCCCGTTAGTTCCCGCTTCGGGCATGGTATCTCAGGGCCGGCTGGAACGTGTACAACGCGGTTGCCAAACCCCAGGTCGTGCAGCACATGCGGTACATGCTCGTCCTGCGAGCGCGTAAACACATCCACGTGGATGCCCATCCGGCCTAACTCACGCGTTAAGTCGCGTACATAGACATTCATTCCGCCGGTGTCTTTTCCACCCAGGGTTGCCAGCGGGCAGGTGTGGTAGGATAACATTGCCACATTCATACTTGTGAGTATAATCGCAAAGTCTTAAACTTGCCTGATAATAAAAAATACTGGTATAATCCCGCCGCTCGACGAATCGCCACCATAGCTCAGTCGGTAGAGCAGACGTTTCGTAAACGCCAGGTC
>JBEKEB010000207.1:0-5724 GCA_050014055.1 Anaerolineales bacterium | reverse complement strand
CGCCATGCGAGCAAAGGTCTCACGGATATCCTTGGCGGCAGCCAGCGGATCCGGATTGCCGTTCGGCCCTTCCGGGTTGACATAGATCAAACCCATCTGCACAGCAGCGAGCGGATTTTCGAGATCCCGGTCACCCGAGTAGCGCTTGTCTGCCAGCCACTTGTCCTCGGAACCCCAGTAGGTGCCCTTTTCCGGCTCCCAGATGTCCTCCCGCCCGCCGCCGAAACCGAAGGTCTTAAAACCCATCGATTCCAGGGCGACATTTCCGGTGAGGATCATCAGGTCGGCCCAGGAAATTTTCCGGCCGTACTTCTGCTTGATCGGCCAGAGCAGCCGGCGCGCCTTGTCGAGGTTGACATTGTCGGGCCAACTGTTGAGGGGCGCAAAGCGTTGGTTGCCGGACCCAGCGCCCCCGCGACCGTCTCCGATGCGGTAGGTACCGGCGCTGTGCCAGGCCATGCGGATGAACAGGGGGCCGTAGTTGCCGAAGTCGGCCGGCCACCACTCCTGCGACTTCGTCATCAATTCCCGCAGGTCCTTCTTCAATGCCGCCAGGTCGAGACTCTTGAACTCCTCAGCATAGTTGAATTCCGCCCCCATCGGATTGGACTTGGAGGAACGCTGGTGCAAGATATCGAGATTCAACTGGTTCGGCCACCAGTCCTGGTTGGATGTGCCTCTGCCAGCCGGGTGTTGGTGACTTCCATCTGTTACCGGACACTTGTTTTCGTCCATTAGATTTCTCCTTTCGTGTGTGTGAATGGTTGAAGAGCGCTATTTGAATATAATTATCCGCAGTTTCCAAAAAAAGAATCTCTTATCCCTCGTTTTGACAATCCGGACAAAGTCCATAAAGGGATATTTGAGGGCGGAGGATCTTATAACCTGAGGCCTGCTGCAAACTCTGCAGCGATTCCTGATCAAGCGACACTTCCGCATCGATAATCTTATTACATTTAACGCAGATCAAATGGGGATGAGGTTGGGGGCGGTTGCCATCATAATGGCTGTCATCACGCAAATCGATCTCCAACACCTGATTCATCTCTTTCAACAAAGCGAGGGTTTTGTAAACTGTTGCATGACTCATGGTTGGAAACTGGCGCTTGATCTTTGTGTACAGTTGGCCTGCGCTGGGATGTCCTTCACTGACTGCGATCAATCGCACCAACTCGACTCGTTGGGGGGTCAGCCGGAAACCGCGCTCCTTCAGTGCGGCAATCATTTGATGAAAACGGACATCTGGATCGGTCATGAGATTTCTTTCGATAATTGTTTCTAATAAATAATTATTATTTATTATACCTCTAAAGAAATATGAAAGATAGCTCATCGTTTCCAGATTGCACGCTTTTCACAAAGTCCGAGAGCCATGCAATCCCCACCCCCATAGCTGGGGGCTTCCCCCTACCCCCGCCCAACCCCTTAAAAGGAACGGGGCAGGTGGCGGGGGAAAGAAGAAGAATTTGGGGTGCCTGCACCCCAAACCCCTACTTTGTGAAAGCCGTGGCAATCCATCGCGCCCGATACAAACACACGTTTTGCGAGCGGTCAACTTGTGCGATTTGTTGAACCTGTCCCTTGAATAGAAATATTTGAAGTTATCATGTTGTGTACCTATAGCCTTGAGAATCGCTGGAGCTGATCCTATCGTCAAACTCAGAGACGAAAGGCTTCCCCTGCCCCTTCTCCCCTGCCCCCTGCTCGATCAGGCGGGGGCAAAACCGGGGGCCCCGGAGGCAAAAGCCGCAGGCTGCGATGGCTGGCATGGCATGAGACGCAAGCATGAGCAACAAGGAGAATTTTATTTCCCCAATCATATTGCTAGATATAAGAGATATATTTCCGGAATGAGAATATTTAATCTGCAAGTTCGGGATTTGAGCAGTTGGCTAGTAAACAAATAGCTTGTGTAAATCCCCATTCCTGGATGTCAAACAGCTCAGTTTGGTGGACGGATAGGTGGAAGCACCATTAAGAAAACAAAAAAAGCCAATTTATTACATATCTTTCCCATGATATACTTACGATGTAAGCACACCAGAAAGGATCGCTATGCATCGAAAAGTAT
This sequence comes from Anaerolineales bacterium, assembly GCA_050014055.1. Classification (GTDB taxonomy): domain Bacteria; phylum Chloroflexota; class Anaerolineae; order Anaerolineales; family Villigracilaceae; genus UBA877. The sequence continues at coordinate 3,653 of JBEKEB010000207.1, read as the reverse complement.
TCAAGACCGGTAACAGTCTAGTCGTTTCCCTTCCAAAAGATCTTCTCGAACCGCTTGGGATGGGAGACGGCACGGATGTGTCTGTGGAACTCGATCAGCAGAACCACCAAATCCTGATCCGGCCGGCCGAACTGCCGTTAGCCGGCGACTTGAACGAGGAATTTGCTCACCAAGTTAGCGATTTCATCGAACAGTATCGGCCAGCATTGGAAGCCCTCGCTCACAAATGAACTATCTGACACCCGAGCAGGTGCTGTTCATCCACTCCCGTCTGGTCACTGAGACCGGCGGGAGTCACGGCTTGCGCGACCTGGCTCTACTCGAATCGGCTGTCGCCCGGCCGCGAGCTACCTTCGATAGCAAAGAGCTCTATCCGGACTTGTTTAGCAAAGCCGCCGCGCTGATGGATTCGCTGATCAACAACCACCCTTTTTTGGATGGCAATAAACGTACAGGCATCACGGCGACTGGGTTATTCTTTCGGATCAATGGATGGAAACTCACGGCTTCTTCAGAAGAGTTGGTGGCCTGCACCATGCGCGTGGCAGTGGAAGGTTTGGAGATTGATGAACTTGCCAATTGGCTTCGGACTAAAACCATAAAAAGCAAGTAGTAGCTAATGGAACGTGGACTCTAGGAAGTTTTGTTATGGATTTCTACCCTCACTTTTGATCCCTGAGAAGCGTTCCCTCTCTACACCTGTAGCTGGATTACTTATATAAATCTTGATTTACATCCGGGTATAATGTCATGGATGTTGGGTTTGGTTCAAATTTGGTAACAGAACCATAGTTAAGGAGAAGGTCTGAAGGTCATGATTGATCACTGGAAGCATCCTTTGGTTTATGATGGTTGATGCAATTTTCAACAATTAACCTGTAAAGGATAATTAAGACAATGCTATCGAAGGAACGTATTCTTGCCGCCTGGCGAGGCGAACCCCATGACCATGTGCCTTTCACGACCTGGAGCTTCGGTTTCAAGCCGCCTGAATATTTACGTTGGAGGTGTAATGGAAAAGAAGTGAAACATTGGTTCAGCAAACGTTTGGAGCATATTCACACCTTACCGCAGCCTTGGGAATTGGAGGACGATTTCCAACGTGTGCTGGCATGGCAGTCCATCGGTGTCGATGACGTACTGGATGTGTCTGTCCCCTGGAGCATTGACCCTGAAGTGACCTGGAAGGATTCGAGAGTCGCAACAGGAGTAATGGACGAACAATATCCAGTGAGCATTCGGGAATACGAAACACCATCGGGTAGATTGAGGCATGCTGTCAAGCAAACTGGAGAATATATGGAGCCGGGATGGGTTTTACAGCCCAAAGATGTGCCCCTGTTCGAGGACTTCAATATCCCGAGAGCTGTGAAACATATTGTTACTGCAGCCGCAGATATCCCGGCAGTCCAGCACCTATATCGCCCCCCGAATGCGGATAAAGTGGAATGGTTTGAAAAAAGGATGGAAAAAGTCAAAGCCTTTGCAGACGAATACAGTGTACCAGTCCAAGCTTGGTCTGCCTTCGGGATGGATGGGGTTATATGGATGACTGGTATTCAAGGCGCGATCTATTTGGCTATGGATGCCCCAGGTACTTTTGCTTTGCTATTAGAGAAAATTACCGAAACAGATGTAGCTCGGACAACCCTGGCTGCCATGCACCCAGGCGTTGATATGGTGGTGGAGCGTGGTTGGTATTCATCCACTGAACTCTGGTCGCCCCGCCTGTTGGATAAATATCTTTTTCCACATGTATCGACCCTGGCAAAAGTTGCCCACGAACACAACAAGCTGTTCGGTTATGTAATGACCACTGGAATTGATAAACTGGGGCAACGATTGGTAGATTCCGGGGTCGACGTCTTATATTTTTTGGACCCGTATAAAGATAATATTACACTGGAAAAAGCTCTGGAGTGGTTAGGGGGGCAAATCACTCTGGTGGGCGGAGTCAGTTCACTTACACTTAATACACCAGACTTAGAAATCATAAAACACACTGCCAAGGCAATGGAAATCCTTAGCAAAACTAACCGCTTTATTCTTCATCCAGTCAATTCAATTTATCCAGATACCTCCTGGAAAGGTCTGGAAACAATGATTGAAACGTGGCGTAAATTTCAATAAAATGGCTCAGGATCAATTACATTTTGTTGGTATAAGAGAGAACCAATATAATTCATTACGCCATTCAGAGAAATTTTGAATATCATAGTGATGAATGATTTTAAACATCACTGGATGACAGGTTTTGCGTATGTGACGCCTATTTTAGTAAATTTCAGTCAATAGAAAGGGTTTCAGGGCTTTTTTTCGGATTTGGTGGACAAATTAATAACGCTATGCGCTCGCGCGAAAGAATGCTCAATGCTATCCGCCACCGGCCTGTTGATCATGACCCGTTGTATCTACGATTGTGGTCAATGGGCAAGGAAGTCAGTAATATCCCCTTCCCCTGGCAAGACCAGGTAGTTCGCGCCGAGAACCTGCTTAATCTGGGGGTGGATGATACCTTGTTACTGGAACCACCATTGGGCTATACCGAGCAATATCATGCAGACCAGGTATCAGGCCTACAAAGCTCAGTAGAGCGCTTATCGCCAGCAGAGGGGGATAATTATCCATTGTTGCGCAAAGTCTATCAAACCCCGGAAGGCACACTCACCCAGGTGGTTAAGATTACTCCAGATTGGCCGCATGGCGAGGATATTATGCTTTTTAGCGATTTTAACATCCCGCGCTACCATGAGCCTCTAATAAAGAACGTGGATGATGTTAGTCGCCTGCAGTACCTGTTGGCTGATCCTAGCCCTGACCAGATTGCTGAGTTCCATCAGCGCTCGCTAGGGCTGCATCAAGAGGCTCAGCGATTAGGTGTGGCACTCGATGGAGGCTGGAGCGCTCTGGGAGATTCTGCGGTCTGGTTGTGCGGCATGGAAAACGTGCTCTATTGGCAAATGGATCAACCGCAATTATTGGAAGCCTTGCTTGATGTGCTTTTGGAATGGGAGCTGAAACGACTCGATCTGCTCCTCGGGGAGGAAATTGACGATCATGTACATATGGCTTGGTATGAGGGCACGGATTTTTGGACGCCAAAGAATTACCGCCGGATGCTCAAACCGCGCCTACAACAGATTATTGACCGGGTCCATTCTCACGGGGTTCCATTCCGCTATATCATCACCAAAGGTTGGAAGCCGCTAGGCAGGGACTTTTTGGAAATGGGTATTGATTGCATAATGGGTGTAGACCCAGTCCAGGATAATATAAATCTCGAGGAGGTTAAACGCGAATTGGGAGACCGGGTTTGCCTGATGGGAGGCATAAACGCGGCAGTAATGTTGACTCAATGGAAAGATGAAGAAATTCGCCAAGCAGTAAGGCATGCCCAACAAATACTTGCTCCTGGTGGCGGTTTTATTATGTACCCTGTGGATAATGTCGCTCGTGAACTCCCCTGGAAGAAGGTTGAACTAGTTATTGAAGAGTGGAAATATTGCCAGCGATTATTAAGTCTATAAAATAAACGAGCTCTCGTTGATATAGTGATCTACCAGCCGTGATGCCTCAAGACCAAATGTTACCATGAGATCTTCCAAAGTTTGGCGACTTTCTCGTCGATCGAAGTTCTGAGCTGGACCGGGTTG
>JBEKEB010000206.1:0-5733 GCA_050014055.1 Anaerolineales bacterium | reverse complement strand
AGTCGGGGCGATGGTCGCAGTTTCCAGTAATGGAGTATTCACAACTGCCAATGGCGTTTGCGTTGAAACGGGAATCTGGGTCACCTGTGCGAGCTTTGTAGCAGCATTACACGCCATCAACAGAAGCACAGACATTACCAGTAGAAATCTCTTTACCTGTAACATGCTATTCTCCTTTCAGATTTGAACCACAATAACCCAGATAGGCAGCCAATTCAATGGGAAATCAGTCCTGCCTCGTAGCTTCGGGTCTGAGTTTTTATTTCTCCATCTTTCAAAAAAAAGGGCGGACAAATTTGTCTGCTCTTTTCGAATTATTTGATCTTCGCTTCCAACCAGCCTGGTAAGCTGGCTAGCGCTTCGGGGATTTTTGTGGCATCCCGTCCGCCGCCAAAAGCCAGGTGAGGCGCCCCGCCCCCGCCCGCCCCCAACTGGCGGGAAACGTGCCCGACCAAGTCACCTGCTTTAATGCCCTGCTTGATCAGGTCCTGGGTCACTGCTGCCATAACGATCACCTGACCGGCACTGACGGTGGCGATCACACAAATACCGTGGTCGGGATATTTTTCCCGAAAACTATCAGCCAATTGGCCAAGGGTTTCCTTGTCCGCGCCAGGGAGTTGCATTGCCATAAAATGCACTCCTTTTACCGTTGTCGGGTTGGATAGCTGGCTGCGGAAAGCAGCCAGCGCCAAATCTGTTTTCAGCCCAGCCACTTGCTTGCGGGTGGCAGCCAACTCGTCCTGCATTTGTTCAGCTTTCTGCGGCACTTCCTCCACTGCAGATTTGAGCACACCGGCAGCTTGTTTGAGCAGCTTGAAACGCCTGGCAACCAGCCCATACGCGCCTCGCCCGGTCACGGCCTCGATGCGGCGAACGCCTGCCGCCGCCGAACTCTCGGAGATAATCAGGAATGCGCCTACATCCGAAGTACGCTCCAGGTGCGTGCCGCCGCATAGTTCATAGGAATGCCTGTGCTGCGGGTCGCCAATGGTGATGGTACGAACCACATCACCATACTTTTCCCCGAAGAGTGCCATGGCGCCTTCGCTTACTGCCTGCTGGCGCGATTTGCTAACTGATGTGACAGCATAATCGGCTGCCACGGCATCGTTGACCAGCTTCTCGACCTGCTCGACCTGCTCCGCCGTCATTGCTTCGGGATGGTTAAAGTCAAAGCGGAAGTGGTCCGGCGCAACCAGCGAACCGGCTTGGACCGCCTTTTGGCCCAGTACCTGGTGCAGCGCGGCGTGTAAAAGATGGGTGGCAGTATGGTTTCGGCGGATGTCATGCCGGCGGGCAGTGTCCACAGCTGCAATTGCCAGATCGCCGGTTTTCGGATGCCCAAAGACCAGTTCCCCCACATGGACGATGACGCCCGCTGAAGGCTTGCGCATCTCGGTTATTTCGATCTCCCAGGAGCCGTCGCTGGCACGGATCGTCCCGGTATCGGAGACCTGTCCGCCGGATTCAATGTAGAAGCCGGTTTTCGGCAATAATACCTCCACCCTGTCCCCGGCCCCGGCTTCATCCAACAACTGCCCATCCGCAACCAGGGCCAGCAGCGGCCCTTCGACCTGCAGCCATTCATAGGGGTTGTACTCCACCCCGTCCTTTCCCAGCCGGCCGGCTTTCTGGAATTCTTTGCGTATTCCAGCATAGAACTCGGCATCCTCCCCGCCCATCCTGCCCATGGCTTTGCCGCCTCCGGAAGCGAGGCGGTGCGCATCCATGGCAGTGCGGAAACCGGCTTCATCCACTTCCAGATCCTGTTCACGGGCAATATCGCGGGCGATCTCGAACGGCAGGCCATAAGTGGCATATAGATCAAACGCTTTGCGCCCATCCAGAGTCACCTGACCGGATTGTTTGAGTTCATCCAGCATGCCTTGCAAATAGGACGTACCTGATTCCACGGTGCGTGCAAAGCGGACTTCCTCGCGCCGCAGATTATCCAGGATGGCTTCCCGGCTTTTGACCAATTCCGGGTAAAAATCGCCGTAAGCAAGGATGATGCCTTCGGCAACATTCGACAGGAAGGGTTCATGCAGGCCAAGTTTCGTCCCGAAACGCGCTGCACGGCGGATGATCATACGACAGACGTAATTTCGCCCCACATTGCCCGGAACCACGCCATCTGCGATCAGGAAAGCCGCTGCACGGGCATGATCCGCGATGACACGGTATGGCGTGAAGTTGGCAATCATTTTTTCGGGTGAATCACCGGTCAAGGCACGCACACTATCCAAAGCACCCTGGAAAAGATCTATTTTGTAGTTCGAATCCACCCCCTGAAGAACGGAAACGATGCGCTCAAATCCCATGCCGGTATCCACATGTTTGGCAGGCAGCGGTTCGAGGGTATCCTTGTCGATGCGGTTGTATTGGATAAAAACGTTATTCCACAGTTCGAGAAAGCGGGTGCATTCCCCATTGACCCCGCATCTATGGGGTTTGCTGCGCAAGTTATCGAATTGCTCGCCGCGGTCCATGTGGATCTCGGAACAGGGCCCGCACGGACCTGTTTCAGCCATCTCCCAAAAATTTTCTTTGCGCCCAAAAAACAGGACATGCGCCGGTTCCATGCCGGGTTGCTGCTTCCAAATTTCAGCAGCTTCATCGTCAGTCGGGATATTGCCCATGTCATCCTTGAAGCAGGTGGCATACAGACTTTCTCTAGGTAGGCCCCAGACATCCGTGAGTAGTTGCCAGGCCCAGGTGATGGCTTCCTGCTTGTAATAATCGCCAAATGACCAGTTGCCGAGCATTTCAAAAAAAGTGTGATGGCTGTCATCCCGCCCGACCTCGTCCAGGTCGTTATGTTTTCCCGCCACGCGCAGCACCTTCTGCGAGTCAACCGCGCGGGTATAAGGACGCTTGTCGGTGCCCAGGAAGACATCCTTGAACTGGACCATACCGGCGTTAGTGAAAAGTAAGGTCGCATCCCCGCCCGGAACGAGTGAAGCGGAAGGGACGAAGGTATGCTTGTGTTCAACGAAAAATTCAATAAAGGTCTGTCGAATTTCCGCGCCGGTGGGTTTCTGGGTCATTCATACTCCGATTGAAGGCTAAGATGGGCGAATTATACACAACTATCAAAGGAGTGGGAAACGATTATCAATCTGAAATCTAATCATCCATTATGCATCTCTCAAATTATAGTAGAACCGCAGATCCAGATGGCAGAGGATGCAGCCAGCCATCTAAATGCCGGCGCAAGCATGGATTCGGTTGTACCCTCCACCAAAGTGGAGGTCGCCGACAGCCTGGCTCCTTTCTTGATCGTGTTTGACAATTCTGGAAAGGTATTGGCTTCCTCCGCTACTTTACATGGCAAGTTACCAGCTTATCCTATGGGTGCGCTGGATTACGCCCGGCAAAATGGTCAGAATCGGGTTACCTGGCAACCTGAAGCCGGCGTGCGCATGGCAACGGTGGTCGTACCTTATAATAGTGGTTCGTGATGGCAGGACGGTCTCTCACCGAGGTTGAAAAACGCGAGAGCCAGGTGGAAAGCCTGAGCGGATTGGCTTCGCTGGGCATCTGGGCCGCCACACTTATAGTCATCATCCTGGGAGAACTGCTGGGACGCCAAAAAAGCGCTTGATGGTATACTCGGGACAAGGAAGGAACTCCTGGATGCCTGATACCCCCCGTCAGTCACGCAAGCCACTCGTCGCCACTATTCTCCCAGTGTTTAATGAGGAACTAAATGTTTCCGGTGTTCTGGATGTTTTACGCGCCAGCAGCATTCTGGATGAGATCATTCTTGTCGACGATGGCTCATCGGATAAAACCTTCGAAATCCTGAGCCGGGCTACCGCGCTCGACCAGCGCATGCAGGTGATCCGCCATGACCAGAATAGAGGCAAAGGGCAGGCAATTTTCAGCGGCTGGTCTGCCACTTCCGCACCAATCCTCTTGCTGCTGGACGCAGATCTCAAAGACCTGACTCCTGAACATATCCTAGCCCTGGTGGCGCCTGTGATAGACCATCGGGCCGATATGACCCTCGGCCTGTTCCAAGGCGGCCATTTTAGCACCGATCTATCGCACCGGCTCTCGCCATTCCTGACCGGCCAGCGTGGCTTGCGGGCGGAATTGCTTAAGAACATCTCACATGAGGCGGCTTCCGGGTATGGTTTTGAAATTGCATTGACCGTAACGGCAAGCCAGCATAATTATCGTACCCAGGTTGTCGCGCTCAGGGGCGTCTGGCACCCGTCGAGCGAATTCCGGTCAGAACGCGGGTTCTGGGGTGGGCTGCTTTGGAAGTTGCACATGTACGGCCAGATCCTGCGGGCATGGTATATATCCACCCGTGCGCACTATCCCAAAGAAAAGGCTTTCTTCTCGGATATCAGTAAATTCTAAACCGCAGTGCGTAAAATCATCGCGATCATCCTACCTGTTTTACTCCTGGCAACCTGCAATCTTCCCCATTCCATTCCGGCCACTGTCACAACGACGGCCAATTCCCATAACTGTTATTTAAACTGGGCCTCCCAGCCCCTGCCTGATCTTTCTAAGCATGTCCAGGCTGCCATCAACGCAGCCAGGCTGAAAGATGTCGGTGCGAACGCTCAGGCATATGGAGAGAACTGCTACGACTCCCAGACCAACAAACCGGTCAGTTTCAGTACCCTGGAAACAGATTTTTACATTACAGTGAAAGTTGCCAATCTTACCGACCAAACTAATATGGGGAATTTGCTCGAAAGGATCCTGGTTGTTCTGGATACCTTTCCTGCAGGTAAAATACCCGGCCCACAACCGGGAAGCATTTCCGTTTCCTTCCGGGGTGGAAGCCAGGAACTGAATCTAACCTTTACCGTAACGGCAGGGAAATCTGCGCGCTTGCAAGGATTGCATGACGCTGCGCTATTCGAAAAATTGCAGAACAAGTGAATACGCTTTTATAATATTCCCCATGACATTCAGCATTCTGCATATCTTTGGCTTCACCGGGACAGGCTTGATTATCCTGGCTGTTCTTTATCCCTCGTTGGTGTACCGAGGCAAACTCGGCGAGCGCTTTTCTTTGCTCAACCATTTCATCTCCGAACTCGGTGAGATTGGCGTTTCACGCGCAGCCTGGATTTTCAATACCGGTCTGCTGCTGGCCGGATTGGTAATGCTTCCTTATGTGGTCGGGCTGGGAATTGCATTCGGGAGTCTTTTAGGCTGGCTGGGAACTGCTGCAGGAGTAATCGCAGTACTGGGCGTAGCAGCAGTGGGAGTTTTCCCAATGAACAATATCCAGGCCCACAAGATCGCCGCAACAACCTATTTTCGCGCCGGACTGGTAATGGTCTTTTTCTTCGGGCTGGCCATCTTCTTCCAGCCATCCGGAAAGGTGATGATCCCTCTGGCAGCCAACCTGCTCAGCCTGCTGGCTTTTCTTGCCTATGGAGCCTTCCTGGCATGGCCACTGTTCAGAGAAAAAAAGCAAACGCCCACAGATAGCCTTGAGCCGGAACAGGAACCCGAACGCCCGCGCATTTGGGCATTTCCAGCCTTGGAATGGCTGGTATTCTTTTCCACCATTGCCTGGTTATTTGGAATCACATTCTTCATATAAATACAAATTTATAAATAGAAAACTGGTGGTTTATATGCCACCAGTTTTTTTGTTACATTTTCATTAACTTTTCCAGCAGTTTCGTCTCTTCTCCTTCTGTGCCCACTTCTCCATCCAGCCAGGCCTGGCGCAAGCGTGATAAGACCTTCTGG
>JBEKEB010000205.1:0-5736 GCA_050014055.1 Anaerolineales bacterium | reverse complement strand
GTAGAGCCTTTGAATCCATAGTCATGTTGATGATCTCGCGACTGCCGAGGCCAAGCGTTTGGTAAGGTTGGGTGATGCCGTTCTCATCCAGCAGGTCAAATTCGTCCACACCATCTGGCAGTTCAATGGCTGCGCTGGCAATGTCTGTAAATGCAGCAGAATTCGGGTTGAAAACAACCACAGCCAAGTTAAGATTTTCATTGGGCGATTTTGAATTGTCAGCGGTGTTAATCGTCCCGGCGATGGTTTCCAAACTTTGGCGGGTCAGCTCCTCGCCTATCTGGTCGACTTGGTCGAAACGAACTTTCATTTCTTCGTGCACCTGGTCAATGGAACAGCCGCAGATGGAATCGTGCGGATGGTTTTCCATGAGCAAGCGCCAGGCCTGACGGATGATCTCGGATTTTTGATTCAGAATGGATGATTGGCTGCCAGTGGCGAGTTCCTGCCAGGTGGTGAAAGGTTCGACCCATTTGAGAAGCAGGTTCTCGCTGGCATAATTGCGCTGCTTGATCCAGATGCGGGTGGAAAGTACTCCCGGCAGCAGATGCATTCGTTTGCTTGCGCGTAACTCACCAATGACAGTGGGGAGGACCAGTTTCTTCTTTCGAATATCCGCCTGGAGAGCGGTGATGAAACGAGGCAGAGTGGAATGGATTACGCGGGTGTCTGGCAAAATTTTATTTGCGTATGCAATGGCTGTGGAAGTGTTAACTGGCGGCTCCATATGGTCGGTGCCAAACATGATGAGATAATCCGAAATGGCTGAGTGGACAGCCAGGGAATCGGCTGCTGCCGAAAGCGCTTCGGCAAAAGCAGGTGGGTTGCCGGCAGGGAGTGAGGCTCCGTTTCCATAACCGTCACGAAGGTAAGACGTTAACACACACGATCCGTCGGGGGATTCCCACCATAATTCGGCAAGCTCTTCGTCCAGCCCGCGCCACAGACAGACAGTTTTGATGCCGAAGCCGCGCAAGATCTGCGGGAGCTGACCGGGATGACCGAATGGATCGGGGATGTAGCCAACCATCATTTTCGATCCAAAACGGCGAGCGGTCCGGTCGCCCTGCAGAAGGTTACGGATATGTGATTCTGGACCGACCAGGTACATATCCGGCAAGATGTGCCAAGGGCCGATGAGAATGCGACCTTTCTGGATGTGTTTGCGGAGCAACGCTTCTTTTTCCGGGCGCATGGCCAAGTAGTCGTCCAATACAATGGTCTGACCGTCGAGCATGAAGTATTTGAAGTGCGGGTCATTTTCGAGCAGGTCCAACAACTCATCCACCAGATGGACGAGTTTTAGCCGGAACGATTGAAATGTTCGATACCATTCGCGATCCCAGTGTGTGTGTGAAATGACGTGAATGTTGCGCATAGTCAACCTAAAGAAGAGAGTGAGGATTTATTTCTGGTGCGGGAAGTTTATTCTGGGCGAGAAAGGTTTCCGGGCGTTGGCCGAGCAAGAACCCGGCGATGATCGTCAGGAGGGTGCCTGTTAGAATAAAAAACACTGAAATTGTTCGGGGAGGAGTCAGCGCGAAGATGAAAAAGTATACCAATACCGGGCAGATCTGAATGGGCACCTGTGCAACCGGGATAATGTTACTGGCCTGGGCATATTTGAAAGCAATCTGGTTCTGCCAGGTAATCACGCTGGCTGTGAAGGCCAGGATCACGGCTGCCATGATAAAAAAGAAAGTCTGGAAATTAGTCGCCTTTCCTACCAGTACAAGAACGATCAGGGCGAGCAACGGATTGATCCAAAAATCAGATAGACAGGCCAGAAAGCCGTTCCCAAGAACGATCAACAATCCTTTGCGGTTTTGGATGCGTAATGCCAGGATGCGGCTCAGCAAGCAGCAGGAGAACAAACTGGCAGTAAAAATGACAACCCGAATCTGCGCGGAATAGTTGGCAAGCATGGTTCTAACCTGTGTGGCACTGATACTCAACTCGCTCAAGCCGAGAGAGAGTATGCCGATAACCATCAGGATTATCCCGGTAATCTCGGATTTGTTCAATTCCTCATGGTTGAGCCTGACTGAACCAATCGATAACAGGATCAGCCCGGAGGCCATCAGTCCCGGACTTAAGGCTGGGCCTATCAGACTCTGGGCCAACATATATCCGGCCGTACCGCCTCCCAGGCCGACTACAAACCCGAACACCCAGAGCGGATTGCGCAGCAGCCGGCGCATGAAACCCTGGCCGGGATCATCGTGGCGGATATCATTAACCACCTTTTTCTGCAAGAGCTGGCCGCCTTGATTCAAAAGGCCGCCGATTATTCCACAGGCAACACCGATCAGGTAATGAGGGGTCATCTAGAATTCGAAACCATTATCGTGGACCACTCTTGCAAACCAGCGACCGCTGTCTTTGATAGTACGTTTAAGCGTCTCATAGTCCACGTAAACCAGACCGAAACGCGGAGCGTAGCCCAGGGCCCATTCAAAATTATCCATCAATGACCAATGGAAGTACCCTTTTACCGGAATGCCGGCTTGCATGGCGCGATGGACCTGGAAAAGGTGATCGCGCAGGTAGCGGATCCGTCGCTCGTCGCGGATGCGACCATCGAAATCGATGCCATCCGGCACAGGCACGCCATTCTCGGTAATCATAATTTCAGGCATTTTCCCCATTCCAGCCCCTTTTTCCGGCGCGAGGGGGGAATAATCTTTCCAGATACGGGTTAATATTTCGAAGATGCCTTCCGGGTAAATTTCCCACATTCCGGAATATTCATTGCCTTCCGGTTTGGTTTGTACAGCGGAGACCACCGGGAATTTTGGGTCATATTTGGCGACGGTACGAGTGTAATAATTTACGCCGAGCAAATCCAACGTGTGGATCTTTTCCAGGTCACCTGGTTTGACAAGGTTTTTGCCGAGGATGTTTCCCAACGCGAATTCCTGCAAGGGCGAGGTACCCTTAAGAAACGGGTCGAGTTGCAGGCGATTGAGGGCAGTATCCATCCGTTGAGCGGCAGCGCGATCCTTTTTTGAGTCGGAGGCCGGGTGAACAGGATTCAAGTTTAATGTGATGCCAACCTTGACCGGTTGTTTGGCAGAGGCGCGGATTGCCTCAGCAGCCAGTCCATGGGAAAGGAACAAATGGTGCAATGCTTTAAAACCTGTGACAGGCTCCTTCAATCCCGGGGCATGTTCACCGGTAAAGTACCCGGCCATGGCAGCCACCCAGGGTTCGTTGTGGGTCATCCAAACCTTGACACGGTCGCTGAGATGTTCGGCCATGATATGAGCATAATCGGAAAAGGCATAGGCGCTATCCCGGTTGGGCCAGCCACCTTTATCCTGGAGCGCCTGAGGCAGATCATAGTGAAATAGACAGACATAGGGTTCGATCTTCTTCTCGAGGAGTTCATCCACCAAACGATCATAGAAATCCAAACCGGCCTGATTGACAGCACCGGTGCCATTTGGCAGGATGCGGGCCCAGGAAATTGAGAAACGATAGGCAGCCAGACCGAGTTCTTTCATTAACCTTACATCATCTTTATAGCGGTGGTAATGGTCCACGGTAATGTCGCCAGTCTCATTGTTGGGGATCCTGCCAGGCGTGTGCACAAAGGTATCCCAGATGGATGGCCCTTTACCATCTTCGTTCCAGGCGCCTTCCACCTGGTAAGCGGAGGATGCGCAGCCCCAGACGAAATCATCAGTAAAGGAAATGAATTTACTCACGTTTTTCTCCGATTCATGGGTCTAGCATACTGGAAAAAGCCCGGACGCGCAAGCGATGTGACCTTTAAAGTTGTTTTTATTCTTGGTGATACAATCAGATGGCTAATTTTATGGAGGCTGGATGAAGAATTCATTATTACGGGCTCGTTACCGGAGTATTATGACTTTTTTTACCGGCGTGGCGATCAATTTCATCTTCTGGGAAGTTCTTTTGCCACGCATCGGGATGCGCGCTTTGGCCCGGCGGACCCGTTCCAATCGTTACCGGCGAACCGCGGCAAAGTTCCGAAGCCTGGCAATCCGGATGGGAGGGGTGATGATCAAGGTAGGACAGTTCCTTTCCGCACGCTTGGATGTCCTGCCATCCGAAATAACCGAAGAGCTGGCCGGGTTGCAGGATGAAGTGCCGGCAGAGCAATTTGATGAGATCCGCAAACAGGCTGAAACAGATCTGGGTGCGCCTCTGGATGAAAAATATGAGTCTTTTGAGGAAATACCTCTGGCAGCCGCTTCATTAGGTCAGGTACACCGCGCCCGGCTGTGTGTGACAGATGCCAGTGGAGATTATTGCAATGTGGTTGTCAAGATACAGCGCCCATTCATTGAACAGCTGATTGAAGTTGATCTGTCCGCGCTGCGGCAGGTTGGCAGGTGGCTACAGAAATATCCACCCGTAGCCAAACGGGTGGACGTTCCATCATTAATTGAAGAGTTTTCCAGTTCAATTCATGAGGAGGTGGATTACCTAGCAGAAGGACGCAACGCAGAGATATTCGGCGAAAACTTCAAAGACGTCCCGCGTGTGCATGTGCCAAGGGTGGTGTGGACTCATACCTCGCGCAGGGTGCTGACCTTGGAAGATGTATTCGCCATCAAGATTACCGATTATGAGGCCATTAGTGCAGCCGGAATTGACCGTGCCGAGGTGGCGTGCCAGTTACTGGATACCTATCTCAAGCAAATCTTCGAGGATGGATTCTTCCATGCGGACCCTCATCCCGGCAACCTGTTCATAACGCCGATACCCGGTCAAACCGAGGATGTGAAACCGGCCTGGCAACTGACCTTCGTGGATTTCGGGATGGTTGGGCATGTTCCCGAGACCCTGCGGACTGGCTTGCGCGAGGCGCTGATCGCCACAGGCCTGCAAGATGCAGCCCGTCTGATCCGTTCCTTCCAAACCTTGCATGTGTTGCTGCCCAGTGCGGATTTGAAAGAGCTTGAACAGATGAGTGCTTCGATGTTCGATATGTTCTGGGGAAAATCGATGGACGAGTTACGCCAACTCAGCCCGGAAGAAATGTTTCGCTTTGCGGACAGATTCCGGGATTTGATGTTCAATATGCCTTTCCAACTACCGCAAAACCTGCTTTTACTGGGAAGGACGGTGGCCATCTTGTCGGGGATGTGTTCCGGTCTGGATAGCGAATTCAATTTGTGGAACCAGCTTGGACCGTATGCAACCAAACTGGTCTCGCAGGAAGTCGGCTCCAACTGGCGCGTCTGGCTGGATGAAGCCGGAAATATCCTCAAGGAGCTGATTGCGATCCCATCGAAAATGGGAAGGGTGTTGAGTCAGATCGAACGTGGTGATCTAACGGTACAGGTACCAACGGTCAGTCGCCAGTTGACATACCTGGAAAAAGCCGTCAACCGGTTGTCGGGCAGTCTCGTTTTTGCCGCCTTCTTAATCGGTAGTGTAATTCTTTTCAACGCCGGAAAAATTCCATTTGCCGGAATCCTTCTAGGATGTTCAGGGGTGACCTTGATTTGGATCATCTTTTTCAGTCGAGGTACTTCACGGCGTTTCCATCCTTAGTTCAAACTTTAATTTAAAAAGCCGCCCCGTTTCAAACGGGGCGGCTTTTTGTTCTAGGCTTTCTTTTTGGGTTCTTCCATTCGTTCCAGCGATGCATCGATCATACTTCGCCAAGCCATCAACATTTCTTTGCGAGCGTTGCGGCGGTGATCCATGAATTCGGGTGGCAACATGCCCTCAATACTCTTGCGAAACTCTTCACGGGCA
>JBEKEB010000204.1:0-5901 GCA_050014055.1 Anaerolineales bacterium | reverse complement strand
AACAATTATGAAGGCTACGCTTAGTATTAGCTTTCCGGGCTTTGTGAAACGCCATAAAAGGAAGCCGGCCGCGCAAAGAATCGCCAGGAAAACCAGGATCTCTTGCATCTGAGGCGGGTTGGATGCAGTCAGCGGGAGAGAAATGCCCAGATAACGCGTCAAGCCTAGCACCAGGACGATTCCCCCCAAAATGGCCATCCCCGGCCAGTTGACCCGCCAAAGACGTTCCTGTCGGGGTGTGGTTAGTACCCAACCCAGCACGGTCAAACCCAGGGTTAGCGTAGGCAGCCAGAAGTCCAACCCGCGCACCGGCAGGGCCGGCTGCAATGCATATACTGCCAGGGCGCTGATGGCCAATAGCAGTGGCAAGCGTCCGCGCCTGCGGGTTGCTACGCCAAGAGCAGCAGCGATGATTACGAAAACCAGGATATATGCCAGGGTCATTAAAAGCCCTGATAGATCCAAGTGGGGGCGCTACTGGCCGTCAATATGACCAGCGCCACCAGGATCAGGCAGAATACCAATGCCCAGATATTTTCGCGGGTGAAAAGCCGAAATTTCATTTATAACCGCACACCAGGTAATCCCCGCCCTGTTGCACAACCTGGTATGTCCGCGCCGAGATATCCAATGTCTGGTCTTCACCGTTATAAGTGGCCAGGATTCTCCCCTGGCAGTTCACCTGTGAAGTACCGCTGGTTGTACCGGAGGTCTTGCAGCTTACTCCGTCCAGGCGGGTCTTGACTGCCTGGAGCGAATCCAGTTCAAGCAAAGCGCTCGATTCCCAGCTGGCGCAGGAGAGCGCCGACAGCTTGGTGGAATCCTTGGCGACCAGTGCGTTAAGATAATCCACGACTGCTTTGGAGGCGGGGTCGGCTGCCTGGCTTCCACAGGCAGAAAGTGACAGTGCCAGCATGCTGAGCAGGATAACCAATAATGCAAGCTTGCGCATCTTCTTCTCCTTGAAATAAAGGTGAGACTTGCGGGATTATACTGCTACTTTCAGAAACAGAAAACTTTTTTGCTCTGCGAACTTGACAGACTTCTTGCTTGACTATATAATCCCGCCTGCCTTCCTCGCTAGCTCAACGGCAGAGCGGGCGGCTGTTAACCGCTAGGTTCGAGGTTCAAATCCTCGGCGAGGAGCTAAATTTACCGGTTTTTGCATAAAAGACCCTGCGCCAGCAGCCAGCCAGCACAGGGAGGTTTGCCCCAATCTCGGCGGATAAAGTACCCCGTGCCGGTTACAAGCCGGCACGGGGAAGTGTGCCCCAATCTCGCCGGACCTTGGGGCGCTGGAATTGTAGCACAAAGGAGTTCGACAATGGCAGCGCTTCCCATATTCATTTCAACAGATGAAGCCGCCCACCGATTGGGGATTAGTGAGGCTCGTGTACGCCATATGATTGAGGCTGGAACGATCAAAGCAGCCAACATCAGTGGAGAAACTATCGTAAGCGAAGCCAGTATCAGAGGATTAATCCCCAAAGAGGAATTACCTGAATACCAGAAATATACGAATCTAAAGGGTACGCCGATTTGGATCAGTAAAGCTGCTCGCCAATATCATGTTACTCTTTCTGTTATTCAAAGGTGGGTTGTGAGAGGTTACATTGCTCGACTTGGAAAAGATAAGAACAAAATACTCCTGAATGAGCAAGATGTTGCCTATTGCGCTGAAATCTACCATCAGTCTGGGGGACAGGGTAAATGGCTCTTCAATCCTGACGGTTCGCCCTACGTATTACGGTCTGAGAAATTGCAAGCTCCCGCATAAAAACATGCAAACACCCGCTGAAGAGCGGGTGTTTTTTTAGTTCCTGTGCGATGGATGAACAGAGTATTACAATTCTTTAAGCCGTTCCAGAAACACACTTGGCGCGAGGACTGCAAAACCTCGAAATTCCTTCAAATCAAGCAAATGCTTATCCCCGCTAACAATGTAGTCGACCTTTCCAGCAACTGCAGCTTCGAGAAATTTATTATCAGAAGGGTCGGCTTCTATTACACGGATACTTTCTTCTGGCGAGACAAACTCAGCTTTGCTAAGAATCAAGGCAGCGAAATCATCCAACTCTACGCGAAGAATCTTGAATTTGGGGCGGCTCAGCACATTGATTTATTCACTTACGATTTGATTGCTTACAGTCAGCACAAATTTCCCCGCAATCCATGCAACGATAATGGCCTCCAACCTTCCACCAAGGTAGGCTGAAACCATCACGTTTGTATCAATGACGACATTTCTCATTTGCCTTCCTGTACAGCATGGATTTCAGCGGCAATATCTGCTTGTGTAATTTTGAGTTTCTTTGCCCGAGTACGTACTTTTTTCCAGGATTCGTCAAAACGTTTTTCGATTCCCTTTTCATCCGCTAAACCAAGTTTCAAGAAGCGGATGTAGGCCAGTACATCAGTTCGGCGCGCCTCAGGCAAATCAGCAAGTTCGCGCAGAATGGTATTTTCAAAGGTTGTCATCGGATTACTCCTCAAATTCAATTTTACAACAAATCGCATAATAAGCAATAACCGACAGAAATTAGCAATACGCAATCAACATTCACCACATCTCTAATTCTACTATATTTTTACCTATGTATTGACAACATAGGTGGATAATGCTAAACTGCTTCGCTATACATTTCCATCCCATAAGATGAAATCTTCGAAGTCATAACACATTAAGGTACAGGACGAGCGCGATTAGGCAAGTAAGAAAAATACAGCGCCATCCCCTTCGATGCGCCAAAACCTCCAGGGATTATATTTTGCCAAGCGGGTTGGACCGGAAATTCATCGGGTTCCTATAGTCGCCGCAAAACCAGAGTTGAAAGGAAAGTAATAATGGTCCCCTATCTCCCCAATGAACTATGGACCAGCGCTGAGACAGCGAAGTATCTTGGCTTAACACAAACCCGACTGCTTCTACTGGCAGGCAAGGGCTTGATTCCAGGCAGCTACAAAGCCGGGCCAGGCCAACACGCAGGTTGGCGATTCGATGCCGATAAGATCCGTACTTTCAAGTTGCTGCGCGATGAACACGCCAGAAAAGTCACGGGGATGATGAATATTCATGAAGCGGCCGAGTTTCTAAAATATACAAAGGAGGCAGTTCGCCGCCAAACACGGCTGGGCAGGATCAAAGCTATAAAAGATGGGGATGGTTCAAAAGCTGAATGGCGTTACGCCAAAGCCGATCTCACCCAATTTCTTATCAACCGATCTAAATCCGGCAACAACGGAGAAGGGTCCAATGCATGACCAATGTTATCGCAATTGCAAACCAAAAGGGCGGCGTCGGAAAAACCACTACTGCCGTTTCCCTGGCGCATGGCCTAGCTTTAAGGGATAAGGAAGTACTGTTGATCGACTTGGATCCACAAGGTCAGACAGCGGTCTCCCTGGGTATGAAAGCCGAGCCGGGAGCGTACTACTTGCTTACCCCTCCGCCTGGTGGTGTGGTCACGGTCAAGCAATGGATCCGCAAAGCACGCGAGCACCTATGGCTGATTCCGGGTGATATCTCCACCAATGCTTCCCAGGCCCTTATCAACGCCGAAGCCCGCCCTTCCTCCTACATAGCCGACCAGCTTAGGCCATTGGTCAAGGATGGGCTGGGACTGGATTATATAATCTTTGACACTGCCCCAAGTGTGGGCGGCATCCAGGAAAGAGCAATATGGGCATCCGACAAGGTACTGGTCCCAACCGCCACCGAATTCCTGGCTGCCGACGGTGTCCGCAAGATCTATGAAGCGATGGCTAAATTGAAAAAGGAACAGGCGTGGACCGGCTATCCACCTCGTCCTGTGAGTAGGCTATCCCCCTACTCACTACTTTTCATCTCTTCATTTTCCAAAATAGGATCGCACCTTGTATCCAAATCAAAAGCCGGCCTAAGGACCAGCTTTTGATAAAATCAAACTACAGGAATTTTCCTTGCCAGATCACAAAATCTGCGTAAACACTTCGGGCTTCTTTTCTACAATCCGTAACAAGGCTTCAGCAAGGCCACTAGGTTTACGACGCCCCTTTTCCCAATCCTGAACGGTACGCAGGCTTACTCCGATCAAACCTTCAAATGCCGCCTGCGATAGATTAAGTTTGGAATGAATTTCTTTAGGCGCGGCAATTACCTTCAAGCCATGAGAACATAAAACTTTCACACCGGCCTCGTGAGCTTTGATGTCTTCAATACCTTCAAGAATTTCCAGACCAATATCGCGTTTAGACATTCACACTACGTGATTTTTTTTAAACAGCGATGGCCTGTTCCCGCAGGATCTGGTCCCAGAAAGGCATCAACTGGCGCTTCTCAATCTCCTGCGGTGTAAATCCATTGGCTTGTACCGATTCGAGAATGCGCGCCGCGGCAACCCCCAGTATCTCCAACCGTTCGCGCTGGTTGTAAGGGGCAAAATCGGGAGAAATGATGATCAGGTCAATGTCACTGCCATCCTGGGCTGTCTGATTAGCCTGGGAGCCATATAACATGACACGTTCAATATGAATGCCCATCTTCTCCAGTTCGGCACGGAAGCGGCGGATTATTGGTTTAAGTTGGGATGTTGTTTCAGCCATTGGATGATCTCCTGAGTCTGACGAAGATATTCTTTCGCGACCGATTCGGGATAATCGCGAACAGCACGGTCCAAATCTTCCGGGTAGCGCGTGGGAATACTGGCCGTATTAATCTTACCGATAAACTCCAGTTGTGCTTGAACCATTTCCAATCCGCTCTTTTTGACAAGGTAAATCAAGTCATGCGTTTTGACGGGGATGGTTTGCGTAACTTCTGTCACGTGTGCCTTAAGCACTTTCTCGAGCGCCAGATGGCAAAGGAATACCACATAGAGATAGCGGCCCGTTTCGAGCATATGGACGGCAGTCTCCATATCATAATCTGCCAATGCTATCCAGTTCCTGGTATCTTTGCGCAGCATGTTTCGAATTATACACCTACCATATCATCGAGGGCTTCCGCCGCCCGTTCCTTCTCCCTGGCCTTCGGACGACCGTACTTCATGGCCGTCTCAATGGAGTGACCAGACATCTCCGCCCGGACTTCCAGGCTCACCCCAGCCTGGCACAGAGCTAATCATCTTCTCCATTGGGCTGGTCCACCTGTTCGGCGCCGCGATCCAGGTCATCTTCTGAGATCGCGCCGTACTTCATCATTGTGGCGATACTGTGGCCCATCTGGGCGGCCCCACCCGATCGTCTTTCACCCACTTCTGCCAGATCTGTACCGCCGTATGACGGAGAATATGAGGAGAAAGATCAGGAATACCGGCACGTTGCTCCACGTCGGCGATCATAGCTTGCATGGAGCGCTGGCCGAGCGGTTCGTAGGCGTTCTATTTTCCAGTGAAATCTTTTTACATCCCGGCCAGATATGCCAGGCCGACCGTCCCGGGGCCAGCGTGGACGCCGATGGCCGGGCTGACACTGGTGAAGAAGGTCTCGACCGGGTTGAGTTTCGCTGTGACGGTTTCCAGCAGAGAACGGGCTTCGACCTCGGCGTTGGCGTGGAACGCGGCCAGCCGGAGCGGAGTCCGCCCTTCAACCTGGTGGCTGACGAGCACGATCAGGCGGTCCATGGCTTTACGCTTGGTGCGTGCTTTTTCGATCGATTCGATCCGGCCGTCCCGGAGTTCCAGCACCGGTTTAATGTTCAGGATGGTGCCCATCAGAGCCTGTGCGCCGCCAATGCGCCCACCACGGTACAGGAATTTCAGGGTTTCTACGACGAAAAAGACGCCGGTGTGCTGCCGGCATTTTTCGGGACGAAGACTTCGCCACCTTTTACTGTCCGGACAATGGGCGGCCCAGCGTAGCTCCCAGCCTGCTGGCCAATGCCGTGCTGCTGCAGACCTACGAGGGGGTCTCGGACGAAGAGGC
>JBEKEB010000203.1:0-5932 GCA_050014055.1 Anaerolineales bacterium | reverse complement strand
CGTACATCAGTGAATTTCTCCGATTTAAACCAGGACGATTCGCTTATGCTGAATGGCAGAGCGAACACCGGAGCGGCTTTACAGCGCGTTTCTGATTTTCTCGAGCTTGTCCGCCAGATGGCCGGGATACATACCCGCGCCGAGGTGACCAGCGAAAGCAATTTCCCCATCGGTGCCGGGGTCGCCTCCTCCGCCGCGGGGTTTGCCGCCCTGGCTCTGGCAACTACAAAAGCCGCGGGGATCGACCTGATTGAATCCGGCCTTTCCCGGCTGGCACGGCGCGGCTCCGGCTCGGCCTGCCGTTCCATTCCCGCAGGGTTTGTCGAGTGGCAGATGGGCACGGGAGATGCAGATTCTTATGCCATTTCGATTGCCCCACCCGCACACTGGGAACTGGTCGACTGCATCGCCATCGTTTCCAGCGATCCCAAATCCACCGGATCCGCCGAGGGCCATGCCCTAGCAGGCACAAGTCCACTGCAGGCCGCGCGCGTGACAGATGCCCCCCGGCGACTGGAGACTTGCCGTAACGCCATCCTGCGACGGGACTTCGCCGCTTTTGCGGAGATTGTTGAACTCGACTCTAATATGCTGCACGCCGTGATGATGACATCCCATCCGGCCTTGTTCTATTGGCTGCCCGCCTCTTTGACTGTAATCCAGGCCGTGCGGGAAGCCCGTTCAAAAGGACAACCTGTCTGCTACACCGTTGATGCCGGGCCAAACATTCACGTAATTACAGAAGCGGCGGAGACGGAACGGACAGCCGGTTTTTTGCGTAGTCTGCCCGGAGTTCGGGAAGTTCTCATAGCACATGTTGGCGGCCCGGCGGGTTTACTTTCTGAACGATGAGCTATTATTTTGTCATCTTCCCATCCCTCTCCCATTTCTTACACTTTTTTAATACTCCACTGTTATTAATCATCTTCAATAAGGATATAATCACTCTGCCCGCCTCACAGGAGGCGAAATTTTATGTCTCTCTGGGAATCGCCGGAGCAAGGAATAAATAGGAAGTGTTGGGCGGGTGAAACCTGCCAAGATCCTCCTGTCTTCCTAGATCACGGCAATTCCCAAAGAACCAATTTTAACGTTTACGAGGTCCGAATGAACACAACTATTCTCGGCGGGATCATTTTCGTTGTGGTCTTTGCCGGAATTATCTTGCTACATGAGCTGGGACACTTTATTGTCGCCCGCCTGATGGGTATCGAAGTCGAAGAATTTGGTATCGGTTTCCCCCCGCGTGCCATAAAACTCTTCACCTGGAAAGGCACCGACTTCACCCTGAACTGGATACCGTTGGGCGGATTCAACAAGATCAAGGGCGAAGACGATCCCAATGTTCCGGGAGGCATGGCGGCTGCCAACCCGTGGAAGCGCATACCTGTATTGCTCGCCGGGGTCGCTATGAACCTGCTTACAGCGGTCCTGGTATACACCATATTATTCAGCCAAATCGGCATCCCAGATACCCATAGCGCGCTTGTTGCCGCAGTCGACCCGGGTTCGCCTGCCGCCACCGCCGGGTTGATGGTCAATGATGTCGTTGTGAAAGCTGCGGGGACACCCATTTCTGGATATGCGCAACTGGTTGCAATAACTCATAATTACCTCGGCAAACCGTTGTCGCTAACCATTTCACGCAACGGACAGCCGCTTAATATCACGCTTACCCCGCGCCTAGTGTACCCCTCTAATCAGGGACCCATGGGAATAGCGATTGGGCAGATAATGCGTCCGCCGGCAAGCTGGTTTGCAACCATCCCGATCAGTCTTACTGCTGCTGGTTCTGATATCCAAAATATTCTTTCCCTGCCTGGACGTATCATCGCTGGGACCGTTTCCCCCCAGGACGCACAGATTGGTGGTCCTCGCAGCATTTGGAATTTGTTCCAGCAATCCGTATCACGGGATGTAACCAGCCGTCAACCAGCCGCGGGAGGTCAACCCCAAACACCCACCAACTATACCCTGCTGGTTATCATCTCGCTGACCATCACGGTTGGCGTTGTAAACTTGTTGCCCATTCCAGCCTTGGATGGCTGGCGTATTTTCACAACTGTTGTGGAAATTATCATGCGCCGTCCCATCCCGGCAAAATACCAGAATGCCATCAATAGTATTGGTTTCCTGGTTTTGCTGATTCTGCTTGGTTTTTTCTACATCAAGGATTTGATTAATCCAATCACATTCACTCTCCCTTAAAAGGCACATAAATTTTCTATGATCCAGAACGCACCATTCCAGGCCGTAGTGGACGCTCTGCTCGACAACGGCACCCCCTTCCCCCCGCGTTACCTGCACCGCTTCTCTGATATCGCACCCGCGGATTTAACCCTTTTATTGAAAGCCTGGCCACATATCTCAACTCGACGAAAACACTCCCTGCTGGAAGATTTGGAAGAACTGGCCGAAGCCGATACTCTCACCAGCTTCGATGATCTGGCACACCCGCTGCTCAAGGACCCCGATCCGCAAGTCCGCATACGGGCAATCCGCCTGCTGTGGGAAAGTGAGGATGTCAAGCTCGTTCCCATCTTTCTCAAAATTCTTAATGAAGATGAGGATACCGAAGCTCGTGCGGCTGCAGCAAATGCTCTGGGTTTGTTCGTTTACCAGGGCGAATTGGAAAAAATTCCCGCAGAATTGCACCACCGGATTGAGGATAACCTGCTCAAAGTGTTTGCCACCTCCAAAGAGACTCTGGTGCGTCGACGCGCATTGGAATCGCTCGGTTATTCAGGTCGTGCAGAAGTCATTCCTCTGATCGAGATAGCTTATCACGATAAGAATCCCGACTGGGTGGTAAGTGCGCTGTTCGCCATGGGTCGTTCCAGTGATGAACGCTGGAAAAAGCAGGTGCTCTCGAAACTGCATGACCCCGACGAAGATATCCGTTCCGAGGCCATTCATGCCGCCGGAGAATTGGAATTGGCCTCTGCGCGTTCGATTCTGCTCAACTCGTTGGAAGACGAAGAAGACCTGGAGATACATCGCGAGATCATCTGGGCGCTTTCGAAGATCGGCGGGGAAGGTGTTCGCAACCGGTTGGAGGAACTCCTCGAAACCGAGCAAGATGATGAGGAAGCCGATTTCATCGAAGAAGCCATGGATACCCTTTCCTTCACAGAAGACATGGCTCAATTCGACTTGTTTGACATTGATCCAGACATACAGCTGCGGGAAGAAGATTTGGATGAAGAAGATGGACTGGAAACAGAATAATTCCTAGGAAGGGCTTATGCGCCGGTTTTCTGCCCGCCCGCTGAGTCTTGGCGGATTGAGTGGTTTCATCCTCCCGGCTCGGGCGCAGTCGGCGATTGAGCTATCGGGTGTGGGAGTCACGTATACATTTGGGGCACAAGCTACTTTCCCGGCCAAAATCGAGACTCAAACAACCTTCCAGGCAGCTTATCTGCTCTTCCAGGGATTGATATTACTCATCCCGGCCTAGCGGTCGGGATTGGTTCAGAAAAAGAAGGATCACCATGACAATACCAAACCCCGTTGATCTGGCACGTGTTCACATCTGGGTGACCGGTCGGGTCCAGGGTGTTGGTTTCCGCGCTTTCGTGCTGCAATCCGGCCCATTATTCGGTCTCACCGGTTGGGTCCACAATGTCGGCTACGACCAGGTGGAAACGTTGGCCGAAGGCCCACGTGAAGTGCTCGAGCGGTTTGCACAAGTTGTCAAGACCGGCCCACGCGCCAGCCGGGTGGATGAGACCCGCGTGGAATGGGAAACACCGACAGGGGAATTCGAAGGATTCAAAGTAAGATAGAGCGTACCATGCCTGAGAACCTCAAGTCTGAACTTCCTCCTTCTTTCACCTTTAGCCAGTCCTCTTTACAGGATTATTTCGACTGCCCGCGCCGTTTCCAACTGCGCTACATCGAACACCTGGCCTGGCCGGCAGTTGAAACAGAGCCGGTATTGGAAAACGAAAGACGGCAGCAAGAGGGGCAGCTCTTCCATCGCATGGTACAGCAGCTTCTGGTTGGTTTGCCCGTCGAAAAACTGACCCCGCTGGCAAACTCCCCGGACTTGTCCCGCTGGTGGGGGAATTATCTGGGCTATCAATTTGAATTGGACGGCTGCACAAAATATACCGAAGTGGCTCTCACTGCTCCAGTCGGATCACACCGTTTGCTGGCAAAATACGACCTGGTTGCCATATTACCCGGCCGGAAAGCAATCATTTTCGATTGGAAAACTTATCATAAACGTCCCAAGGATGAATGGATGGCCGCCCGCATGCAGACGCGAGTCTACCGGGCCTTGCTGGTTCAAGCTGGAGCTTACTTGAACGGCGGTGCGCCCATCCAACCCGGGCAGGTCGAGATGGTTTACTGGTATGCCGACTTCCCCTCCGAACCAACCCGCTTCTCCTACAACGCGGCCCAATATAAACGTGAATGGGACACGCTGACCGCCCTTATTAACGAGATCGTCAACCTCCATAATTTCCTGCTCACCGAGGATGAAAAGAAGTGCGCCTACTGTCCATACCGCTCCTACTGTAACCGTGGCGTGAAAGCCGGAGCACTGGATGGTTCCGATGCTGAAATGGAGACGGCTGAAGCTGAATTTAATCTGAATTTCGAACAAATAACAGAAATCGAATTCTAATATTCCATGGACTGGATTGAGCCGTCTCCGATTGATTCTCCCGCCCCTCTTCCGGACCTGCACCCGCTCGTGGCACAGACGCTGCTCAGGCGCGGCCTGCGCACGCCCGCCGCTGCCCGAGCCTTCCTCGATCCACAGGTCTACTCTCCTACTCCTGCCGCCAGCCTGCCTGGACTTACCTCCATCGTTGATCGTCTCGAAGAAGCCATCCATAACCATAGCTCCATCTGTGTTTGGGGTGATTTCGATGCTGATGGCCAGACATCCACAACCATCCTCGTCCAGACGCTCCAGGATTTGCATGCGGAAGTCGTTTTCCATATCCCGGTGCGCGCCAGCGAAAGCCACGGGGTAAATATTCCACTCCTGCAAGAGATTATTGATCGCGGAGCAAAAATTATCCTGACCTGCGATACCGGCATCACTGCCCACGCTGCCGTGGACTATGCCCACTCGCGCGGCGTGGATACGCTTATCACGGACCATCACGATCTCCCCGAATCACTTCCAAAAGCCGTCGCGATCACCAACCCAATGCTTCTGCCGGAAGGCCATCCCCTCTCCACCCTCTCGGGATCCGGCGTCGCCTATAAACTGGCTGAGGAACTCTACGCACGTTTTGGCCGTCCTGACGAAGCCACCCGCCACCTTGACCTGGCAACGCTTGGCCTGGTGGCCGACTTGGCCCGGCTCACCGGGGATTCCCGTTACCTCGTCCAGCGCGGGCTGGAGGCGCTCAGAAGCACGCAACGGCTCGGCTTGCAGACCATCATGGAAATGGCAGAACTTGCGCCTGCCAACCTGACCGAGGAACACATCGGCTTCGTGCTGGGTCCGCGTCTCAATGCCCTTGGCCGTCTTGCAGACGCCAACCCGGCTGTGGAACTTTTAACCACCGCCGATCCGGTCCGGGCGCGCGTTCTGGCTACCCAGCTAGAAGGGCTGAACACACAGCGACAGTTGCTCTGCAACCAGGTTACCCGGGCAGCCGAAGCCCAACTGCGTGAAGATCCGTCCCTGCTGGCCCAACCGGTCCTGGTACTCGGGCATCCCACCTGGCCGGGAGGCGTGGTCGGTATTGTTGCCAGCCGGCTGGTAGATCACTATCACAAACCGGCCATTTTGTTTTCCACACCCGACGGCCAACCGGCGCGTGGCTCAGCCCGGTCGGTCGAAGGGCTGAATATCACCGCCGCCATTGCCGCCCAAAAAGAGCTACTGCTCAATTTCGGCGGTCACCCGATGGCCGCCGGTCTTTCACTTGAAAAAGAAAAACTGGACGAATTCCGCCGGCGCTTG
>JBEKEB010000202.1:0-5957 GCA_050014055.1 Anaerolineales bacterium | reverse complement strand
ACCGCCGCAGGCGCCAGCCCCGAGGCAGTTGAAGAAGCAAAGCATCTTTTTAACCCGAACGCACTGACGCTGGGCTTTGCCCGCCGGTTTGCCCCCTATAAAAGACCGAACCTGCTTTTGTACGATCCGGATAGGCTGCTGCGCCTTTTGAGCGATCCCCACCGGCCTGTGCAACTCATCCTGGCCGGTAAGGCCCATCCGGCCGACCAGGCCGGGCAGGCCATGATTCGGGAATGGATCCAATTTGTTCGACGCCCCGAAGTGCGCCCGCATGTGATCTTCCTGAGTGACTACGATATGCTTTTGACCGAGCACCTGGTGCAGGGAGTGGACGTCTGGATCAATACGCCAAGGCGGCCCTGGGAGGCCTGCGGAACGAGTGGCATGAAAGTGTTAGCCAACGGCGGTCTTAATCTTTCGGAGTTGGACGGCTGGTGGGCGGAAGCCTACACCCCTGAAGTAGGCTGGGCGTTGGGGGATGGCCGGGAGCATGGCGATGATCCGGCCTGGGACGCGGCCGAAGCCGCCGCGCTGTACGGCCTGCTTGAAGGCCAGGTGATTCCCGAGTTTTATAACCGCGGTAAGCAGGGCATCCCGACGGCCTGGGTGAAGCGCATGCGTGAAAGCATGGCCGGCCTGACCGCGCAATTTTCTGCCAACCGCGCCGTACGCGAATACACCGAAGAACATTACCTCCCGGCAGCTGCTGCATACCGTGCGCGGGCTGCTAATAAAGGCGCAGCCGGCTTGCAGATGGTTAATTGGCGGCAGGCCCTGGAACAGAATTGGGCCAAACTGCGCTTCGGCGAATTGCACGTCGTGAGCGACAAAGACATGCACGCCTTCGAAGTTGCGGTCAATCTCAGCAAGCTCGACCCAAATGCTATCCGGGTGGAACTTTACGCTGATGGAGTGAACGGCGGTGCATCAGACCGCCACGAGTTGAGCCGCGCCAGGCCATCCGGCGAAGCAAATGGTTACATTTACAGCACACAAGTCCCCGCGACACGGCCTGTCACGGACTATACGGCGCGCATTATCCCGCAATACGCCGGCGTGGCTGTTCCCCTGGAGGTCAGTCGAATCCTATGGCAACGATGAAGGATATGCCGGAACGTCCCCTGCACGAACATGTCCCGAAGATCTCCGCCCTTAATAACGTTAGGGTGGGCTCGCCTCAGCCTTTGGGGACCCAGGAAAGAGGCAGAGGGGTTAATTTTGCCATTTTTAGCCGTGACGCAAGCCGTGTTCGACTCGAGTTGTTCGACCACCCCGAAGATTCCGTGGCCGCCCGTATAATCGACCTGGATCCAGCCTGCAACCGTACCGGCGACGTATGGCATGTCTGGTTGGAGGGGATCCATTCCGGCCAACTCTATGCGTACCGCGTGGATGGCCTTTACGAACCCAACCAGGGGCATCGTTTTAATTTCAACCGGCTGCTGCTCGATCCTTTTGCCAGTGCGATTTCGCAACTGCCCGCGTGGGATTTTGCATCTGCACGCGGGTACGACCCATCCGCGCCGGAACAAGACCTGGTGCTCTCAAAGCTGGACAATGCCGGGTCCATGCCGAAATGCATATTTGTCAACGAGCCCTTCGAATGGGAGGGAGACCAACCGCCCCGGCATCCAGCGTCGAAGACCGTCATTTACGAAACACACGTGCGCGGCTTTACCATCCATCCCGGGTCGGGCGTGGAGCATCCGGGAACCTACCGGGGTCTGATGGAAAAGATGCCCTATCTCAAAACCCTTGGAATAACCGCAGTGGAACTGCTGCCCGTGCAGGAGTTCAATGAAACTTCCGTGACGCGCAAGAATCCACAAACAGGCCAACCGCTCAAAAATTATTGGGGATATGACCCGGTGGTCTTCTGCGCGCCTGAAGTTATCTACAGTAGTTCGGGAGGGCTCGGCCAGCAGAAAGCGGAGTTCAAGGAGATGATCCGGGCTTTTCATAATGCCGGCATCGAAGTGATCCTGGATGTTGTCTTCAACCACACGGCGGAGGGAGACGAGACGGGCCCAACGCTCTGTTTTCGCGGGCTGGATAACGCAATCTTCTATACGCTGGCGGACGATAAACGTTTTTACAAGGACTTCACAGGCACGGGCAATACCATCAACGCCAACCATCCCGTGGTGCGGGAGCACATCCTGGCCGCGCTGCGTTATTGGATGGTTGAAATGCATGTGGATGGATTCCGGTTCGACCTGGCCTCGGTGCTTGGCCGGGATGAAACCGGTAAACTTCTGGCCAATGCCCCGCTGCTCGAACGGATCGCCGAGGACCCGATCTTGCGGAACGTCAAGATCATTGCGGAGGCGTGGGACGCCGCCGGCGCGTATGAGGTGGGCAGTTTTTCAGAACGGCGTTGGGCAGAGTGGAACGGCCGCTACCGGGATGATGTCAGGCGCTTCTGGCGCGGCGATGACGGGATGCTAGGTTTGTTTGCCAGCCGCATCTGTGGCAGTGCCGATATATATACCCGGTCGGGCAAAGGCCCCGAGGCTAGCATCAATTTTATAACCTGCCACGATGGTTTTACGCTGAACGACTTGGTGAGCTATCGATCCAAGCACAATGAAGCCAACGGAGAAGACAACCAGGATGGGGCAGACCACAACTTCAGCGAGAACTACGGCGCCGAAGGCGAGTCGAAGGATGCCGGGATCGAGGCCTTGCGGAAACGTCAGATCAAGAACTTCCTCCTGACTTTGCTGGTCTCGCGCGGCGTGCCCATGCTGCTCGGAGGGGATGAATTCCGGCGCACGCAAGGCGGCAACAACAACGCTTACTGCCAGGACAACGAAACCAGCTGGTACGACTGGAGCTATCTGGAAAAGCACGCGGAAATTCTGCGCTTCACGCACGGCATGATCGCCTTCCGGCTTGCCCATCCAATCCTTAGCAGGGAGCAATTCTACACCGAGGCCGAAATCCAATGGTTCAGTCCGCAGGGAGGACTGCCGAACTGGGTCGAACCGCAAGAAAAACAGTTTGCCTGTCTGATCCACGAGGATGCGCAGAGCATGCTTTACCTGATGTTCAATTCCGGAGCAGATGCGGTCGATTTCCGTGTGCCGTCCGGATTGCCAGGCAATCACTGGCGTCTGGCCGTTGACACTTCTCACAATGCGCCCCAAGACCTGTTTGCAGAGGGCGACGAACCATTCTGCGAGAATCCACAAACTTACCACCTGCCCGCCCGGGCCAGTGCCATTCTTCGGAATCGAGCGACGAATCGTCAAGAACAGGAGCATCATCACGAAGGAGTTGTCCATGGAACATTCTAACCCGCACATCCTGACCATCAATGGCGGCTCGTCAAGTATCAAGTTCGCGCTATTCGAGGCCGGCGAGTCGCTCCAGCGGATCCTGGTGGGCAAGATCGAACGGATTGGATTGCCGCAGGCTACGTTTGCGGTGAAAGGCTCGAACAAGACCGAGAACTTCACCCGCTCCGTGACTGCCGCGAACCACACCGAAGCAGTTGGGTTGTTAATGGATTGGTTGGAGGAACGGATCCAACATGGAGAGTTGACTGCTGTAGGCCACCGAGTGGTACATGGCGGACCGAAGTATAGCGAACCCCAGCGTATCACCCCGGCAATGGTCAAGGAGTTACACCAGTTCCAGCCTTTTGATCCAGAACACCTGCCGGAAGAGATCCTGCTGACCGAAGCGTTTTATCGCCGGTTTCCCGATCTGGTGCAAGTGGCATGTTTCGATACCGCCTTTCATCACGACCTGCCACGCGTGGCAAAGTTGTTTCCAATCCCGCGGCACTACGAAGCGCAGGGCGTGCGCCGGTACGGGTTTCATGGATTGTCGTATGCGTTTTTGATGGAAGAACTGGCGCGCCGTACCGGAGTCCAGGCGGCGCGCGGCCGGGTCGTTCTCGCCCACCTTGGCAATGGCGCCAGTCTGGCTGCGGTCTACGAAGGCAAGTCGGTGGATACCAGCATGGGTCTCACGCCGACCGGAGGCATACCGATGAGCACCCGCTCCGGCGATCTCGATCCCGGCCTGGTCTGGTACCTGGCACGCACCGAAAAAATCACCGCAAAAAAATTCAATGAAATGGTTAATTTCCAGTCAGGCTTACTCGGCATTTCTGAAACGAGTTCAGACATGCAGGATTTGCTGGCGCGAGAAACGAGTGATGTGCGGGCAGCCGAGGCGGTTGCGCTGTTTTGTTACCAGGTGAAAAAATGGATCGGCGCATACGCGGCGGCGCTGGGCGGATTGGATACGCTGGTATTTGCAGGCGGCATCGGTGAGAATGCGCCCAAGGTGCGTTCCCGGGTCTGCGATGGGCTGGGATTCCTGGGTGTCGAATTGGATGAGACACGCAACACGCAGAGTTCGCCGCTGATTTCGCCAGACAGCGGCCGGGTGGCTGTGCACGTAATTCGCACCGACGAAGAATATATGATAGCCAAGCTGGTTTGCCAAGTTCTCGGCCTCGGCACCCCTAAAGAAACTTAAACCATAAGCATGCTGAGAACAAAAGTTTGTCGAATGTTTGGAAAATAGAATGATCAAGGAAGACCCTGCTCCGCTGGTAATGACGATCGGTCATTCCACACATACTCTCGAGGAATTCATCGGCCTGCTTCAGGCACATGGGGCTACTTCCATCGTGGATGTGCGCACGGTGCCGCGCTCCTGGCATAACCCTCAGTTCAACAAGGATACCCTGCCTCAATCATTAAAGGAATTCGACCTGGGATATGTTCACATGCCGGGACTCGGCGGGCTGCGCCATACGAAGAGCGATTCGCCCAACCTGGGCTGGCGGAAAGCTTCCTTTCGAGGTTTTGCTGACTATATGCAAACGCCAGAGTTCGTAGAGAGCCTCGAAGAATTGATCCGCCTGGCGGGGCAGGAGCGCATCGTTCTGATGTGTGCTGAAGCAGTGTCATGGCAGTGTCATCGCTCGCTCATTGAAGATGCCCTGCTGGTTCGTGGAATTCATTGCGAGGACATCCTGGGCGCCACCCACCGAACAGTCCATACTCTTACCCCATTTGCCAAAGTACAGGGTACGGTGATCACTTATCCGGCCGAGGCTCCCGGAAGAACGCAGGAGAAACCGCTAGTCAAACACTCCCGACCGGATTCCATCGCGGAGATACCGTCTAAAGAGGTTAAACCATGAAAACAAACACACTCACGCCCGAACTGCTCGATAAAATGAATGCCTACTGGCGCGCCGCCAATTATCTGTCGGTCGGCCAGATTTATTTATTCGATAATCCGCTGCTTAAAAAGCCGTTGACGCTGGAAGATGTCAAGCCGCGACTGATGGGTCACTGGGGGACCACCCCAGGTTTAAACTTCATTTACGTCCACCTCAATCGGATCATCAAGAAATATGACCTGAACATGATCAATGTCACCGGCCCCGGTCACGGCGCACCGGGGATCGTAGCCAACACGTACCTGGAGGGCACCTACAGCGAGTTGTACCCGAACATCTCCCAGGACGAACAGGGTATGAAAAAGCTCTTCACCCAGTTCTCGTTTCCCGGTGGCATCCCCAGTCACGTGGCGCCGGAGACGCCCGGTTCCATCAACGAAGGCGGCGAACTCGGCTATTCCCTGGTGCATGCCTACGGTGCCGCGTTCGACAATCCCGACTTGCTGGTTGCCTGTGTCGTGGGCGACGGCGAGGCGGAAACCGGTCCGCTGGCCACCAGTTGGCACTCGAACAAATTCCTTAATCCCGTCCATGACGGAGCCGTGCTGCCCATCCTGCACTTGAACGGCTACAAAATCTCCGGCCCCACTGTGCTGGCCCGCATTCCGCACGACGAGCTGGAAGCGCTCTTCCGCGGCTACGGTTACTCCCCGTATTTCGTCGAGGGCGACGACCCGCAGGAGATGCACCAGCTCATGGCCGCCACACTCGACACCGTAGTCACCGAGATTCAACGGATCCAACACGA
>JBEKEB010000201.1:0-5968 GCA_050014055.1 Anaerolineales bacterium | reverse complement strand
ACGCTTTCGACACTTTATCAGCGATTCACTTGTGTTCGTCTCCATCACACTCACCTGACAAAGTCTTTGCTCTGCCTTTTCCGTAACGCTCACGACCATGGCTTTTGACCACAGCCGCTTACTGTGGTTTGAAGCCTCCACCTGTATGGCGGCTCCGAGGGGCCCTCCCTCATCTTTCGTACAGCACGGCTCTGCCTCCTCCTTTCTCTATGAGCCTTCGTGGCGCACAATCATCGGCGTACCTGATATACCGGGCTCGTTTAAAGTTAGGGTCATCTGGGTCATTTGAAGGGAGCCTTCTCATTTCTTTCAAGAGGGCTTTCGCTATGACCCGGTCACCTTTGGCTTTGGCTCGGTATCTTCGATTATTCAGCCTTTGGTATTCCAGATTTAGTGCTCTCCTTTTCCCTTTATTATGGGCTTTGATGCATTCTTCAGCGTAATGGTCGAGCTTGTCCAGGTAGATGTTGGCCAGTAGAGGTGATAAAATGCTGCCTTGCGGTGTGCCACTGTACGTTTTGTTGTATGACCATTGCTCCATATATCCGGCTCTTAACAGGTTATAGATCAGTCTCAGAAAACGGTTATCCTTGATTTTCTCTGCTAATATGTCAATTAGCGTAGAGTGGTCAATCGCATCGAAGTATTGGGAAATATCCCCTTCGATAAACCATTTTGTGCCTGTCCATGTCCGTACTTCGATTAGGGCAGTGTGACATCCTAGACCGGGCCTGAAACCATGCGAATGCTTGCTGAACTGGGGTTCATAATATGCATCCAGTATGGATCGGATCACTTCTTGTAGCAGCTTATCGCTCCAGGTTGGCAATCCGAGTGGTCGGAGTTTACCGTTGGCTTTTTTGATGGAGACGCGTCTCACAGGGGTCCATCGATACTTTTCGCCCTGGAGAGCCTTGATGATGTCATCAATTTTCTTCATAGACATTCCATCGACGGTTTCCGGTGTGGCTCCGGGTGTCATTGCGCCTTTATTCGGGTACAACTTTGCGTAAGCCTTCAAATAGAGCTCTGGGTTATACAACATCCTGTATAGTCGTTCTACTGGTTGACCTTTTCTTCCACGTTCCTGCATGACAGCAAAGAGAGAATTGGCGTTTTGCATTTCGCATACCTTCCTTTCTATTGACTGTCTTAAATCACCTGCCGCCCTTCGCCCTGTAAACGGCTTTCCCGTTCTCTGACTACTATGGCGGCTCCGTCACCATGGGCCTCGCGGCCTGTAGGCGATCACGATTTCCGTCAAATGAGTACTTGCTCTAGTGCTGGTTAGGTTGCCCACTCATCTCTTCACCGCCTCACTGGCGGCCCCACCATCATCGGGGAGTTGCTCCGGCCGCAAGAATAAGCTGGCGCACGATAATGAATACCGGTTTCACGCGATTTCCGGTACGTGGCTGGATGCACATGGGTAGATTAGGCTTCAAGCAGTTTAGCTTTAACCATACGGCACGGGACTTGCGGAACTGAATTCTTTGTCGCTTTCAGAACCATTCCGCTTTACCAAAATGCTATTTTCCCCTTCAGGTTTCCCATCCAGGTTATTTGGTTGTCCCCAGAACTTTCATCCCAGTTCTGGCTCATTGAATGAGCGATACTCCTTTGCGTTAATCGTCGCACTCTTGCTCCAGCAAGCCCATCTCATACTGAACCAGGGCGGCGGCGTCTGCGGGACTGTTGATTGCTGGGCGCTCTTCGGGTGATTCGAGTGTAAGACGCCTTCCCAGTTCGATGGCAGCTTTTATCTGGGCAGCCTTGGCTTCTCCAATCCCGCGTTGGTTGCATAAATCTTCCATGGGGGCGCGCTGCAAGCCCGATATTCCGCCAAAATCTTTCAGCAAACGCTGACCCACCTGGACCGCATTCTCGCCGGGTACGCCGACGCGCAGCAATATGGCAAGCAGTTCCGATGCTGCCAACGCTTGTGGACCCAGATGCAACAGCCGCTCACGCGGTCGCTCCTCAGTAGCCAGATCGGTGATTCTATAAACGGGTTTGGCCGAATCATTCATGCTCTTCCCTCTCAATGGTGTTTTGCGACAGTTTGTAAATCAACTATACATCGAAAGTACCCATCCCTCAAGTATTCATTCACGATTCCCTTTCCCTGCTACCCTCTATCCTGCCTCAGGGCGGCGAAAAAGAAGGTTTTGAGTTGCTGATCCTCAAATCGCCAATTTGTGAACGCCTTGTTTCTCCCGTTGACAGGAATATCTAATTCTGATAATATATGTCAACTTTACATATCGAGGCAACCATGACAACACTAATCCAAACGACTTCTGTTTCCCTTTCCCCCGCCGCCGCTGAGGTGGTGCGTGGTTTACTCAAGCAGCGCAACCTGGACGAAAGCTATGGTCTGCGTATATTTATCTCCGGGCAGGGCTGCTCCGGCTTTCAATATGGCATGGGGCTGGAAAACAATCCCGTGGAAACCGACGCCACCTTCGAGAGCGAAGGGCTAAAAGTCATTGTGGACGAGGCATCCATGCAATCCATGAGCGGAGCCACAGTCCAATATATTGACGACGAACGTGGCCAAGGTTTCCTGGTGGAAAATCCCAATGTCGCTCCCGCCTGTTCGTGCGGTGGCGACGGCGGCGGTTGTGGATGCAGCCAGAACTAAGAAAAGCAGATCAAGGCCGGGAAAACCCCGGCCTTGGCTTTGTAAATATAACGGTCTATTCCCACTGACCTCAGTTTTATTAATTCCAGAACTCTTCCCAAGGGTTACGCTAACGGTTCCCCTGTAGGAACGAGATTACCGCCCCGAGTATTCCGATCAATGCCAAGAACAGGATGACCAGGCCATAAGGTATTTTGGAAGTGCCGCCCGCATTCGGCGCGAACGTCGGAAGCTTCAAAGGGACTGGCGGAGTGTAAGTCGGCAGGCGGGTGGGCACTACCTGCAAACCATAGGCTGCCACAAAGGTGGGGTTTAGGGTCGCCGTAGTCAATGGGGCGGCAGTAGGAGGAGCATTCAATTTAGGCAGGCTGCCCGGAGTGATCGAGACGAAGGGTGCATACACCCATCCGACGCCGTCTTGTACGCCCACATAAACTATCTCTATCCAATTTCCATCCTGGCTAAAACCAAGCGCAGGTGCGGATGTTCCGGCAGCCATGACGCCAATCGCCTCATAATCATAAGAACTTGGACCGGCATAGACATCAATAAAGGTCTGGTCGGTATAGACGGTAACCAGAGGACCGGTCGGTGTACCAGTGACAGTTGGAACGTTTCCGGTTGGCTGCTGGGCGTATACATTTCCAGGCGGGAGGCTGGAAAGAACCAGGATGCTCATCAACCCGGCCATTCCTCCAGCGATCAGTAGTTTTAACCAGCCTTTACCAGACTTATGCGGCGATTTCATGATTGCTAATGCATTGCTTTCCAGATTTAGCGACGCCGGAAAGAGGTAAAGGCTATTCCAAGTACACCAATCAAGCCCAGTCCGGCCATCAGCCAGGCGGTTATGGGTTTGCCGGAGGAAGCCGGAATTTCATTTTCAAAGGTGGGGATTGCTAATGGCGGCGGAGGCGTAAAGGTCGGCAGACGTGTGGAGGTCGGTATTATGGGGAATGCCGCCACAAAGGTCGGGTTGAGGGTATCGGTCTCTAATGGAGCCGGAGTGGGTGGTGGTTCCACAACTGGGAGCAGGGTATTGGCCGGAGCAACCGTTACGTTGGCTGCATATACCCAGGCAGTTCCTCGTGGCGCCTGCGGAAACTCGATCTCAATCCATTCTCCGGCCGGGGAACGCCCAACCGCCGCGGCCGTCCCGCCGACCGGAATAGTTCCAACAATGGGATAATCAAAAGAACTCGGCCCGGTTCGCACATTGATCGGTTCGATGTATGTGACGGTTATATAAGGCATCCCGGCCGCGACAGTCACGGTCACCGTCGGCGATGGAGTGACGGTATCCAACTGTTGCGCCGCAACCGGATTCCGGGATGATCCCAAGAAAACGATAGATGTAAAACCGAAAATCAGGAAAATCCAGGTTCCAACTTTAACCAGACACAAGGGTCGCAACTTGATAGGAGTATCCTTCGTAAATAGTATAAGATTGGCTCTTGGCAATCGATGAAATGAGGAGGCAAATTGGTGGTGTTGGCCAGGTTTCGCCCGCCCAACACCACCATCCTTTCCTTCCATCACCTGTATTCCATGACCCATAAGATTCTATCTTGGGCAAAACGATTATAATCTAAAACATTATGGACAAACGCATATTTCACGGAAATATTTCACCCACAGACGTCGCCCAGGCGCTGGAGGCAGAATTCAACCAGGGTAACACACAGACCCATTTGCTTGGCGAGAGCAACAACCTGACCATTCAAATTGCCTCATCACAATGGTCCCATTCGGGTGGTAAGACCGCCCTGACTGTGAACATCCAGAAAGTAGAAGACGGGATCATGGTGGAATTGGGTCAGCAGCAATGGCTGGGCGTGGCTGCCAGTTTGGGGGAAACGGCCATCGCTACCCTGATCAACCCGTTGAATCTGTTGGGCCGGTTGGATGATATTGCCCAGGATGTATCCAACTTGCAATTAAATGAAAAAGTCTTGCAGGTAATCGCAAGGGTTGCCGGAGAGGCTGGTGCCAGCCAGCAGTTGTCCGAACGGCTGTCCCGCATAACCTGTGATTATTGCGGAGCGGCAAACCCGGTTGGGGAGCCCACTTGCCTGGCCTGCGGCGCGCCGCTTGGCAAGGAGCAGCCGAAAACCTGCAGCAAGTGTGGATTTGTTCTGGCGCATGACGAAAAATTCTGCCCAAACTGTGGGCAACCCGTTTAGATGCGCTGTGCACCTCCTCTTTTCAGCCCTGGGAGAGGCGAGACCCGGCTATGGACTGTTGCAAAACGTAAATGAAAACAAGTAGTAATTTATATGCGTTTTTTGCGGCTTTGCGACAGCAGATAATTATTGGTGGGTATTAGAATATCATTATCCTCATCCGTCAAACTTGCATGATTCATTTTTCGCTCCTATAATAATTCCATTATGGCATCGATTGACGAATTCGAATCTCGCTTGCAATCATTGCTTGAAGTCCATCTCCTAAAGCACCTGCCCGGTTACAAGGTGGAAGATGGAATTGCCCAGCAACTGACCGCCGCGATGCACGCTCATTTGAAGGAAGAGAGCGGGACAACACAGGCTCCCAACATCTATGTGATCGCTGGGAATCCTTCTACTCTTGCTCGCTGGCACACCAAACCGCGCTTGCTGAAAGAATTGGCAAACGCTCTTTATAGAGCCGGGAAGGAAGCCGGATTCCAGTTCTCCACCAAACCGGCGGTTACCACCTCCGAAGATCCCGCTCTGCCCGCCGAGCAATTACGCATCGTTGCTTCATTCAGTTTGGAAAGCGTCGGTGAGACCATCGGGATGGTTTCTGGAACAAAATCTAAGACGGGTGCCGGGGAAATTCCCAGTAATGCCTTCCTGATAATAGACGGAACCCGGATTTTCCCCCTTAATCGATCCGTCATAAACATTGGGCGCCGGATGGACAATCACATCGTAATTGATGATCCGCGCGTATCACGCGCACATGCCCAATTGCGTATCGTCAGGGATCGCTTCGTTCTCTTCGATCTGAATTCCAGCGGAGGCACCTTTGTAAATGGTGAACGGGCTGTACAATCTGTTCTCTATCCCGGAGATGTCATCAGCTTGGCAGGCGTTACCCTTATTTTCGGTCAGGATTTGCCAACCGGGAACATCCTCAAAGAAGGACAGACCGAGCCGGGTTCAACCATCTCGAGCAACCGGACCACAACCTTTCTCGAAAAAGAAAAAGATAACGACAAATGAGCGGGCCGGTGGTTCTCTTTCTGCGCTTGCTGCTGACTGTTAGCCTTTACGCATTTTTAGTTTGGGCTTTCACGAATCTTTGGCGCGACATCAAACTGCAAAGTGCCCTCCTGGCGGC
>JBEKEB010000200.1:0-6384 GCA_050014055.1 Anaerolineales bacterium | reverse complement strand
CCCTGACCACACTCAGCTTCATTTCTTCAATCTTCGCCTCCCAAATCGCCCGGTTGCTTGCGCCTGATTATCCCCCCGCACAACAATTGCAGACAGCGCAACTGCTCAGGATCCTTCTGATCACCGCCACTGTTTTCGGTGCCAGTGGTCTCCTCTCGGGAATTCTAAATGCCCACCAGCGCTTCTGGCTGCCATCTCTTGCCTCGGCGATTTACTGGGTCGGGATCATCATCGGGCTATTATTCTTCGTCCCTTCTTTGGGAATCTACGGGTTGGCCTGGGGCGCGGTACTGGGCGCTGGCATGCATTTGTGCATCCAGTTGCCGGATCTATTCCGCCTGCCAAAACGACAATACACTCCCACCCTGGGATTGGGCAACCCCTCTGTTCGGGAAGTAATGCTGTTGATGGGGCCGCGTTTGATAAGCGTGGCAACCTTGCAAGTGAATGCAGTTGTCACTGCCATTATCGCCAACGGCTTTGGCACCGGCCCTCTCTCTGCCATCAATTTTGCCTTCCCAATCATGACCGTGCCGCTAGTGGTCATCGGATCAGGAATTGGGATTGCCACGCTGCCGACCTTCTCAGCCCAGGTTGCCCGGGGTGAAATGAGCGCCCTGCGGAATTCATTAACTGCGGCACTCCGTGGCGTATTGCTCCTCGCCATTCCCGCCACCCTTGGCTTGATCCTGCTACGCGAGCCTTTGATTGCTTTCCTGTTCCAACGCGGAAACTTCACACCACTTTCAACTCAAATGACCGCTTGGGCATTGCTCTGGTATACCGTCGGGTTGGTTTTTCACTGTGTGCTCGAAATACTCGTCCGGGCTTTCTTTGCATTACATGACACCAAGACACCGGCTTTTGTTAGCGCAGGCGCCATGGGATTGAATATCGGATTCTGCTTCGCTTTTTCTGCCCTGTTCAGCCGGATCGGTTGGATGCCGCTAGGCGGATTGGCACTGGCGATGTCTGTCTCAACTGGAATCGAAACCACCACACTCTTTCTCCTGTTGCGGAAGCGCTTGCATGGTATTCAAGGAACGGATTTAGCCATGGGTACTGGTGTGGCGGTTATCGGTACACTGGGCTTGTCCACTGCAATTCTCTTTTGGCTGCATGGCAGCCAGTACTATCCTGCCGCACTGACAACCTTGGCCGGCGTCGCCATAGGCGGGGTAATTTACGGGTTAGTTTTATTTCTTCTGCGGGTTCCTGAGCTTAAGTCTCTCAGTAGGTATGTGGCGCGTTTCATCCATCGATAAAATATATTATCGCCATACAAACCATAGTCCTAGAGCCACTACCAGACCCAGAAATACCCCCCCCATTGCTTCCAAAGGAGTATGCCCTAATACCTCGCGTAAATGTTCTTCTGAGATCGGATGGCCTTTCAATAATTCTTCCACCAGAATATTGATCTTCTGGGCTTGCATTCCGGCCTGGCGACGGATGCCTGTGGCATCATAGACAACAATCATTGCAATGGCAGTCGCCACCCCAAAGATTGGATTATCGAAACCATAGAACAATCCAACCGCTGCAGCAGTGGAAGTCACCAGTGCAGAATGTGAACTGGGCATTCCCCCGGCTCCGAAGAACAAGGCCCAATTCCAACGATGTGATCGCACAAAATCAATTGGAATTTTGAGCATCTGTGCCAAAAGCCAGCCTGCCAGGCCCGTCAAAAGCACATGGTTATGGAAAATATTTCCAAAAATCATTCTTTCTCCTCGAAAGGCTCTAACGTTTCACCGGAGAGTTTTTGGAT
Source organism: Anaerolineales bacterium (assembly GCA_050014055.1). Lineage (GTDB taxonomy): Bacteria > Chloroflexota > Anaerolineae > Anaerolineales > Villigracilaceae > UBA877. The sequence continues at coordinate 4,613 of JBEKEB010000200.1, read as the reverse complement.
CTTGAGTTCCGCCTTATCCAATAATTCTGCGCAATGCTTGGTTAACCCCTTGCCTCGCTCGAAAAGTGCTAATGCTTCATCCAGAGGTTGTTCACCTGTTTCAAGTGCGCTGACTACAGCTTCGAGTTCAGCATAAGCCTGCTCAAAGGTCAGCTTATCAATGGGTTTGGTTTCAGTCTTTGCCATATGCACCTATCCATTGCCCATAACGCGGGCATTAAATTCGCCATCCTGAATGCGCACGGTAAGCGGGTCATCTATTTGAATTTGTGAAGTACTGGTGACCACTTTTTTGTTTTTTGTGATGACTGCGTAGCCGCGCCGTAATACCGCCAGGGGACTGAGCGCCAGCAAACGATTTTCCAGTCCCTTGAATTTCTCCTGCGCGAATTGCAAACCATGGACCTGCGCTGCATACCAGCGGCGGCTCATCTCATCTAGCCTTTGTCGTTCAGTCTGTAAACGGCGCTCCGGAGAGGTAAATTTCAGACGGTTATCCAACCAGGCAGCCGATTCGCGTTGCACCTGGACCAGAGCCGCTATCTTGCTGGAAAGAACCCCTCCAATCTCTGCCAGGCTGGCCTTCAACTCCAGTACATCCACCTGGGTAGCCAGTTCTGCTGCTGCGGTCGGCGTAGGTGCACGCAGGTCGGCGGCAAAATCCGCCAGGGTAAAATCCGTTTCGTGGCCTACTCCGCTAATGACCGGTGCTGCGGATTCAATTATCGCCCGGACAACCTTTTCGTCATTGAAAGCCCATAGATCTTCGATGGAACCACCGCCGCGCGCCAACAGGATTACATCCGGCGCGCTAATCCGGTTCAGTGATTGTAATGCCGAGATAATGCCCGCCGGAGCCTCGTCACCCTGTACGGATGTAGGCGCAAGAATCACTTCCGTTATTGGCAACCGCCTTCGAAGAGTGTTGAGCATATCCCGCAGTGCTGCACCGGTGGGCGAAGTCACAATCCCGATGCGTCGTGGAAATTGTGGAATGGGACGTTTGCGGGTTGCATCGAAAAGTCCTTCCGCTTCAAGAGCAGCCTTCAATCGCAGGAATTCTTGATACAAAGCCCCCTCTCCTAGTGGTCGAATTGTATCTGCATAAAGTTGGTATTGTCCGCCAGCTTCGTAGATGCTGATGCTTCCGTGAACATCTACTGCCAGACCGTCTTGCAGGGTTAATCGCAGACGGGTTGCTTCGTTCCGCCACATGACACAGCGCAAGGATGCGCCGGAATCTTTAAGGGTGAAGTAGATATGGCCAGAGGCAGGCCGCGCCAGGTTGGAGATTTCCCCTTCCACCCAGACATCCTTCAGGCTGGCATCCGATTCAAGCAACTGGCGTAGATGACGCGTCAATGTTGTGACAGTCCAGCGAGGAAAGGCATTGAAGAGTGCCAATTGTTCCATGTCTTAGAGAATACTCGCAATCCAAAGGGATGTCAACTGCCCATGAATTAAGAAAATAAGGGGTCTTACAATTTCTATTCAGGAATAAAATCCTATTCCCCTAGAAGGATTTGTTTGCTACAATTCAGACAAATCACACAATAATCTAAATTGTGGGGTTCTTCGTGTTCACATCTTCATAAGGAAATATGAAACGACTCTGGTCACCCTGGCGAATGAAATTTGTCCAATCGCAAGAAGCGAATGTCACCTGCGTCTTTTGTAGAGTACAGGCGCAGACCAGCGATATGGAAAATATGATCGTCTTTCGGGGACGAAGAGCATTTGTGATCCTCAACCGGTATCCGTATACCAGTGGACACTTGTTGGTGGTGGCAAATGCGCACCAGCCGTCTGTTGAAGACCTGGATATCGAGACCCGGTCCGAGATGATGGAATTGGCAACCATAAGCATGCGTGTGATCCGAAAGGTTTACCAACCTCAGGCTTTTAACCTCGGTGCAAATATTGGCGAGGCAGCCGGTGCAGGCATTGCTGGGCACGTACATCTGCATGTTGTTCCTCGCTGGGGTGGAGATACGAATTTTATGTCTGCGCTGGCTGAGACGCGGGTTCTTCCGGAGGAATTGAGCGAAACCTATCGCCGTATTTGTACCGCATGGACAAATAATTAATCCCTCATCACCTCAAGTTCCTTTTCGCCTTCCTCTCCACAACTTTGGAGAGGAAGGTGTGTTTTATTATTTGCGCAATGCGATCAGCTGTCAGCGTTAAACAATAAGGCATAGGAGAGAGCATGAAGAATTTTAGGCAACTCTTCGACTACATCATCATCGGTTCCGGTTTCGGAGCCTCAGTCTCGGCCATGCGCCTGACAGAAAAGGGCTATTCTGTACTTATCATTGAAAAAGGCAAGCGTTTCCACGACCAGGATTTTGCCAGGACAAACTTATTCTTCTGGAAATACTTGTGGGTCCCGGCTATTCGTTCCTTCGGCATCCTGCAAATAAGTCTGCTGAAGGGCATGATGGTTCTGCATGGCACAGGCGTGGGCGGCGGCAGCCTGGGGTATGCTAATGTTCTCGAAATCCCTACTGACGACACCTTCGCCACTCCTGCCTGGCAAGAACCCTTGCCTTGGGGTGAACTTCTGCGTCCCCACTACGCCACGGCCAGGAAAATGCTTGGAGCCGTGCATAACCCCAGCCTATGGTCTGCCGATGAGACCCTCAAAACGATCGCCGCAGAAAAAGGCGAGGCTGCCACCTTCCGTCCGATTGAAGTGGGAGTGTATTTCGGCAAGGAAAATGAAACTGTCCCCGATCCTTTCTTCGCAGGCACAGGCCCACAGCGCACCGGTTGTAAACAATGCGGGGGCTGCATGGTTGGCTGCCGTTATAACGCCAAGAATACCCTGCCAAAGAACTATCTCTTCTTCGCAGAAAAACAGGGTACCCAGGTGCTGGCTGAAATGGAAGTAAAAGAAATTAGACCAATCAAGGGTTCTCTACCCGATGAGGCGCGCTATGTAGTCATTTGCCAGCCTTCAACTGTTCTATTTTCTGGGCGCACTCTTATTGTACGGGGACGAAATGTGATTGTTGCGGCCGGCGTGCTTGGAACGCTCCGATTGCTTCTTCACTGTCGGGATCAATCCTGCACGCTGCCGCTTCTCTCGCCCCACCTGGGCGAGCGCGTCCGCACCAATTCGGAAGCCCTGCTGGGCAGCGTCGCACGTGATAACAAAGTCAACTTCTCCAAAGGTATTGCCATCACATCCATCTTCAACGCCGACGAAGTGACGCGCATCGAGCCGGTACGCTACCCGGAGGGCTCAGACCTGATGCGCATGCTTGCCGCACCTCTCATCTCAAATGGGCATGCCATCCCGGTACGTATGCTCAAATCCATGGGCTGGATTCTGCGCCACCCGCTCGACTTCCTGCGATCGCAGGTAATGCCCGGCTGGGCTCGCAGGGTGACCATCCTGCTGGTGATGCAAAATGTGGATAACCGCTTGAATGTCCGCTTGGGGCGCAGCCTGCTCACTTTATTCCGCAAAGGTCTGGTAGCCGAAACCGAGACCGGGCACGAGATCAATGCTCGCGTGGATGCTGGTCACGATGTGACGCGCGCCTTCGCAGAAAAAACGAACGGCATCCCGATGGGTTCCTTGGGCGAGAATCTGCTGGACTACCCCACCACGGCTCACATCCTGGGCGGTTGCCCGATGGGGCAGAATTCTTCCATGGGCGTGATCGACGAGTCTTTTCAAGTGCACAATTACCCTGGCCTCTATATTATTGACGGCTCGGTTATTCCGGCCAATCCGGGTGTCAATCCCAGCCTTACAATCACAGCCTTGGCGGAATATGCCATGAGCAAAATCCCGCAGAATAACCACAAATAACTATTAATGTGTCGCCCCAATCCTCCGCCCACATCGGGGCGATCCTGGGAAGCGCATCTGAAGAGTCCGGTAACCAATCTCACCTGCGTTCACATTGTACCGGTTGGGTATATGTGGTAAATTTCAACCATGGACTTCAACCCTTCCCGTTCCTTCGCAGAAAACCTGGATTCACGCGACCCTCTCGCCTCCTATCGCGCACGCTTTGTCATCACCGACCCTGGCCTCGTCTACCTGGATGGCAATTCGCTCGGGCGCCTCACCCACACCAGCCTGGATCGTGTTCAGCATGTTGCTGAACAGGAATGGGGCACCGACCTGATCCGCGGTTGGAACGAAAACTGGTGCACCGACCTGATCCGCGGTTGGAACGAAAACTGGTGGGAAGCACCTATTCGTGTCGGCGAGAAAATTGCCCGGTTGGTGGGTGCCGCGCCTGGTCAGGTGATTGCCTGTGACACGGTCTCGGTCAACCTATTTAAACTGGCCTCGGCTGCCTTGACCTTGCGCCCCACCCGCACCCGGATCGTCACCGACGTACTTAATTTTCCTTCTGATTTGTACATCTTGCAAGGCCTCGTAGGCCAACATACCATCCTGCGTATCGGCTCACCGGATTGCGATGTTACCCCCGACTTGGATGAACTGGCCGCTGCCATCGACGATTCCACCGACCTGATCCGCGGTTGGAACGAAAACTGGTGGGAAGCACCTATTCGTGTCGGCGAGAAAATTGCCCGGTTGGTGGGTGCCGCGCCTGGTCAGGTGATTGCCTGTGACACGGTCTCGG
>JBEKEB010000199.1:0-6109 GCA_050014055.1 Anaerolineales bacterium | reverse complement strand
ACGACAGCGGTGTGAAAGGAAAACCCGTGGCTGTTTCCATGGTGGGAGGGACGCGCTGTGACAAGGCCATGGGCTGGTTGGTGGAGAATGGCATCCCGGCCTACGGACCCCCGGACCAGGCGATGAACGCCATGGCTGCATTGAGCGAGCTTTATCGCATCCAATCCATGTTGGATAAGACCGTGGTCGTCTCAGACCCAGTACGCGCCGCCAAGGCAGCTGCAATCATCTCGGTTGCCCGTGCGGATGGACGGACCGCGCTAACGGAAACAGAGGCAAAACAGATCTTCTCTGCCTACGGTCTGCCGATTGCCCAGACCCGCCTGGCGAAATCAGAAGGTGAGGCGGTTGATCTAGCCAAAATGATCGGATTCCCAGTGGTAATGAAAATCATCTCCCCGGATATCGTGCATAAATCGGACGCCAAGGGAGTAATGGTTAATATTAAGGATGAGGCCGGCGTACGTGAAGCTTATAAGACCATCCTTGCGAACGCAAAGGTCTATAAGGCTGATGCGAATATCCATGGTATCGCTGTTCAGGAAATGGCCCCGTGGGGAACCGAAGTGATTGTTGGTTCGGTAAACGATCCCACTTTTGGCCCGACGGTCATGTTCGGTCTAGGTGGCATTTTTGTAGAAGTACTCAAGGATGTTACTTTCCGGGTCGCGCCAGTTAATAAATCCCAGATCGAACAGATGCTGACGGAGATCCGAGGTGCCCCCATGTTAAAAGGCGTCCGCGGAGAATTGCCACGTGACCGCGCAGCTTTGGTGGATGTTCTCTACCAATATGCCATAATGATTTCTGATCTGTCAGATGAAGTCTCGGAAACGGACGCCAACCCAATCCTTGTCTACGAAGAAGGCAAAGGTGTCAAAGTTGTGGATGCAAGGATCATCTTGAAGAAAAAAGAAGCACTTGCTCCGGTAAAGTCGTCTATCCTGGATGGAACAGAGGCTGTTCCAACCGCTAGATAAATGGAGTTGAAAAAGCCTAAAAAGAGTAAGAAAATATAATGAATAATTGAAACTGGCGGTCGAAAGGTCGCCAGTTTGCATAATTTTTTCAGGCTGGTTTGGTCCGATTGACCAACCAAACGCCCAGTAAAATGACCACACCACCCAGCACGCCTGTCAGGGTTATTTTTTCATTCAGCAAGAGAAAAGAGACGATCACGGTCACCACCGGTTCGATATATAGATACGTTCCGACTTGCGCGACCGGCAATACTTTAAGGGCGTCATACCAAAAAATATAAGCCACCCCGGAACAGAATACCCCCAAGAATCCGAGTGCAAGCCATCCATCTGTTGCAATATTATGGATTGATTCCCAACCTCTCCCGGCCACAAAAAGAACTGAAGAGAACAGCCAACCGAATGCCATGACATAGAACAACATCAATGCGGCCGGGTAGGTTTTAAGCCCACGCCGGGAAAGTATTGTAAAGACAGCCCAATTGGGTGCGCTGATCATTATGAGAATATCACCAGGTGCCCCAAATTTACCTGACACCAGAGCACTAAAGTTGCCGTGCGTAACAACGAGTAAAACGCCGACCGCAGCCAATAAAATTCCCAGCGCCTGCAACCAGTTCAATTTTTCTTTGAGAACGAGCCATCCCAGGATGGCAATGAAAATGGGCATGCTGGCAACGATCCAGCCAGTTGTGGTAGCTTGGGAAGTGACTAATCCAGTGGATTGCAGCCATTGGTGGAAAGTTATTCCCAGGAAGCCCAGCAACGCAAAGTAAGGCCAGTCTTTAGGTTTGGGTAGACTGAATTGGTGCCGCAACCGTACTGCACCCCCCAAAATTAGCACACCCATAGCGAAACGCATCCATACCAGCGTGATGGGAAGAACATATTTCAACCCGATCTTGATGGCAACAAAAGAGGCTCCCCAAACCAGTACAGTGAAGAGTACTTTTATTGAAGCACTGAAATTGTTTTTCATGATTTTTCCGGTTGAAATAAAAATACCCCGCTGAACAAGGCTGGAAATCGCGAGAGCTAGCCCAATTATTACGCCCACTTGAGCATTAGAACAAAAATTGCGATTACCGAGCCGAGATGTAAGAAAGGATCTAAATCATTCGCCAACCAGCGAGAAGAAATTGTAATACAAAATTTTCAACAATAAAAAATACCGATGAGAGAGAAGCCCCTTGCGAATAGCCATGTATTATGAAGCTTTATCAAGCTTTTTATTCTTCCTTTGGAAAATCCTCCAGCTCCTTTTCTTCTTTTTCTGTTTTTATCTGCCATGGCTTGAATTGGGCGACAAGCCGGCCAGGGATGCGGCCCTGGATTAAGACCCCCTTGCGTCCATGCTCCAGACGATCCACCTGGCCGAACTCGTGGAATAAGGAAATGAGTTGCCCCTGCTGGTAGGGCAAGCGGACCAGGGTGGGCGTGAGCGTCTCATAAAGGCCGTTGTGGATCCGCTCGAGCAAATCGCTGATCCCATCACCAGTTCGAGCTGATATGGCCACTGCTTGCGGAAAACGTTCCACCACACGACGAGCAGATGTAGGATCCAAGAGGCGATCAATCTTATTCAGCACAGTGATAATGGGTACATGACTTGCGTCTATTGCCTCCAATGTCTGCTGGACGGCCTCTGCCTGGTTCATGGCATTCGGGTGGGAAATATCCACCACATGGAGCAGCAGGTCGGACTCCGCGATTTCTTCCAATGTTGCGTGAAAAGCAGCCACCAGTGTGGTAGGTAGTTTTTGAATAAAACCTACTGTGTCTGTCAAAAGCGCCTGATAACCACCGGGCAACTCTATACGCCGGGTGGTTGGGTCGAGCGTGGCAAATAATTGGTCTGCCACATAAACATCCGCCTTTGTTACTCGGTTGAGCAAAGTGGATTTTCCGGCATTGGTATACCCTACCAGCGCGACGGTAGGGATACGGCTGCGTTTCCTTTGGGCGCGATATCTCATCCTATGTGCGCGGACTTTTTCCAGTTCCTCTTTGATATGAGCAATCTCATGCCGGATAGAACGGCGATCCACTTCCAGTTGGGTTTCACCGGGACCGCGCAAACCAACACCGCCCACTGAACCAGATCGTCCTCCGCCACCACCTGCTTGCCGTTCGAGATGAGTCCATTGGCCGGTCAGGCGTGGCAGATAGTATTCATATTGTGCCAATTTGACTTGCAATTGGCCTTCACGGGTGCGAGCGTGCTGGGCGAAAATATCCAGGATGAGTGCGGTACGGTCGAGAATGCGGACTGATTCACCGAGGTGCTCCTGCAATTCCCTCTGGTGGCGTGGAGAAAGTTCGTCGTCGAATATGACCACCTGTGCCAGAGTATCCTCAGCTAATGCCTTGAGTTCCTCCACTTTCCCTGAACCGATAAACGTTACTGCATTTGGACGTTCCATTTTCTGGGTCAGTTCGCCAACCACCTCCAGGCCGGCCGTATCAGCCAAAAGGGAAAGTTCAGCAAGAGAATCTTCAAGAGTTAGCAATTGGGGATGGCCAAATACTTCTACGCCGACCAGAAATGTGCGTTCTCGTGGTGAGGCGGTCGGTTTAGGATTTTTTTGTGGCATATAAGTTTAATCCATTTCTTTTCAGATTTGGTTTATGCACCAGACCGTTTGTAAAAATTTGGATCGGGGGGGTGGTACGAATCGGCAATAGAATATGAAAAGTTAAAAATGGACAGGACTTTTCATTGTGCCCTTTGGATTCCAACCAACTAGCATGTCTATGTGCCTCGATAATGCCTTTTACATGGGTTGACCCAGTCCCGACCCACCACCCTTGAACTTGGTTTTTCCACTGGTATGGAGAGCGGCTTCGCCCAAATGGCTAAATTTAACAAAAATTGATTCCTGATCCTTGACAGATATATCTATACTGTTATCAGCTATTGTAACTTCCTGATATCCCAGCAAAGTATGCCTAATGATATTTATTTTACACCCATCTGGTGCATATTTGATGGCAGTGCTTAAAATATTTGAGAAGGCTTGAAATGAAAGATCCGGAACCCCGAATAGCATTTAATCGCCGCCAGTAAGCGAAGGCATACCAATCACAATTGAGTTAATAAGGAAGGAAGATTTATCTATTTCTGTTGCATTAACCAGGCGCTTAACGTCTCTCCGACGATTTCCAGGCTTTTAGGTGAGACCTTATCAGGGGTGTCGGCAGCGGTATGCCAGTAAGGATAATCAAAATCTATAATATCAACCGCCGGGATGCCGGCTTTCAGAAAGGGGGTATGGTCGTCCTCCATGCTGTACTTGACAGTAGGGATAAACTCCTGACCAAATCCCAACTGGGCTGCCTGCCCCCATATTTCGGACATCAGGGCTGCATTTGAATTCTGTTCCATGTAAATATCAAGATTGGCGTCACCGACCATATCCACTATAATTGCAGCCCTTGGGTGAAAAGTCAAAGCTGCAACGAAGGCCTGGGAGCCCATGATCCAATCTCGTCCGGCAATCCCACCATCATCTTCGGCATCAAAAAAGACCAGCCAGGTTGGTAAGCTGGTCTTTGGCAGGGTGCGTGCCAGTTCCAGTAACACAGCCACTCCAGAGGCTCCATCGTTTGCGCCTGGCACCGGCGCGTTGCGCCCTGGGCCCGGATCCTGGTCGGCGAGCATGCGGCTGTCATAGTGAGCCCCCAGGATGATTTGTGGTGTCTGATTCGAGCGCGAAGCGATAATATTTTGAATGCCGAATCCCTGCCAGTTGGTATCCTGTAACTGCGCCTGCCATCCTGCTTTACGAAGTTCATTTTGGATATATGTGATTGTCTCGGCGTGAGCGAATGAATCTGGAACCCGCGGGCCAAAGGCGACTTGAGCGAGTACGTCTTGATAGGCGCGCTGTCCGCTAAAAAGCACTGGTTGGTAGAAGAGGGGCAAAACTTCCCAAACGGCCAAAGTGATAAAAAGAACGCCGAGAACGACTAAAATAGATATCCGGTTATTGCGTATAACCATCATGTAATTCTGCCCTCGGATAAGAATGCTTCCATATCGTTCCGTGCGCGTTCCATAAATAATTTGGCACGTTCGCGTTTATCCATGCGTTTGGTTGACAAGAGTGGGGGCAGGATGCCGAAATTGGCCTTCATCGGCTGAAAATCCCTCATGGCAACATGAGTAATATAGTGCCCGAGTGCTCCAATCATCGTCGTTTCTGGAAAAGCAATCGTTTTCTCTCCATGTAAACGATGTGCAGCATTTATCCCGGCCAAAAGACCGGTGGCGATATTACCCATATAGCCTTCCACACCTGTCAATTGGCCAGCAAAGAATAAGTCTGGTCGACCGCGAAATTGCAAGGTGGGGAGCAGCATAATAGGTGCAGCAAGGAAGGTGTTCCTATGCATTTGTCCATACCTTACGAAATCAGCCATTTCCAAGCCCGGAATCGTACGAAAAATGCGCTTCTGCTCAGTAAAAGTGAGGTTAGTTTGAAAGCCAACCAAATTATAAAAACTACCTGCGAGGTTATCCTGGCGCAATTGGACTATTGCATGGGGCCAACGTCCTATGCTTGGGTTAACCAGGCCGGTTGGCCGCATCGGTCCAAACGCGAGTGCCTGGCGGCCACGGCGTGCAATAATTTCCACAGGCAGGCAGCCTTCAAAGAATTGTTTTGTCCCTGCATTGATTCCATGCTCGATTTCCGTTTCGAATGAACGCAACGCGATCTGTTCGCCGGATAAAAGTGCTTCTACAAACGAATCGTATTCTTCCTTTGTGAAAGGACAGTTGATATAGTCGCTGCCATCGTTTTCCGTGCCGTTATACCGCGATCCACGGAAGGCGACTTTCATATTTATTGATTCAGCGGTCACAATTGGGGCGATTGCGTCAAAAAAGTATAATTGATTTTCTCCTGTCAAATTTGCTATGGAGTGGGATAACCTGTCCGATGTCAGTGGACCGGAGGCGATAATAGTCAAACCATCAGGTATTTCTGAAATTTCTGCGCGGAAGATTTCGATATTCGGATGAGATGAAAGATTCTCGGTAACTTGCCGAGAGAAAAGTTCCCGATCTACAGCAAGTGCTTTCCCAGCGGGGAGTGCTGTTCGTTTAGCGCAATCCAGCAAGAGGG
>JBEKEB010000198.1:0-6194 GCA_050014055.1 Anaerolineales bacterium | reverse complement strand
GTCAGGCAACCAGCCGGTGGCGCAGCGCCAGGGTTACAGCTTCCGTGCGGCTGGCAACCCGTAATTTGGCCAGAATGCTGCTGACGTGGGATTTGATCGTGGAAGGACTGACAGCCAGCCTTGCAGCGATCTGTGTGTTGCTTAGTCCCTCGACCATCAGGGACAAAACCTCCAGCTCGCGCCCGGTCAGATCGATTCCCGGTGCGGGGGGTTGGGAGGATGCATGTACCAACGCTTCGGCCGCCTCGGGCGAAAGCGTCGAGCGGCCGGCATGCGCGGCGCGGATGGCTTGGGCCAGTTCATCGGCAGACACATCCTTGAGCAGGTAGCCGATGGCCCCGGCCTGCAGTGCGCTTTGCACCAGGATTTCCTCTTTGAAACTCGTCAGCGCCAGCACCTGGACCGAGGGTGACTGCTTGCGGATCAGCCGCGTGGCGGTGGCTCCATCCATGTCCGGCATGACCATGTCCATCAGCACCACATCCGGCTGGAGTTGGGCGCACAGTTGAATGGCTTCCTGTCCGCTGGCAGCCTCCCCTGACAGTTCCAAATCATCGAAGACCTTCAGGAAGGTTGCCAGGCCGCGCCGCACCATGGTATGGTCATCCACGACCAGCACGCGGATACGTTTTGAAGAAGGTGTCTTCATACTGCCTCCTTTTTCGGGGTTTCCTCCCAGCGCAGCCTTACCTCGGTCCCGTGACCCGGCTGGCTGGCAACCGTCAGTTGCGCCTGCACGGCTTCGGCGCGCTCGCGCATCATGCCCAGGCCATAATGTCCGGCTGCGCTCGCTTCTCCGGTGTCGAAACCGGCGCCATCATCACAGATGCGCATTTCCACTTTGCGAACCATGATCTGCTGCGGTGCACCGGATTTGAAAACGTTCGCATCCATATCCAATGGCGCCTCGGCCTCATAGCGCAGGTCGATCTCCACCCGGCTGGCTCCCGCATGTTTGGCGATATTATTGAATGCCTCCTGGCAGATGCGGTAGAGTGCCACCTGGATTTCTGCGGGCAACACATGTTCCCCGGCAATATTCACGCTGACCGGGATGTTTGTCCGCCCGGTGAAAGCATTTGCCAGCTGGCGCAGCAGGTCGCCCAGGCTGCTGTCGGTCAGGACGGAAGGCCGCAGTTCGGCCAGCAACGCCCGCATTTCGGCCAGCGCGCCGCGCGTCAGTCTGCGAAGATCCTCCAGCGATTGGCGTGCCTGCTCCTGGTCACGCTCCCACAGGCGCGGCAGCACTTCAGCGATCAACCCAGCCGAAAAAAGTGATTGGTTGACGGCATCGTGCAGGTTCTGCGCCAGCCTCTGGCGTTCCTGCAAGGCGGCCAGCGCCCGGGCATGTTCGTATAACTCCGCATTGACCATCGTGATCGCCACCTGGTCGGCCATCGAGAGGGCCAGGGCGGCATGGTGGGCTGTGAAATAATTCCGCCGGGTATGCGCCATCCCCAGGCCGCCGAGCATACGGCCTTTCACCGCCAGTGGCACCCACATCCAGGCCCGTACATCTTTCAAAAGCACGGCGGCATTCCCGTTCAGGAGGCTGCGCAGGAATTTCGCCTGCGGGTCGGCGCTGGTCACATCCGCGATGCGGATCGGCCGGTGGCCGTTGAACAAGACCTCTAGGGTTTCGGGTCCCTCCAGGCGGACCTGGAAGGCTGCGGCCTGTTCCATCTGCTTTGGCCCTCGAACGGCCAATGCAGTCAGGGTCGAGTCGCTTAATTCGAAGAGTCCGGCATGCGTATACTCGATGATTTCGCACAATTGCTCCAGGATCAAGCCGGGATGCAGTTCCAGCGTGGAGGCCAGGCTGTGCGAGATTTCCAGCAGGGCAGTTTGCTCGCGCGTACGGGCTATTACACGCTCGTGCAGTTTCTGTTCTGCCCGGATGCGAAGGCTCACATCCCGCACCACACCCAGCAGGCAGGGCCGGCCCTGGTAGGTGAAAGCCGTCGCGTGCCATTCGGCCGGAAACGTGCTGCCATCACAGCGAACGTGCAGCACGTGGCTGTCGAACGCACTGCCAGACCGGAACGCCTTCAAAAAGTTGCTGAAAGCCAGCTGGCTGTCAGGGTGGATGTATTTCTTCGGGAGCCTTCCAATTAAATCAGCGCGTGTGCAGCCGTGCAGCGCGCATGCCGCCGCGTTGGCAGTCACCACGCGGCCGGTCTTCAGATCGGCGATGATCAACCCATCCGCGGCGTTGTCAAAGATTTCCTGGTACAGTTGTTCGTCTTCTCTCATAGCAGTGCTCATCCTGAACTCTTTATTAATTGTAATGCATAAATCAAGCGATTCATTAACTCATGTTAAAACAATCCCTTGACCTTCCCCTCCATATATTATAAGATGCATTACCGGATGTCCATCAACCAAACGATGGAATGTCCACGATCGTTTCAAGTGAAATTCCTGCTTTTTGTTTTCTTTTGTGCCCATTGGTGGGCTTCGAGGTGAATTTTTTTCTTTTCCGGCTTGTCCGGGTTGGGAATGTGCAATGAAAGAAAATGAACTGTTTGACGTCCTGCTCTTGATCGCCCGGCCGGCCGCCGGGAAGAGCGAGATCATCGATTACCTTAAACGGCAGCCGCCTGAAGCCAGGTTGCAGCGATTCCATGTCGGCTCTTTCTTTGAGATTGACGACTTTCCGATGCTGTGGGCCTGGTTTGAGGAGGATGCGCTGCTGGAGCAAATGGGCCATCCCCGGCTGCACACTGATTCGGACGGGTATTTCCTCCAGAACTACCTTTGGGACGTGTTGATCGAGCGGATCGGATTGGAATACCAGAAAAAACTGCGCGACTTCCTACCGGCTGCCAAAGCTTTTACAACCATCATCGAGTTCTCGCGTGGCGCCGAACATGGCGGCTACCGCTCGGCCTTTGCGCATCTCTCCCGGCAAATCCTCGAGAAAGCCGCCGTATTGTACGTTGATGTCAGCTGGGAGGAATCCCTCCGAAAGAATAGAAAGCGCTTCAACCCCGGGAAGCCGGACAGCATCCTGGAACATTCCCTGCCGGATGCCAAGCTGGAGCGCCTGTATAAGCAGATCGATTGGGAGCAGTTCAGCCAGCCCGATCCCCACTACCTGACCACTTCCGGGCTTCAGGTGCCCTATATGGTCTTTGACAACGCCGACGATGTCACCACCTGGCGCAGTGAGGCGTTGGGCACCCGGCTCGAAAAGACTTTGCAGGATTTGTGGAAGCTTTACAAATAGGGCAGAACCAGCGCCTGCCCCCGCATGAGGGTGTCCGCCCGGTTGTGTTTGTAATGCGTTTGAAATTGGGATTGTAGTGCCGTACCCAGTGTGGCCAGGAACTTTCCGCCTGTCCCCATCGTCAGTCAGTTATCAATAGAATCGGAAAGGAAATTATGAAGCATCCTTTGTTTTTCCAGTCCGCCCTGGCTGCAGTGATCATCCTGACAGTCGGTTGCGGCAGATATTCGGGCAGCGGATCCGTGCAGGTCAGTCCCCCCGAACAGGTCAATTTGACTGCCTCAGATAACGGCCAGAAGATCACCCTGTTTGCCGGCCAGGAACTGGTTATTCAACTGGCAGGCAACCCTTCGACCGGCTATACCTGGGAGGCCAAAGACCTGGATGCGGGCATGTTCCAACAAGTCGGAGAGGCTGTGTTCGCCTCCTCCAATCCCAACTTGGTTGGATCGGGCGGCAGCCTGACCCTGACCTTCCGGGTGCTCAAAACCGGTCCCGCTGCTCTGACCCTGGTTTATCACCGTCCATGGGAGACGAACGTGGCGCCGCTGCAGACGTTCTCGATTACCGCGACAGTTAAATAGATATAGCTCTCATGCATTAATCTTGTTTGGTACCCCTTTTATCAGGAGTGGAAAACAATTCTGAAACCAGCAATTTGGTCTTCCATTTCAACCTCCTGTGGCTCTATTTCGCTTTTGACACCAATTCCGCCGACCAGACTCTGCCGCTGAAGGCATCGTTGGGTTCCGTATAATATGCTGCATACACATCCCCCTGCATCATGATATTCGGAAGGTCCGGTTGCACATCGAATGTAACTTCTCCGATGTGGAGCTCATAGACAAAATAATGTTCGGAGGTAGCGTGGCTGCTGCCGCCGGTTCTATTATGCTCTGCCTTTATGATGTTGATTGGTCCTTCCACCTTCTTGAGTTGATAGTTTTCTTTTACGCTACTGGTCGATCTGAGGATGAAAATCGAAGCCAGCAGCAACACCAATCCGCCTGGTCCCGGACAAATGAGAAGCACGGTATTCTGTACCAAATATCCCGTGCCTTTGAAGATAAAAAAACCTGCCAATATCAACCACAAGAATATCCCCAAGGCTAGAAAAATCACCCCCGCCCTGCGTCTTCGCACGACGGTACTGCTCTCATCGGAGGAAAGTTCTTTCTTCTGTTTCTCCGAGAAATTTCCGTTGCGATTAGCTTGCAGATCGTCTTCATCGAACTTGAAATAATCTTGCAGTTTCTGGTCTTCCATTTTTGCCTCCCAAGGCACTATTTTCCTTTTGATAAGAATTCCGCCGACAGGATTTTGCCGTTCCGATCATCATAATAAATCGCGTACTCGTCCTGCTGCATGATCACGTTGGCCAGGCTTCCATCCACATCGAATTCCTTGTCGCCGATGTGCAGCTCATAGGCAAAATAATGTTCGATGCTGCCTCCACTGCCACCGCTGCTTCTTGTCCGCTCTGCCTTGATAATGTTGGCAGGCCCTTCGGCTTTTTTGACCATATCTTTGGAAAGATCGGTTTTTCCACTCTCCCCGGTCAGGGTAAGATAAAGCCACAGGGCGCCCAGTATGGCGAACACAGCCCCTGTAATAACCGCGCCCACATCGAGATGCGGGAAAGTTCCGTGCAGGTACGAAACCACTGCGTCAATGACAATTATCCCCAGGCCGATGACAATAACAGCGGAACTGTAATTTAATCCGGTTCTTTTCCAATCTTTTCTGCGCTTTACGATGCCATTTTTTTGTTTTTCCGATAAATTGCCGTTGCGGTTGGCCTCCAGATCGCTTTCGTCGAACTTGAAAATATCTTTTAATTTCTGGTCATCCATTTTTGCCTCCAATTCTTATACGGGTTCCATCCGAAAAATGGGGAACTGCTAATCAAACTGGAACGCCTCTTTGGCTTTTTCCACCTGGGCAATCAAGAGGGCAACTTTGGGAAAAGCGTTTGCATCGACTTCAAATTCATCCGAGCCACCACCCGCGACGGCATCGAATTCCAAAATATGCCGGCCCTTCTCATCGGTCCTGAATTGCATGTTCTCGAGCAAACTGACGTGGATACGCCGGCTGGAAATGTCATGAAAAAGTTCCACGACCGCCCCATCGAATGACATTACCTGCGTAGGGTTTTCAGAAAACTTGATAGTAACCATTGTTTATCTCCTTTGGTAAATTATACACGGATGTCCACTGTAAATTTGGGAGACATAAGTCCTATCCGAAAATTATGGGTTTGGAAAACAAAAAATCCCCCACCTGGGGGATCATGGTGAGAAATTGGATGGTAACGAATTAAGTCGTTAATACCCTGCTGCAACCATCACCTGGAAATGAATCAACCTGGCTGGAAACTCGGAAGCTGCCTCCGGGCAGCCGGAAGCGGTTTCCACCGGTGTCAATACGATCTGTGAGGAATGGCTGGTCGGCCAATCTTGGTTGTCTTTTCAATAACCCGCCTTGCATTCGCCATATTGTTCAAACTGGCTCGTTCTTTTTTCTAAGGCTGCACTTGATAGGAAGTATAGAAAAAACCTGCCACTACCCTGGCTGCGAAGTTACGATGCTGGCAGCCAGGTACTTGAGCAGTACATCGATATTTTCACCGGTAATACAGGAGACTTCCAGATGTGTGCATCGGCCCGCCCAGGTTGGGCGTAAGCCCAGGATTTCCTTGCGTAGATACTCCAGCCCTTCCTTGATCTCGTCCTTGGATACCTCCAACTCGTTTATTTGATCGAGGTGGGTTCCCAGCAGGATGAAATGGGTGGCATCATTCATAAACCTCCCAACACTGTCCACCCAGGACGCCAGGTCGTGAAAGCTTTCATGATTTGCCAGGTTATACGTAAAAAGAACTACATCCAAATGGCGGAAAGACGAGCGGTATATCTCAACAACCTTCTCGAAAGAGCGACCGGTCGGGTCTCCTTCCACTTCC
>JBEKEB010000197.1:0-6561 GCA_050014055.1 Anaerolineales bacterium | reverse complement strand
GGGAGAAGCGCGCGAGGAAAGGCGCGAGCCGTTCACACCCGAGAAGATTCATCTGGCCCGCAGCATCGGTGACCAGGCAGCCTCCGCCTTCCACCGCTTGCTTCTTAGCGAACAAACCGAGCGTCGCTTGCAGCAACTCACGGCGCTGAGCAATATTGACCGCGCCATCACTTCCACTTTCGACCTTCACATCAGCCTGGGACTGCTCCTCAAACATGTCACAAGCCAATTGGGGGTTGATGCTACCGACGTACTACTGTTCAACCCCGACTCGCTTACACTGGAATTCTCCGCCGGGCATGGCTTTCGCACCAAATCCTTCGAGCATGCGCGACTGCGATTAGGGGAAGGGTATGCCGGGCAAGCCGCATTGAAGCGCGAGATCGTCCATATCCCGGATCTTGCCAGGCAACATGATAACCCTCGTCTTGATAAGCATTTGGCTGACGAGCAATTCGTCAGCTACTATGGAGTACCGCTGATTTCCAAAGGGCAGATCATGGGAGTGCTGGAGATCTTCCAGCGTGCCCGGCTTGAACCGGGCAAAGAATGGCTCGATTTTCTCGGCACATTGGCCGGACAAGCGGCGATTGCTATTGACAGTGTCATACAGTTCGACAATGTGCAACGCTCGAACAGCGAACTCTCCCAGGCCTATGATGAGACCATAGTAGGCTGGTCGCACGCTCTCGACTTACGCGACAAAGAAACCGAAGGCCACACACAGCGGGTAACCGAAATGACGCTGAAACTTGCGCACGCCTTCGATATAAGCGAGGCGGACCTGGTGCAAGTGCGCTGGGGCGCGCTGTTGCATGACATCGGCAAAATGGGTGTCCCGGATGGGATTTTACTCAAGCCCGGCCCTTTGACAGCGGAAGAATGGCTGGTCATGAAAAAACACCCCACCTTTGCTTACGAGATGCTGTCGCCCATCCATTTCCTGAAGGCAGCGCTGGGCATACCGTACTGCCATCATGAGAAGTGGGACGGCACAGGTTACCCACGCGGCTTGAAAGGCGAGCAAATCCCGCTGGCTGCACGCATCTTTGCCGTGGTGGATGTGTGGGATGCCTTGATCTCCGACCGTCCCTATCGCAAGGCCTGGTCTAAAGAAAAAGCGCGCCAGCACATCCAAGGCGGAGCTGGGACACATTTCGATCCGCAGGTAGTAAAAACATTCTTTCTGGAGAATGGGGAAAATAGATCCATTGCACTGTGAAACTTGATACCCATCAAACATACAGGCAGGATGAGATTATGAGCAAAGAAACCGGAACCCAGGGGACGTTTGAACGCAGCGCGGCCATATGCATGGCGATAGTATGCGCCATCAGCCTGCTGGCTGGGGCCGGCTGGCTGTTCAACCGGCCGATCCTTGCGTCTCTCAACCCTAAATTCATTCCCATGCCACCCGCGACAGCAATAATATTCCTGGGATTATGTGGCGCCTGGCTGATCCAAAGGATATTCCCGTCCAGGCGTGGGATGAGTACATTGGTACAAGCCACCCAGGTGGGGATGTTGATTATCGTTATCATCCTGGCGCTCAGGTACTTTACCGGACTCGGACCCGATCTTGAAAAAATACTTTACCCGGCTCCGCCCATGTTCGGTAAATTTTCTTCCGCCCGCATGTCCCCTTTGTCTGCCCTGGGTTTCTTCCTGGCGATTCCGGCTTTTCTTTTGATGACCGGGAGCAAACCGGGCACGCACACAAAAAGTGTTTCCCCCGTCCTATCCATGACCTTGTTTATCTTCAGTAGCCTAATATGCCTCGGTTATTTATACGGAGCGCCACCTTTTTATGGGGGCACGCTCATCCCAGTGGCTCTCACCAGCGCTCTCTCTTTCTGGTTCCTCAGCCTGGGCTTGTTGATGACTGCGGGAACATCCGGCTGGCCGGCTAGGTTTTTCGTTGGTCCTTCTCTAAAGACGCGCTTGATGCGGACATTTATACCAGCCTCGCTTTTTATTGTCCTGATCCAAGGCCTTCTCAGTTCGGATGCTGATCCCTGGGTCATCCATCCGGCCATAAAGGTGGCGGTTGCGGCGGTAATAGCCTTATTGATCGTTATCCTCATGATTTCCTTCATTGCAAATAACTTGAGCGCAGAAATTGAACGCGGCAGAAAGGCGGAGGAGGCGTTGCTGCGGTCCGAGGCCAAACTACACGCCCTGTTCGCCGGTATGGCAGATGTGGTCATCATCTATGATACCGACGGGCGCTATCTCGAGATCGCCCCCACCAATCCTTCAAATTTCACCCACTCACCGGATGAAATGCTGGGCAAGACATTGCATGAAATCCTCCCGAAAGAGCCGGCCGACGCCATCCTCACCATGATCCGCCTTTCCATACGAAACGACCAAGTGGTCAATGGTGAATATGCCTTGCAGATCGATGGTAAGGAAACATATTTCGCTGCCAGCGCCTCGCGGCTTTCGGAAACCACCGCCATCATGGTGGCGCACAATATAACCGAGCGCAAGCGCATGGAGGAGGATATACGCATTCTATCACTGACCGATGAGCTGACCGGGTTGTACAACCGGCGGGGCTTCACCCTTCTGGCTGAACAGGAGATGAAACTCGCGCGCCGGCAAAAGAGAAGCATGTTGCTATTCTTCGGCGATGTGGACGATCTAAAGGTAATCAATGACACCCATGGGCATGTCCAGGGCGACCTGGCTTTGAAGGAGGTATCCGCCATCTTGAAAGAAACCTTTCGCGAGGCGGATATACTGGCCCGCATCGGCGGGGATGAGTTTGTAGTCCTGGCTGTAGATGCCTCGATGGAAAACGCCGATGTTCTGACAAACCGCATCCAGTCCTTTCTGGAAAGGGGCAACCGGCAAGGCGACTGGCCCTATCAACTGTCCCTCAGCCTGGGCATTGCTAACTACGATCCTGAGGCTCCCTGCACTTTGAGTGAATTGATCGCCCAGGCAGATGACCTGATGTACCAGCAGAAACAAGAAAAGAAAGGAATAAAGTAGGCCGGTTTTAAAAAACCGAGAACTTAGGTGGCAAGCCATCCCACAGGTTTACCCTGGTGGGTATGATTCCTCACCATCCTAATTACTTAGACGAAAGGGGCCATCCCTCCTTTAGGACCAACCTCTTTCGTTTTGTAACAATATAATTCCTCACCTCCTGCAAGTTCAGGAGAGAAACCTGAAACACTTCGTTTACTTCGTGGCCTTTATGTTTAAATTATCTTCTTGGCGGACTTTAAGAATGCTGTCAGGGTCTTCTATCTGAACGTGGTAAAATCTTTTGGAAACCTTTAACCTTGGGTAAAAGTATGCCGGTCACCCCCGTAATTGATTCCGCCCAGATAATCTCCCCTGCCTTCCAGGTGCACAGACAGGCACTGGCTGAGATTCACTCGGTCCGGTATTTTTGGAATGGAACGATTTGATGGGAGGGAAACGATGCAAAATGTGCTTGTTACCGGCGGGACTGGTTTTATCGGATCCAATTTTGTGCGCTACCTGCTGCGTTCGGATTCACAGCTACGCGTAACCAACCTCGACACCCTCACCTACTCAGGCAGCCTGGAAAACCTGCAAGAACTCCCCAACCCGGATCATTACACCTTCGTAAAGGGCGACATTTGCGATGCTGACCTGGTCAGGCGGCTGTTGCGCGAACATGCCATTGATACCATTGTTCATTTTGCCGCCGAAACGCACGTGGACCGTTCCATCCTGGTTCCAGGGCAATTTGTCCAGGCTAATATTGTCGGTACCTTCACCCTCTTGGACGCCGCCCGCCAGGTTTGGTTGAAGGATACGTCCATTAATAAAGAGGTCATCCGTTTTCATCATATCTCCACCGATGAGGTCTTCGGTTCACTGGCTGCGGACGAACCGCCTTGGGACGAAGCCGCCAGGTATGCTCCCAATTCCCCCTATGCCGCCTCCAAAGCCGCCGCTGACCATCTGGTGCGGGCCTATGGGCACACCTATGGCCTGCCCTATACATTGACGAACTGCTCGAATAATTATGGACCTTACCAGTTCCCTGAAAAACTCGTGCCGTTGATGATCGTGAATGCCCTCGACGGAAAACCCCTGCCCATTTATGGCGACGGGCAGCAAATCCGTGACTGGGTGTATGTCGAGGATCACTGCGAAGCAATCGGGTTGGTTCTGCGCCACGGGCGGGTAGGGGAAAGTTATAACGTCGGCGGCAACTGCCAGCTCACCAACCTGGAGGTCGTCGATGCCCTGTGCGATATTCTGGATGAGTTGCAGCCCGCCTCGCCTTTCAACCCGCATTCCAAATTGAAGCAATATGTAGCCGACCGGCCGGGTCATGACCGGCGATACGCCATGAACACCGCAAAGATTAATCAGGAGCTGGGCTGGCAGCCAGCCCATGACCTGCGTGCCGGTCTCTTGAAAACGGTTCGCTGGTACCTGGAGCATCCCGGCTGGGTGGAGACCATCCGCCGCCAGAAGGATTACCAGGCCTGGCTGGAACAAAACTATACCGAACGGCTGGAGGGCCAGAAATGAAGGGAATAATCCTGGCAGGCGGCAAGGGCACGCGCCTGCATCCGATCACCCTGGCAGTCAGCAAGCAGTTGCTGCCGGTCTATGACAAGCCCATGGTCTATTATCCGCTTTCCATGCTCATGCTGGCCGGCATTCGCGAGATCATGCTCATCAGCACACCCCAGGATTTGCCCTTGTTCAGGCATTTGCTGGGCAGCGGCCTCCAGTGGGGCCTGCAATTCAGCTACGCCGAACAAGCCGAGCCGCGTGGCCTGCCGGAGGCTTTTATCATCGCGGAAGAATTCCTGGATTCCGGTCCTGCCTGCCTGATCCTCGGGGATAATATCTTCTTCGGGCAGGGGATTTCGAATCAATTGATCCAGGCAGCCAGGTTGCAGGAAGGCGGGATCATATTTGCCTACCGGGTGCGCGACCCGCAGCGTTATGGCGTGGTTGAATTTGATGATTCCTGGCGCGCCATCAGCCTGGAAGAAAAGCCGGCCAGCCCGCGCTCGAATTTTGCCATTCCCGGGTTGTATTTCTTTGACTCTCGCGTCGCTTCCTTCGCCAGAACGTTAAAACCTTCGGCACGCCTCGAGCTCGAGATTACCGACCTGGGCAGGCTGTACCTTGAAATGGGACATTTACAGGTACTGCCGATGGGACGTGGAATTGCCTGGCTGGACGCCGGCACGCACGAATCGCTCCTCCAGGCAGCCAATTTTATCCAGGCAGTCCAGGAGCGCCAGGGCATCATGATTTCCTCCCCGGAGGAGATTGCTTATCGCAAGGGCTTCATCTCGAGAGAGATGTTGATCGAGCTGGCGCAATCCTACAACAAAAATGGCTATGCCGAGTACCTGTTGCGCCTGGCAGAGGAAAAGATTTCTTAAGACCTCGGCTTTTCGCCAGCATCAGACAGCCTGGTTGTTTGTTTCTTATTTCTTATTTTCCTCCTCCCTCTCCTCTTTTTCTTCTTACGATTTTCGGTTTACGTTTTACTAGGCCCTCCTTCTTGCGATTTTCGTTCTACCCAACCCTTCTTCCTTCTCCTTTTTCACTAATCCCCGATTACCTAATCCCTTTCCTACGCTTGACTTTTCCAGACAGCCGTGATATAAACTTGAAAATTAAAAACCAAATAGTGCAATACTCTTATCCAGAGAGGCGGAGGGACCGGCCCTGTGAAGCCTCGGCAACCTGACGAAAGTCAAGGTGCCAATTCCGGCAGTTTTATCTGTAAGATGAGAGGCAGTGTTTTGTTAACCCTAGCCCTTTCATATCCAGAAAGGGTTTTTTGTTTAAAGAAACTTCTATCCACTAATCTTCGCGAATTTACCTGATCTGATTAAGAAATTAGCGAAGATTAGTGTGGATTAGTGGATAATTCTTTTGTTTTGCACAAGTTCTATCGCCAAAGGAGCAATGATCATGACCCTCAACCCTCGCAAGTATGGCTTTTCCACCCGTCAGTTGCACGCCGGTCAGGTAGCCGATCCCACCACCGGTGCGGTCGCCGTCCCCATCTACCAGACCACCAGCTACCAGTTCAAAAGCACCGAACACGCTGCCAACCTGTTCGCCCTGAAAGAGCTGGGCAACATCTATACCCGCATCATGAACCCAACCACGGATGTGCTTGAAAAGCGCCTGGCTGACCTGGAAGGTGGTCTGGGTGCCCTGGAAGTCAGTTCCGGGCATGCCGCTCAGGCCCTCACCGTCCTCAGCCTGTGCGTCGCCGGGGACCACATCGTCAGCAGCAGCCGCTTGTACGGCGGCACATACAACCAATTTAATTACACCTTTCCGCGTATCGGCATAGACGTAACCTTCGTTGATCCGTCCGTCCCGGCTGACTTCGAGCAGGCCATCCGCCCTAATACCAAAATAATCTACGGAGAGACACTCGGCAACCCGGACATCGCCGTCTTTCCCTTCGAGGAAGTTGCCGAAATTGCCAAAAACCACCAGATCCCGCTGGTGATTGATAACACCTTCGCCACCCCTTACCTGTTCCGCCCGTTCGAGTGGGGCGCACATATTGTCACCCATTCC
>JBEKEB010000196.1:0-13013 GCA_050014055.1 Anaerolineales bacterium | reverse complement strand
AGGGGAGGGATTTGGCGGCTGACTTGGTGCCTTTATTCGAATCGGCAGTTTTTGTGCAGGCTTGGGTCGAGTCGTTTCACTCCAACTTTACGGAATATCTAAAAGCCTATTTGTAAGAGGTCGCATTTATGATTTTCTGCCATCAGAACATTTGATGCAAAAGCTGGCTTTTGTTAAGAGACACTTTCCCAACCCGAGATAATTCTACCAGAGCTAACAGCCTTTTCTAACCAGCAAAAACGGGCTCCGCGAGAGGAGCCCATTTTTCCTTCCTCGTGCTACAATTTATTTTAGCCTTACTCTGCCAAATAATACGGCCCCTTACAATGTGCTAGGTCAACTTGAAAAAGATGTCTTTGAGTTCTGATTCCACCAAGGCTGTTGTGCTTTGGGAATATAGGCCAACCCGAGCATTTTAACGTTGGGGGTGTTTTTTGGGGCAAGTGAGATGCTAATATTGTAGTGCTACGAGCAAGTGCCCACATGAAAATCAAGATTTTAAGCTAACTTATGGGTTTATTTTATGAGAGAATAAGAGGACAAAAAAAACCTGTGCACAGACAGGGGTCGTCATGAGTTTGTTTATACCAACAATGTATAAACGTCTTGTTTAGCCTCACTTGGTTTAAGTCGGAGTTTCTCACTCTCTTTAACAAAAAGGGAATGTTCCATGAGCAGCAGTGCTAAATGTTGAGCTGAGCTAAGCTTTCAGCTCGTGCGCGAGCAGCCAACCTGTGCGAAACCTACAATCTGGATGCCTGCGAATAGTGAGAGCGTTGGCTGGCTTTCAGGATTAGACGCAAGGCCTCATTTACCGCTTCATCATTTGGGAAGGCTTTTGCCACATCAGGCTCTAAAACGATGACATTGTTACCAATCCTGTGCGAAGGGTCAAAACGACCTTTTGGAAGAATGGTCATCTTTGAGAGATCGTATTCTTCCTTCAATTCGTAATCATCCGGCTTCTTGATAGAATTTTTCTTCATTATCTGTTGCCTTGCTGGCACTTATAATCTGAACTTTATCCTTGCGCTCAGTATGCGCCAACCATTAAGACACGATTCTCATTTGATATTCCAATCGATATATATCTTTCTTCATTTGTTGAATGTTCATCATCGAGAAAGGTGATGAACTGCGGATCATCAAAAATGGAACTGGCTTCTTCAAATGCAACCTGGTGCTTGAACAGGTTGTTTTTTGCCTTTAGGGGACCCCATTCAAAACTTGCAGGCATTTTTGCTCCACGCGAATTATACCGCTATCTTTCGGTGATACAGACGGAAACAGCGGGCACGCACTATAGACGTCCAGAAAAAGATTTATGAATTGGGGATTTTTATAAGTTAACTTACGGGTTTGCGGTAGTGAATGATTGAATTCGATACCTCCGCTACCTATTATCCGACGCCAGGAAGTTGCTGGCCTCAGCGTCTCTCCTGCCCCAGGCGCCTCTTGACCAAATGGGACATGGAGTATATACTATTAATATATACCAATAAGGAGTCCTATGGAAACAGCTAAATTGTTCCAGAACGGAAAAAGTCAGGCGGTGCGCCTGCCCAAGGAGTTCCGCTTGAATGGAGAACGGGTCTATGTGAAGCGTGTGGGCAACGCGGTCGTCCTACTGCCATACAACACTCCATGGCAGTCGCTGGTGGACAGCCTGTCGCTGTTCTCTGACGATTTTCTAAGCAACCGCAAGCAGCCGCCCACCCAGAAACGCGGGAAGGCCTTTGCATGAAATACCTCCTGGATACCAACATCTGCATTGCACTCATCCGGCAGAGGCCCGCTGGCCTCTTACAGCGCCTGACTACACTCGAACCCGGCGAGGTGGGTCTTTCCTCCATTACCCTGGCGGAGCTGATTTACGGCGCTGCCAAAAGCTCCCAAACAGACCAGAATCTGGCCGCCCTAGAACAATTCCTATTGCCGCTTGAGCTGGTTAACTTTGACGAGTCTGCTGCCACTGCCTATGGGCAGATTCGGGCTGGGCTGGAGGGCGAGGGAAAAGTCATCGGGTCAATGGATATGCTGATTGCCGCTCATGCGCTGAGTCTCAACACAATCCTAGTCACAAACAACACCAAGGAGTTCGGTCGGGTTTCGGGCCTTTTGCTGGAAGATTGGATTTCAGAAACACGATAAGACCATCTATTGCCATTACACGGTAATTCAGCACAACAATGGCTTCCCTGACGGTGAATCAAGATTTACAAGTAATCCAGCTACTGGGGTAGAGAGGGAACGCTTCTCAGGGATCAAAAGTGAGGTCAGAAATCCATAACAAAACTTCCTAGAGTCCATGTTCCATTAGCTACTACTTGCTTTTTATGGTTTTAGCCCGAAGCCAATGGGCAAGTTCAGCAATCTCCAAACCTTCCACTGCCACGCGCATGGTGCAGGCCACCTGCTTCCTTTGCTTTCCCAAGTAAGTCGGTGAATGGCCGAGTAATTATGTACGCAAGCCATAAAGGACAGATTTCGTGCTGCCTTCGATGAATTACAACCTTTCAAGACTGTGCAATATGAACAATCCCTTAAACTGCGACTTTGCCTGAAAAATAGGATATTATCTTAAGGAAGGACGGTTTTGAGGATGAAATATCTTCATTCCATTCAAATAAAAGAAGGTGACCCCTGCAATAACAACCATCAAGGGGATAAGGCTGTTCCAAGACCTCAAGCCTAGAAGTTGATTACCCAGGTTCTGAGCAAAATTGCCTTTCAGGAGCTGCTTCAAACAATAGCTATAAATATTCGTGTATTCGAAAAAGCCCAGCTTGTTGATATTTACTGCCCATGTACCGTTCGGAACTTGGACAATGCTAGCCGCGGCGACAAGCATCTGCCCAAATGAGGCCAGGCCAAGGACCAATAATGGCCAGGTGAGGTGTTTGGGAACAAAAATTAAAAGAATACAAAAATAAGGTAGCATCGGGATGATATAGCGTGCGCCTAAAGCGGATCCACCCCACCACAAATAATAACCCGACATGATGATCATATACGAACCGATAATCCATAATGCCAAGAATGCTTCAACTCGATATCGACGTTTCAAGAACATAAAAACTGCTCCAATAATGAAAAAAAGCAATGCCGGCGACTGCCAAAATAATCCCATGGCTGGGTGGAATGTCCAATAATAAAGCACAAGCAAGCTGGGCCAACTGATACCCATTAATCCTTGTGCCATGGACGAATTAAAACTTGGGTCACTTTCGTGTGCATATCCAAGAGATAGGAAATTGCCAAAACACAGCTTGTTATATACCAGTAGGATTATTATCGGAATAGCCCCACCTAAAATTGGCAGGATTATTGATCGGAAATGGCGGAAATTAGGATTTCTCCAAATTGCATAAATGTAATAGCATACTAAAGCGAAAATAATTATTGCAGTTGGGAACTCGCTGATAAATGCCCAACCCAGGAGAAAACCTATAAGCAATGAGTACCAGTTTTTCCACATCTCCGGCCTCTCTTTTAGAAAGAAAATTAAAAAGAAAGCGCCGAAGAGCAGGGATGAAGAAAATTGATGACTGAAGAACGTAACAGTGTAAGGGAAATACATAGTCCCTAAAGTGGTTATCAAGGTAACCAAATAGGCCTGGAAACGACTTCCTGATAAATATAAGCACAGAATGTAAATGAGACTTCCTGCGAGGGCCGAAGGAACTCCAAGAACCAAGAAAGTCAATATCTGTTCCGCACTGGTCTGACCCAAATGGTGGAAAATTAGCCTTGTCCAATACAAAGGAAAGTAAATGATAGCGCCTACCAACGCTGGACCAGGAGCTTTATCTGAATAATAATGACCGTTGAAAAAAGCTTTGTCACCAGTATTCGTACCCTGCTGGTGTTGAAAGGTATCAATGGTTAAACGCCCCTCTCGAACAATGGCAAATATCAGATCAAACCGGGAATTTCCATTCCAACCACCTATCTGATAAAAATAACCAAAGGTAAATGAAAGCAGGAAAAATATAATCAGCGCATCTTTTCTATACTGTATAGGCATAATTTTTTTTATTTCTCATTTTGCTGCAACCTAAAGAAAGAAGTATTGTACGCAGAAAAACTTATGAGATGTTACTCAAATATGTAAGGAAGTGGTGGAAATCGTGGGTTAATAACATTGCCTTGGAGCGCGTAAAATTTATTTGGCCAAAAAACCAAGGATAAATCTCTATGTTTTCTGTAATTTCTGTAACAAAACAGCGAGAATGATTCACTGGAAGACTATAGAAAGTTGATGATGCTTACGAGATAGGCATAACTTGTGCGCTCAATGCCAAAGGCGCCTCGCCTAAAAGCATTGGCGGAGAATTCTACGCCCGATTGGAAAGAGTGATAAACCCTTTGGTAAATGTGAGTCATACGCAGCATCTTTTGAACTGGTAGTGGATTGTAGTTGGCATTGTGCAGAGTAATTCGGTGGCATTAGGCAAAATTAAGCATTCATACCCTGACGTGCATCTTGTTTATGATTTGCTACCCGTAGCATCGCCTGGTCTCTCTTTCCCGCACAGAGCGTATATATATAATAGACATGTGAAGCGGAGTTCTGCTGTACGGGAGATTGGGGTATAGTAATTTCTGTTCTGCCGCTATCCTGACCACAGCAAGCCCGGAAACTTACCAAATATATTCCAGTAGTTCCTCCCTACTCTGAAGAATGGGGGACTAAAACAATGGTGTTCTTCAATTAAAGTGATTCACGAACTTTATCAGGCTCTCCAAGCTTATATCTCAGCTCAAACGAATCGGATTGATTTTCAATCCGATTTTTATTTCCCTAGGCTTACTGAAAGCTTACTCAATGCATGACATGGATTTATGTTCTTGGTATGATGATCACAATCTGGCTGCTTCTTCCTTGAAATAATTCCCTAAAAATCCCTGCGGGGGTGTCATGAGGTATTAAATGGGGAATGAGAGGGTCAAAAGTGAACATGGGGGGTGTCAAAACTGAATAGCCGTTCTGGAGTGCTCTGCCGGGGTATCCCCTTGGTCATCATCCAGAAGGCAGTGTGCCTTTAACTGCATGTATAGAATTGTATGTGTGAAGAAGGCACATATCATATCAACCCACTTCGTTTTTTGAGGTGGGATTTTTTGTTTTAAGGAGGTAATTCCATGAACCAAATTCCGATCAAGTCCACTTGCAATGCCTGTCAAGGTGAAGGTGTCCTGGCAACTGGCCAGACTTTCGTACTGGCAGGTCGGATCCATCCGCTGCTCAAGAAATGCGAGGCATGTGAGGGCAAGGGCACGCTACTCACATGGGTGGATGTGCACCAATTCACCCAAATGCTCTATGCCATCGCAGCCGAAGAACAAGCCCAATAATGGGCGAATCTATCAAGACAGGTCAACCTTCCTCATGGGTTGGCCTGTTTCGTTTCTATGAAAGGAAGTGTCACCATGAGCACAATTACACGTTCGATCTCACTAGATGTAAACAATGCCCGCTATGTACGTGAGAAGGCTGCTCGTTTCAAAGAAGCTGCTGAGACGGAAACTCGTCCAGCTGTTGCTGCCCGCCTCTTCAAACAAGTCGCTTTTCTGGAACATGAAGCGGATTTTCTGGAAGCCCGAGCCAGGCGATTCCTTGATCAATACGCCGGGACGAATAATGCTGGCTTTCGGGACTATGTGATTGCAATGATGGAGGAGAACCATGAATATGAAACCTTTCTATAAGGGTGACATTCAGGATCAACTCATCATGCACGAATGGGGCTCGAATGGCATAGATGTCTGCCTCGATCATCGGCTTTCTAATTCCGAGGCACGGGTCAATGATGAAGTGAAGAAGGTGTTGGCAAGTGTCATCCGGCAGGCCATTGTAAAGCCCTTCCACGATTATTACTATCGGGTGGATTTCGGTCCCGGAGTCAGGCCGCAATACCACATCGTCTCGCATGATTTCTATTGCACCTGTGCCCTGGAAGCAGATTGTGCAGCGGTGATCGCAGTCAGGATGTACCTGAGAGATGGAGGGGAACCTGCCAGGATGCCACGCCCAGGTTATTTCCTGACTGTCCCGCATGCCTGTCCCATTTGCGGTTCGCGTGCCTATTATCAGCCCAAGTTGTCATCCAAGAACCGTGGGATTGGATGGGAGTGCCAAAGTGGGGGGAAGAAATGTTACTGGCAGAATGAATTGGCAGCGCTTCAAGTTGCCTATGCAGCCAAGTGGAAATGGTTGGAAATTGATCCTTCTGCTTTCAAGAAACTCCCCCTCTTCGATTTCAAAGATGGATATGACCCAGACCACGATTAGGTTGTTTCCAGTCCAGGCTCTACAATAGCCAATCCCTAATCCTGAAAATCGAATATCGGTTTCTCAATCACCGGGCACAGATGGTCAACCTATATGGAATGGGTATCCGTGCCCGGATTTTTCTTAGAAAGGACATAGAAATATCGATTTTCATGTTAGACCTCATGCCTTCATGTTAGACCTCATGCCCCGCAGGGCGCCCTAAAGGATGAAAATATGCTATAACGGGCGATAGTGGCTGGCATAGAGGTCGTTTTTATACTTGGTGCCATGAGCCTGTATGTTAGACAGACCGGGATATCTGCAGGCACCCTTAATTGTCGCTCCCATTGATGGGAAGCACGTAAGTCAGCTTCTGACTTTTCAGGTATCCACGCCAGCCGCAATTTTTTTCTTGCGAGGTGATTATGAGGATCGTTTACAAGAAAGTGGCTGGTTTGGATGTTCATAAGAAGTTGGTAGTTGCAGCGACGTCGGTGCTTGAACCGGATGGGCGGATCACACAAGAGAAGCGTAATTTTGAGACGATGACAGCCGACCTTCTGGGATTGTCCGACTGGTTGATGTCGCATGGGATAATCCATGTTGCCATGGAAAGCACCGGAGAATACTGGAAACCGGTCTTCAACATCTTGGAGAACAACTTTGAAGTGTTGGTGGTCAATGCCCAACATATCAGCAAGGTGCCTGGGCGGAAGACGGATCAATCGGATGCGGAGTGGATTTCCGAATTGATGCAGTTCGGTTTGCTGAAGGCTAGTTTCATTCCTCCAGTGACCCAGCGTGAACTGCGTGAGTTGACCCGGTATCGAAGTACCTTTATCCGAGAGCGGGTAAACCTGGTCAATCGAGTGCAGAAGGTTTTGGAGAGTGCCAATATCAAGCTGGCAAGTGTTGCTTCGGATGTGATGGGCATTTCTGGCCGGGCCATGTTGGAAGCCATTGTCCAGGGCAATATCAATCCAGAGGCAGCGGCCGAGTTGGCTAAAGGACGGCTGCGCCAAAAGCGTGAACAATTGGCTAAAGCGCTGGAAGGCCGGGTCAAGCCATACCATCAATTCGTTCTGTCTGAGCTGTTGTGCCAGATCGACAGTTTGGATGAAACTATTGCTCGTTTCGATGAACAAATTGAAGTTTACTGTCGCCCTTTCGAAGAGGCGGTACAACATTTGGATACTATACCAGGAGTAAGCCGCCAGGCTGCAGAGGTCATCATTTCTGAAATTGGAACAGACATGAGTCGTTTTGAGACAGCTGATCATTTGGCGGCATGGGCAGGTGTCGCGCCTGGCAACAATGAAAGCGCCGGGAAACGGTACTCCGGCAAAACACGGAAAGGCAACAAACCTTTGGGCATTATCCTGAACCAGGTCGCTCATGCAGCGGTACATGCCAAGAACACCTACCTGTCCGCCGCCCGGAGGCAACTGCAAAACGCCTGATCCAACGACTTGAAAAGTTGGGATATCAAGTTATGCTTCAGCAGCAGCCCATAAATTCGATCACGTAAATCGCAGTTTTTTATTTTCAAGTCAGCATGAAATAACCTTTGAGTGCATTCTGGTGTAGACTCCCAATCAGTCAGTCGAACGGGAACGCTGCCCTGGGCGTACGGCGTTGGGGCGCAACTGGAATAGCTTATGGGATTTTTTCTTCAGCCCGGTTACATGTTTAGTTGCCCCGGTCGGATCTGCTAACTTGAGATGTCCCGCAAGGGAGAACTCGATTGTGTGTGTGAAGCGCCGCCCCAGAAAAGAACACACTCAAAGGTTTCGCTCACAAAGGAGTTCTTTATGCCAGAACCGCCCAACATTCAACGATGGATCGGGCTGGATATCCACAAAGCCTATTTTGTGGCCGTGGGTGTCGATGCCAAAAAACAAACTGTCTTCGGTCCCCACAAAATCCCCAATGACCAGCATGAAACCTGGAGCGCCAGACATCTCCAACCCAGCGATGCCATCGTGATGGAGATGACCACAAATACATACCTATTCTACGACACTCTTGTGCCTCAAGTTGGCTCGGTTATCGCCGTCCATCCGCCCAACGTCCGTTTGGTCACAGGCGTGAAGGTCAAGACGGACAATAAGGCAGCCCTGGCTCTCGCGCAGCTGCATGCAGCCGGGTTGCTTACAGGAGTCTGGATCCCGCCCGTGGAAGTTCGCGAGCTCCGGGCAGTCATCGCCCAGAGAGCCAAGATGGTCCGGATGGCGACCCAGGCCAAGAATCGGCTCAGTTCGCTTCTGATCCGCATTCACCGGGAAAGACCTGCCCAACCCTTCAAGCCCGAGCAGAGATCCTGGTGGGAATCCCTGCCGCTCGCTCCCATCGAAAAAAGCGTCCTTCGATCGAATCTGGATACCCTCGAGTTTGCCGAAAAGCAGGTCAAGGCCATCGAAGAGGTTCTGCGCCAGGAGGCAGCCAGGGATGAACGGGTTCCCCTGCTGACACAGCTTCCAGGAATTGCCATGCTCAATGCGCTCACCATCCTGGCTGCCATCGGACCGATCGAGCGCTTCGAAGATGCCAAACACCTGGTCGGCTATGCCGGGTTGGGAGCCAGCGTTCATGACAGCGGACAGATGCACGCCACCGGTCATATCACCAAGGCCGGGCGGCGCGACCTACGCTATACCATGGTGGAGGCTGCCAATGTCGCCGTGTGCCATCATCCTTTTTGGAAAAAAGAGTTCGTCCGGCTCGAATTCCGATTGGGACGTTCCAAGGCGATCGTGGCAATCGCTCGACATTTGCTCGTCGCAGTCTGGCACATCTTGGAAAGTGAAACAGTTGATCGCCATGCCGATCTGACCAGTGTCGCTGCTTCCATGCTCCAGCTGGCCTACCAGATCAAGAAGCGCAATCTCCCCAAAGGCGTGAGCGGCAGGGCATTTGCCCGTGAGCAGTTGGATCGGTTGGGCATTGGCCAGGATCTTGCCGCCGTACCGGCAGGCAAGAAGAAATTAAACCTACCACCCTCAAGATTATTGCTACCAGAAAAAAAGTGAGCGGCGTCCCAAACAGGATCTCCTGTTAACTCTCCGAAGAGAGACCTCGAAAGGT
The DNA here is from genome assembly GCA_050014055.1 of Anaerolineales bacterium. Lineage (GTDB taxonomy): Bacteria > Chloroflexota > Anaerolineae > Anaerolineales > Villigracilaceae > UBA877. The sequence goes on along the minus strand of JBEKEB010000196.1, from coordinate 3,652 downwards.
TTTTCGGGCTCACCGCTCGATTCAATTATACAACGCGGATCAGCAAACGTTTCGCACACTTGCGAAGCGGTGGATGAGTCTTGCCAGTATCTGGTCTCCACAAGGATTATTCCAATCCCACCCATTCCAAAATAGCTTTCGATAGTTTTTGTCTTGACAAATTATTATTTGTGTAAGCTATTTTATTGGTATCGGTTACTTGAAACCTGTACCCATTGATTAAGAGTTCCACCTTGGGTAGGTTGCCGTCTCAGTCAATGGTGTAAATTCATCTGTTGGAAGCTGCTCTAATATACTCCCAACGGGGTGAATTTTAACAGTGCGTATTCCCGAGAAGGTCATGCTGCACTTCGTGATAATCTAACACGCGCTTGAATGCCGACTCCATAATCAATCTCTTGACGATATTGTGGACACGATCCCATAAATTGCTTGAGCCCATTCGATTGAAGGTATAGTGGAGCGATTTTTCGGCATAATGAATAGCGTCAAAAATCATTGGCTCAGAGACAACTACGTGGAAAATATCTTTCTTGGTAATCATGGGGATTCCTTATTGCGTATCGGAATTATCAAACTCTTCAGAAACTGGCAGATCTTCTTCGTGTTCTTGTTCGCCCTCTTCTTTTCTGAAATTTAGGCAATATTGATGAAAGGTATTACTTACCCACGCATTACCCATCCCAAATGGTGCCAAACTTTGATTATCCTGGCACCAGATTTTTTCGTCTTTCAATGTAAAGAATTTTCCAACTTCTTTGCCTAGATCCCAAGCCAAAGGATATATCTTTCCTTGCTTTTTAATATTTTTTACAATTATTGTGATATAGGCTTTGTTCCTCATCACGATAAATACTTTGTGATATACACCTACTAATAGCTCCAGAAATTTTTCATAATCATCGATATTCCCAAGGTCATTCGGATCATCCGAATAGTAAACATCCAACTCGTCGGTCTCTCTGCGGGTTTTCTGTGTTTGGGCTCCTCTCATCCTGAGCATATCCCAATAAGGCGGGCTGGTAATGCAATAATCAATTGGCGGAAGATTGAAGGTGGCGATGTTATTTGCATCACCTTGGATAACTTCAATATGTGGGGGTTGGGTGAAGAGGTTTAATTGAGCCGTTTCTGCATCAACCTCTTTTTGTGCAATTTTCGCGTACTTGGGGTTTAGCTCAATCCCGTAACCATTACGACCACTCCGGATACAAGCGATAAGAGTAGACCCGGTTCCAACCATTGGGTCTAAAACATTCATGCCAGATTTTGTAAAAAACTCAATAAATTCTTTGACCAGAGTCTCAGGGTATTTCGCGGGATGCAGAAGGACATTTTTCTTGCGTGGAGGCGGGTTGTGAATAAACCAGCTTTTTTGAAATTTTAGCCAGTCCTTGTTTGACATATCATTCAATTTATTTTCTTTCATTATCAGGCCTCTTATATTTTAGCTTCAGTCCAATCTGCTTTGGCAATTTATCACTTGAGATTCACCAATTTACAGTCCGATCTGAAATAACACGATAATCAATGTCCACGGCTCAGAAGTATTTCTTGGCGCAACGGATAATGCGGGCTTCGCGCTAACCGGGCCAGAAGATGCCGAAGTGCTCCTGGGTCTCGTCTTCAAGGTTCTCGCCAATAGCATCACATAAGGCATCCCAGTTAATCTTGCCGTCGGCGAAGGCTTCGGGTACAACGGCGGCGAGTTCACGCATGAAAGAGTAGCAGAGTTTTTTGATGATAAAATAATTCTTCACAATCATTCCAAATCTTCTACATTTGCAGCGGATTCCAATCCACTTGATAAGCGCTCCTGCTGATCCAGATCGGTGCCGTAATCATTCAGGTAATAGCGGAAGAAATTCTCCGAGTTGCGGCGGGAACCGGCTGAATACGTGCGATACGAGTCACACGTAAAACGTGCATTACAGTTTCGGCAAACATTAGTAGCGAATAAGGAATTCTTGCCCCCGTAACGAGAATTTAACTTTTCTATGGAGGCCGGCTCGAATTCGCCATCCTCTATACAGTCTACCACACGGCCAAAATCTGCGATTATTTGATCGACATGTTCCGGGTTTAAATCGATTTCCACATGAACCATAAAACCATAATGATCGGTGAATGTTTTTGCAATTACCTGTTGTAGGACGGTATCGGAGGGGCATGATTCATGAAATATTTACAATGATGTGTTTGATCGTTTTTAGCCCAGAGTGTTTCTTACGGAGGGTGCGCTAACTATTATGGATGATTCTGCCCAAACCAGGGTGAGCGCGGAAGTGCGGGAGGAGCTGTCCGCCATTCGTATCGATGCTCCCATAAAGTCCGGTCCATCGAAGACTTGGGAGAAGAAGCGTGCGGTCGAGGCGATATGTGATAAGGAGTAGGAGTTTTACTAGAGGCGATCTAGAAAAATCTATGGAATTAAGGATTGCCCTTTATACGGCATTGCCGTATAATAGATTTATGGAATTCATTGAAGCCACCGCTTTTACCAAGTATGTTTATGATTATCTGACAGATGATGAGTTTTTAGGATTACAAGGTTTCTTGCTCAAATATCCGGAATTAGGAAAGATCGTTCCCGGTTCTGGCGGAGTCAGAAAACTTCGCTGGGGCGCCTCTGGAAAAGGCAAGAGCGGTGGAGTGCGTGTAATCTATTACTTCAAAAAGCAGGATGACGAGATTTGGCTGCTCACTATTTATAGCAAGAATGAAACGGAAAATATACCCGCTCATATCTTGCGCCAGATTAGAAAGGAAATTGAAAATGACTAAACGCGATATTGGTATGGAAATTCTTGAAGGAATTCAAGACATCAAAGCTCATAAGGTTGGCGTGAAAGTTTTGCGTACCCACAGCTTGAAAGAACCCGCAGCACCTCAGGTGATCCGTTCCAAACTTAATCTATCGCAGGCAGCATTTGCTGGTTTGATGGGGGTTAGCCTGCGTACTGTTCAGGATTGGGAACAAGGGCGTCGTAAACCAAGTGGCCCCGCGGAAGCTTTGCTGCGGATTGCAGAACAAAAGCCTGAAGTGTTCACTCAGATTATGTGATCTGGCAAGGAACATTCCAAGCTTCCGATTTTATATAGAGCCGGCCTGTATAGACCGGCTTTAATTTGGATAAGCATACTTGTTTATTTTTTTCAATTTGATTGGAATCTTGTCAGGGCGCAAAAGCACATGCTATGAGCTAAAGATCTCTGCTTGGCCAAGAATATTCCTCATAACGAGCCTCTGAAACGAAAAACCCTATTTTCAATTCTGATATAGCTTCAGAAATATCGATTTTCTTAAGCTATTTTATGGAGCCCAAGATAAATATTGACATATATTTGGGCTACAGTCAAAAATTAATGTCTTATTGGTTCCATCAATATCAATCATATAAATACTTGAATTAATATTACCGTTTTTCTTTGGTACTTGTTTAGCGTAAACGAGACGGATTGTAAATAGAGTCAAAAGGCAGGAATAATTAAGCTGAAAGACTCTAGTAGGGAGAACAATAAAAGATGTCGACTTGTCAGGATGAGCCACAGACGGGACAAGCCTACCCAACCCAGTACAAAAGACCAGCGGATTGCGGAACTGGAGGCCGAACTGGTGCGGGAACATACGATCATCCAGAGACTGCAGAAA
>JBEKEB010000195.1:0-6576 GCA_050014055.1 Anaerolineales bacterium | reverse complement strand
CCAGCTTCCTTCAGACCCCACCTCACGGTGACGCCCTTGCTCTCGGCTAATGGTTAGCGCAATCAGCCTCCATAAAGGTCTTTCACCTTCTAGCCAACGCCCATGCTGGGCGCACATAAAAACCGGATCCTGGGTGGATCCGGTTTCGGGGGAAACAATGAGATGATTAAACAGGTCTGACGTTGGTGGCCTGCAAGCCCTTGGGACCCTGCTCGACCGAGAACTCCACTTTCTGATTCTCCTCCAGCCGTTTATAGCCTTCCATCTCGATGGCTGAAAAATGGACGAATACGTCCTCGCCACCCTCGCGGCCGATAAAGCCAAAGCCCTTGGTGGCATTGAACCATTTGACGGTACCGACGAAACGTTCTTCTGACATCTTTCCTTCTCCTGCATAAGTATTTTTGCACTTAACCTGCCATGCCAACGCACAGCCAGGCGTGCAAGCAAAAGATTATCATGGATACGAACAGGTGTCAAGGAAAGGTTTCTTCCTGCAGAGTTTTCATCTTTTTACCTGCGGGCGTCCGACCGGACAAAGGGCCGGTCAACGGAGGGACTGGTCAGGATGCCATAGCGATTCGGCTTGCGGTAGGCGTTGCCCCAGACTTCGTTAGCCCGGTAGGCCCGCAGCCAGTCCAGGTCGAACTCAGCCAGGTAGATACCTTCATGGCCATCGGCCTGCACGAGGCAGGTATCGCGGGAACCGGTCTCCTTAAAGGCGATCCCATCAAAAGCAGCCGAGCGCCCGTTCTCCTGCGGGATGGCATAGTTGGCCATGGCAACACCGAGCATATTCTCGAAGGCGCGCGCCCGGAACTGACCGAGGCGGTTGGCTTCCAGCTCACAGGCATTGGGGGTGAGAATCAGTTCGGCACCCTTGAGCATCAATATGCGAGCGCTTTCCGGGAACTCGCGATCGAAACAGATCATGGCACCCACCTTGACGGGGCCGTAAGCCGTGTCGAGGTCACAGACGTAAAAATATTCGCCGGGGGTCAAACCAGCCTCGCGGTCGAAGTCGCAAGTGTGGACCTTGCCATAGGTCAGGCAGATCTCGCCATGCCGGTCGATCAGGGAGAGGCTGTCGCGCGGGCCGCCCTCCCATTGCTCCAGGTAGGTGACTCCGATGGCCATATCCAGGTCCCAGGCCAGCTTCCGGAAGGAGTTCACAAAATCGCTATCCCGTTCGATGGCTTGCTGCTGCCAGTATTCAACCTGGTCAGGCAGGGAGGAATCGGGCAACTGGTAGCCGATATTCCACATCTCGGGGAACAAGGCGATATCAGCCCCCAGCTGGCGGGCCATGCGGCAGTATTGCCGGCCTTTGGCCAGGTTGGCAGCCTGGTCATAGCCGGAGGAGAGCAATTGAAGCAGGGCAACTTTTAATTTGCTCATATACTGATCCTTTCTTACGGAAGAGACCATATTTAACCGGAGATACCCTACGGGTACGATGTGAACGGAGATAAATTATGATTTTTTCTGATGAACGGGCATAAAGCCGTCTGTTTATCTTCAAGGGATTATAGGTCGAAATATTCATGAACGAGTTCACCATTAAGAATGAAAATCTTTCCGGTGGAGTCCGAAGTATGGAGACTTCGGACTCCAAACCAATTATTCTCCCATCATCTGGACCACCAGTTCGCGGTGACGCGGGCGGATGTCGAAATCAACGTAGATGACCTGCTGCCAGGTACCCAATGTGAGAGTCTTCTGCACGAAAGGGATGGTCAAGGATGGGCCAAGCAGGGAGGCGCGCATGTGCGAGTGGCCGTTACCATCATCCCAGGTGGCATTATGGGCATAGTCCCGGTCGGAGGGGACGAGTTCTTCGAACATGCGCTTCAGGTCGGCAACTGCGCCAGACTCGAACTCGACGGTGGTCAGCGCGCTGGTGGAAGACGGGCAGAAGACCGTCAGCATGCCGGAGGTGAGGCCGGAGTGTTCCACGAGGCGGACCAGCTCGCGGGTGATGTCCTGAATATCGGTATTGCCGTGCGTATCGAGGGAAATGCTGGCGGTTTTGACTGGCATGTTTGGATTCCTTAATCAAGCAGAGATTAACACAACGAAAAAAATAAAATTTGACCACGATCCCGCGGAAGAGCACCGCGGGACAGGCGGACACGAAGTACACAAAGGGTAATAATCAAGGGTTCCTGCCGCGGTGGATGGAGTTGTCACCAAACCTGTCATGGATTTTATCCAATGTCTCCTGCAATTTGCGGGATTTTTCGGATTGGGCGCCCCACAACTCCAGCTGGCGCAGGGGCGCGCCCAGTCCGCTGACGCCGATGCCGATCAGGCGGACGGCCTGGCCTTTCGAACGGACCTTGCCGAGCAGGTCAAGGGCGGTGCGGTAGATCTGCTCGTCCTGGTCGGTTGGCTGAGGCAGGGTGACCTGGCGGGTGAGGGTGGTGAAATCGGGCCAGCGCAGCTTGATCCGGACGGTGGATCCGGCAATCCCGGCCTGGCGCAGGCGGCGACCGACTTCGGCGGAGAGCTCGCGCAGGGTGCCTGCAAGGGCTTTATCATCGCGCACATCCCGGACAAAGGTGGTCTCCTGGCTGATGGATTTAACGGTGTGCTCGGGCACCAGCGGGCTGTCGTCCACCCCGCAGGCGCGCCGGGCCAGGTCACGGCCGTTCTCGCCGAACCAGCGCACCAGATCGGCGGGCGGGCGGCGGGCAATGTCACCGATGGTCTTGATGTCATAGCCGGCCAGCCGGGCGGCAGTCTTGGGACCCACGCCCCAGAGCATATCGACCGGCAGGGGCTCCAGGAAGGCCGCTTCGGTACCGGGCGCGACGACCGTCACGGCGTTGGGAGGCGAATCCTTGCGAGCAGAATGCTTGCCGACCTCGGTGGCAATCTTGGCGACCAGTTTATTCGAGGCCACACCGACCGAGCAGGGCAGGCCGAGTTCGTCATTGACGCGCTTCTGCAGGCGGCGGGCGACGGCCTGAGGGTCCTCGCGCAGATCGCTGATGTCGACGAAGGCTTCGTCTATCGAGATCTGTTCGACCAGCGGGGAGAGATCGGACAGGCGCTGCATGACCTGCTCGGACATTTCGCCGTAATTGCCGCGATGATGCGAGATGACCAGCAAGCCCGGGCAAAGGCGCAGCGCCCGGCTGGTGGGCATGGCGGAACGGACCCCAAAGCGGCGGGCGGCGTAGGAGCAGGAGGCGACCACGCCGCGTTGATCCGGCCGGCCGCCGACCGCGAAAGGCTTGCCGCGCAGGGCCGGGTCGTGCAGTTCTTCGACGGAACAGAAGAAGGCATCCAGGTCGAGATGCAGGATGGTGCGGGGCATATTAAGATTATATACCCGGGAGGGGGGATTGATGATTTTTGATTTTTGATTTTTGATTGAGGATTGAGGATTCATTATCATGATTTTTTTCCACAGATAAATTAGATAAATCTGATTTTTTGATAAATTCAAGCGAAGATGTTTTCCTGTTCTATTTTTTGTGCAAATTTATAACATTTTCTAAAACCATTTACTTAGAATAGTATTCGTTTCGTGGAAACGAAGGGAGGAACGAATAGAGGGCGAGGAATGAAGGAATGAGGTGGGAAGAGGGGAAGAAAATTTTTCACCACCAAGGTCACGAAGGAACACGAAGGAGGAAGAAAGAAACAAAAAATGAAAAACGTAATGCGTAAAACGTAATTCGGTAATCGGTATTCGAAATTCGTAAAAAGCAAGGAGGAAGAAGGGATTTAGAATTGGTGATTTGTGATTGAGGATTGTTGATTGAGTATTCATAGGATAGGCCTGGAGGGTAAGATTTGCGCTTTTACAGATTATTCGTTTCCTGGAAACGAAGGGAGGAACGAATACCAGGGGGTCAATCCAAGTCAGCAGGAATGGCACCAAGTTCTTCCATGATCCTAGCGATGGAAGTCTGGTTGTTATAGAGGACCTTTTGCGTGACATAAAGACCCTTCATGGTGTCGAAGGCCTGACTGACGGCGCGCAAGGTGGTCTGACACTGCTCCAGGGTAGGGTGTTCGATGGCTGAAAAGGTGGCGATGGTGGTATCGGACAGGCTGCGAATGGCGTCAATTTCATCGTTAAACTCGCCTTTCACCTGGGTATCGAGGCGGGTGATAACCTCGGGCTTGATGGCGTAGAAGCCATGCTTGACGGCGTTGGAATTGCCGGGCTGGGCGCCGGGTTTGCGATGGGTGGAATAGGGGGAGGAGGACATGGTTGGATTCCTTTAGATTAAAGATTTTTTAACACGAAGGGCACGAAGTACACAAAGGAGCACGAAGGAAAGAGGAAAGAAATACAAAACAAAAGGCGAGGGGAAAGGGCGGGGTCATAGGGCAGTGGGGAGGGAGTAGTAGTGGTCAAAATTGTCTCTATGAGGCTTTCTGAAGAAGTGATCCATATCCGGGAGCGGGTCACGCGGTTGAACGATGACGGTGGGGAGGGAGAGGCGCCAATCGAGTTGATCGAGCTTCGAAATGAGGGCGTCGGCGAGCAGAAAGTCATCGTGGATGAGCTCGCCATCCGGGCCACGGGCCCCATCCGGTACGCCCCAGCGGAGGGTCTGGAGCGGGCCGGGCAGGATCTCACTGACGCAATGGGTGTACTGGAGGCGGACTTCATCGGTGTGGACATGGTCACGGAAGCGGCCAGTCTCGATGATGGAGATAAAGCGCCAGCCAAGCTCGGATTTTTCGGCCTGGGTGAATTTGACCGGGATGACACGAGCCGGAAAGAGGCGGTCGAGCATGGCCCAGAGGCCTTCGCCCACACCGGTGGCGTCAATGACGATGTGCTGGGGATGCCAGGTTTCGGCGAGGACTTTGATCTTTCCACAGATGGAAAGGTGGTTTTCGCCGACCCAACTGTGGCGGGCGACGACATGGTAGGTGGGGCGCTGGAGCGTGGCGAGGGTGGAGAGGTCGATCTGAACGATGGTGAGGGCGGTGGAATCACGGCCGGGGTTGCCGAGACCGAAGTCGGAGGAATGGAGCGGATTGAGGCGGGATTCGTCCATGCCGGCGACATCGAGGAGGAAAGCCACCGCCTGCCCTTCGGCTTTGCTCCCTGCGGTCGCGCCGCTCGGGTGGAACCTCACCCCCGGCCCCTCTCCCAATGGAAGTACACATTGGGAGAGGGGAGAAGATGAGGATCCCGGTCCTTCGACTGTTGGTCTCGATACATCCCTCGAAAGAACCTCGGGAAACCTCGACCCTCCGCTCGACTGTGACTCCGGTCCCGGGGCAGGCAGGGGGAAACTCACCTGCCCTTCGGGCACACTTCGGCGACCAACGTCGCCTACCGGCCGATGGCGGCTGGAGGCCGCCTCGGCCAGCCCCGCCCCCTTTTCGGCAGGAATTTGGTCGGCGTATATCAGAGCAAGTCTGGCAGCCGTGAACATGCCGGATTGGGCGTCGATGGTTTCGCCGAAGAACTGGGAGCGGACGAGCGGATGGTTGCGACCGTGTTCGGCAAGAACACGCTGCATAAAGGAGGCGTAGGAAGGGACAAGCGGAAGGACATCATCGGCGGTGAAGTAGAAGAGGCGCCGGAGGCCATCCTTTTGCTGGGCCTGCAGGGCGATGCGACGCTTGCGTTCGAGCAGGGTGTCGGCGGTCCAGGCGGTGCCCCAAAAGATACGGGTGGCATTGGTGCTGGCGGCCATGGGGTCGAAGTCCCGGTCGAACTTGGAAACACTGACAGATTGGGCCTCATCGACCGAGAGAAGCAGGTCGGCAGTGGCGCCGAGGACATTGGCGCGGCGTTCGCCGGAGAAGAACTGCAATTGGGCTTGGCCGAGTTGGTAGGTGTAGCCTTTGGAGGATTTCCACTGGCCACGCGAGCCGACGCAGGCGTCGAGCGAGGACTTGACGCGCTCCATATTGATCTGGGTCTGGGGCTTGAAGGTGGGGGAAACGGAAACGATGCGCCCACCGGTCCGGGCATAGCGAAAAAGGAGCCAAGCGAAGAGATGGGCCTGGAGTTCGTTCTTGCCAGATTGGCGCGGCAGGATGATGACGAAGGTGAGGCCGCGGTGATGGATAACGGAGTCCTTGACGGCATGGGCGATCTGGACCTGGTAAGGGCGCAGGTGGATGCCGCAGGCGCAGGCCCAGGCAACGGGGCCACGGCGGATGGTATTGCGGAGGAGGGAGGAAGGAGTAAGCATTTTTCACCACAAAGGTCACTAAGGAACACGAAGGAAGAAGAAAAAAACAAAATGCTAGAAACAAAAAAAAAGAAAGGAGCAACTAAAAGCGTAAGAAGCAAGAAGGAATGAAGGACGAGCAGGAAGTGATATTTTAAGGTTCATGGTTTCGAGGGCACGGCGAAGCTTTCCTTTTCGACGACCAATGTCGTCTACCAGCCGATGGCGACTTGAGGTCGCCTCGGCTAGAAACAGGAACACGGCGAAGTGTTGAGCTCCGCCGTGCCTACTGTTATGTACATGTTTAGCGTCCGTCGAGAAATAGAGTCAAAAGGCAGGCGAAATTGAGTCGAAAGGCTCTATCGATAGTGAAAAGGAAGCAGTAGACTGTCTGGCATGAGCCATAGCCACAAGAAAT
>JBEKEB010000194.1:0-6592 GCA_050014055.1 Anaerolineales bacterium | reverse complement strand
GGAGACGAGTTCACCAAGCGGTGCACATGCTAATGAATTGGATAACTTAATAACAGTGCATTGAAATCTTGTGTTTGGATATAATCTGAGTAGTCAAATGGATGTTATTCGACAGTCTCGTTAGGTGAACGAATTCGCTCTGGGCACGGTGTCGGAAGAGCCATTCGGCTTATCGACCATTGTAACCAATGAGTTGCAACTCCAGTTCCAAGGGAAATCCGACGGTCTTTTGAACAGCATGTCTTCACGACGTTTACGACAGATTGGGTATTCTTAATGCCCTTACCATTTGCGAATAAAACCATACGGTAACAATTGTTCATTACTCAGGAGGCACGAATGAAGAGAATCTTTAGCCTGGCGGTTTGCATCTTTGTTGTCTTGTTTTCACTATCCTGCAGCCTTTCTTCAACAACAGCCACCCCCAATGGCGATCTTGTCAGTACCAACCAAGCATTATCCATGCAAGCCACCATTCAACAAGGGATCATTGGTACACAAAGCGCTTTGAGCCAAGGTCCAGGTTCAACGCCAAATGAGAGTTCAACCCCACTTCCGCTCACCGGGACGAGCACTGCAATTGGCGCGCCAGGAACCATCGCTCCGGTACAAGAGGCATCAGGGACGGGTACCAGTGATTTTACATTGAACGAATACTTACCCATTTATAACTTGCACGTGGTAGCCGTTAATGGGTTTTGGCCCACAATAGGCAGCCTAAATTTGCGAAATATCGCCATAAAAGACTGGGCCACAGGCAACGGGGTGCTTGGTGAGCGCTGGTTTGGAATCACAACCCCGCTACCGGCTGGAAAGTACGCTGTCAAGTCTCACGGAGGAGCTCAATGGGAAATCTGGTCTGTGGGAACACCGCCAATCTCATTTTCCGTTAGCAGCACAGGCCAGACAATGCAATCTGGCATTGCCGATTATTTTTTCAAAATCAACCGGCAAGGGGTTTATCAAGTAAAAATGGAAGTGTTTAGCGGCACGTTTGTCCTGTATATTGGATGCGGATATACGGGCATCAACCAGCAAGCAAAGGATTTGGTGGTGTTCACCCAGCCTGTATTAAATACCAGCAGTTACGAAACCAATTTAAAATCCGGTATTTGCTTCCTCGAAGTAGCCACCTCTTACAACAGCAACAATCCACAATGGAAAATATCGGTTGAAGATACAGGAAAATAAGCGCCGCCCAGCCACGTTTCCAAGTGGTCATTATCTCCGCTGATCGCGAACACAATGCTTTACTCAAAATGATACGATAAGATAGGTAAATGCCCTGTTCACGACATAGACGACAAACCGGGTACTTCTCTATCCCCTTTGCGTTGGCCGATAAGGCCGATCTGGAACTTGTTTAGCTGGACACTCAATCTACCCCCGTCTATAACAAGGCGGGGATAATTATTTTGTGCTATAGCAAAATAAAAGTATTATTAACCCTCACGATAAAAGAAACTACCTGCTGGTCAGGCTGACCAGCAGGAGCCAATTTCAAGCTGCTGAAGTAGACTTAAAAATCTTTGAGGGTCAGGCCCATGCAAAGCAAGAGGAATGCTACGACGACCAGCAGAAAAGCAACTGGCTGTAATAAAGGTATGTAACGAATATGGGGTAAGTAGCTCGAAAGATGCACAATGTAAACAACCACTCCGACTGCGGCAATTATGACAGCGGCCCAAAATGTATTTTTCTTAGGAAGTTTAAATTTCATATGTCCTTCTCCTCCGCAAAGATGTTTGATCGGTTGTCACCTCCCCGCACTGTAGCAAAAAGCCAGTCTCAGGAGGATAAATACTTTATACAACGGGCTGAGTAAATATACAAGCCCTTTATATCGATTGCTTCAAACTTGATAGAAATGACATATTAAACATTTCCAAGGTGGCTGCTCAAGTCGCCCCAGAAAGCTCCACTGTACCAAGATGTCACAGTTTCATCTAAACGCGCGGTGGTAATGATGACTTCAGTGCGAGGCGTTTTGATGAAGTCTAAAAACCACCACCCTAGCCGGCGGGCACAATGTTTTGATGATGGGACCGCCCGGTGATGGAAAGACCCTGCAGGAAACCACTGCAGGGCGAGACCCTGCTGGCGCGCGCCCTGCCGGGGATTTTTACCCAAGATATCCATCAACGAGTCACTGTATGTGATTGCGCGACCGATCCGATAGTCGTCAAAACTTCTGCTGGTAAAGCACAGCGGCATGGTAGTATGACCATTCGGATAATGCCTGCCATGTTACAATCATTCAACGGCAATTTCATTGTACTGCCGCACCAAGGATGATCTGTGACAATAATAGAAAAACAGGCTGAACTTACCAACTGGAGCAAGGCAACCCGCTCAGTCTGTTCTGTGTACATGGTAGCCGATCAGACCGGCATCCTGGAGGCGCTGGAGGCCGCACGGGTGCAGGGCCTTTCGGTGGTTGCCCACGGCGCCGGCCACAGCTATACGGATGCGGCCTTGAATACCGGCGGGATCGTGGTGGATGTCACGCCCATGCACCGGATCCTGTCATGGGACGCCCAGCAAGGCAGCATGCGCGTCGAGCCCGGGGTAACCCTGCAAGAGATGGTCCAGGTGGCCTGGAAGGATGGTTGGTGGCCGGTCGTTGCTCCATCCACAGCACGCGTCACGATCGGGGGATGTGTTGCCATGAACGTGAATGGCCGAAATGCCTGGAAAAGCGGCCCCTTTGGCGCAACCGTGCTCTCGCTGGATGTCCTGCTCGCCACCGGTGAATCACGCACGCTTGCGCCGGAGCGGGAACCGCAGCTCTTTCATGCCTTCGTTGGAAGTATCGGTTTATTGGGGATCATCAAGTCGATAACCGTTCAACTCCGGCGACTGGGTTCCGGGATGGTGACCGTTCGCAGGCGTCGCGCGGCTGCAATGGATGAAATCTTTGTCCTGTTCGCAGAGGAGGAACAAAACAGCGATTTCATGGAAGCTTGGCTGGATGGGTTTGCCAGGGGAGATCAGCTTGGGCGAGGGCAGGTTACCAGCGCAAGGCTGAGTCCATTTGCCCAGGTGGGTGGCGCCCCATTCGCAACCTTTGCAAGCCCTGGCCGCCTGGAAGAATCCGCCGTCAGCCTGGCGGCCAGGCTGGTGAGGCCGGCGCTCTCCCCTGCGGTGCAAATGGCCAACCGGATCAATTACCGGTGGGGAGGCGGGAGCTCTGGGAAGGATGGCCAACTGCAAAGCCTGGTGCCCTTTACCTTTTGGCCCGGGGTATTTTTCAGCGGGTATCCGGCCCTGCTTCCGCAAGGGATCGAGACGTTCCAGGCATTTGTTCCGGAACAAGCGGCACCCACAATATTCAAGGAAGTCCTGCAGTATTCACAACAACAAAGCTGCAGGCCGCTCTGGTGTGTCATCAAGAAACACCGGCACGATCCATTTTTATTAAGCTACCAGGTGGATGGTTTTTCGCTGGAATTAAATTACGCACGCGCCGGCCAGCCGGTGCAACAGTTGCAACAGGTGCTGCAACACATGATCGCAACGGTGATCGATGCAGGCGGGAGGTTTTATCCCGCCAAGGATCATTTTCTTACAGCCGCCCAATATCGCCAGAGTATCGGAGAGCAGGTGGTTGAAACGTTCCTCCAGCTCAAACAAGAATTCGACCCGGAAACGCGGCTGCAATCCGACCTGTTCCGGCGTTTATTCCAACCTGCGCTCGTGTAAGGAGAAGACCTTTGCTGCCGCTCATTTACACCCACCCGGCCGCAGCCGGTCTGTTCCTGGCGACCTGCCTGATCTGGCTGGTTCCAGAAACGGCCGGCATGGTCCGCCAGATGGGGAAGGTCTCAAGGAGAGAGGATTTAATCCAGGATCGCGGTTCTTTGGCAATCCTGCTCGGGCTGCAGTGGACCGGCCTGGCTTTGAATTTCCTGCTCGCATGGTTGCTCCCGCAGGCAGCCATCCATTGGCAGCGCACAGGCCTCTATTTCCTGGGGCTGATCGCCATTCTTCTGGGAGTCGCCTTGCGTTGGTATGCCATTGGGGTGCTGGGACGTTACTTTACCCGCGATGTGGTCGTGTCGAACGACCAGCAGGTGATTCAACATGGCCCCTATCGCCACATCCGCCATCCTGCCTACAGCGGAACCTTCCTGACCATGCTTGGAGTGGGCCTGGTAATGACCAATTGGGCCAGCCTGATCGCTCTGCTCTTATGTGTTTTCCTCGGTCATATATACCGTGTCAGCATAGAAGAGAAGTTCTTGATCCGTACGATCGGCCAGCCTTATATCGAGTATATGCGGCGCACCAAGCGATTTATCCCCTGGGTATTCTAGGCATAAGCCCGCTGGAGCAGGCAGACAAATGAATCGATCCTATTCAAAGCAACCCATTTAGGAACAAAGCCGTGCGATTCCTGGAATTTCGGTTGAAGCAAGCAGTACAGCCCCTGACGGAGGCCTGGCAACAGCTCCCGGTGGCCCGGCGCGGCTCGACGCGTTTGGGCATCAGTTTCCGCCCACTCCAGGCGGCCGCGTTTGGTCTGGACGTGCGGCCGGCCCTGCAGGCGCTGCTGGCCTATCCATTTCAAATCATCCGGCTGGGGGCTTACTGGAACCAGATGGAACCTGAACCTGGCACATTCCAAACTGATGAGCTGGATTGGCAGATCGAAGCCGCCGAATCAGCCGGGAAGCAAATCATCCTGTGCCTTGGCCCTTTGAAAACCTTCGGCTATCCCGAGTTCTTTGTGCCAGAACACCATTTAAGTCACCCCTTCCCGGAACATAGCCTGGTTGAGCCTTCCAATTACCCAAGCCTGCTGCAGGCCGCAACGGAATTCATCCTGCATCTGGTGGAACGGTATAGAGGCCATAAATCCATCCTCGCCTGGCAGCTTGAACAGGAAGCAGTGGACCCGCTGGGGGTGGAGCATTCCTGGCGATTGAAAGCCGAGTTTGTGGAACGGGAAGCGCAGGCGCTCAGGAACGCCGACCCCACCCGGGCGGTCATTATGAACGGTTTCCTTCCGACCTCCCTACCCGTACGACTGTCTCAATGGTGGCAAACACGCGACCAGGGGGATTCACTGGCGGTGGCACAGCGCCTGGCGGATATGGTCGGGATCGACTATTATCCGCGGCATGCATTGATCCCTTTGGGCAGCCGGACCCTCTACCTGGATGGCAGTCAAAGCCCGGTGCACCAAGCCAGGCGAAACCAGCTCCTAGCCTGGGCTGTCGCCAACCATAAAGAGCTGCTTGTTACGGAAGGCCAGGCAGAACCATGGGAAGCGGTGACGGTCCCTTCCAACCCGCAAAACCAGGCGCTGTACAGTTGCCTGCCGGAACATATCCTCAGCAACTATAACAATTGCATGGGCTGGTTTGGGGATCCGTTTGCGCTTTATGCGTATCTTTTTTGGGGGGCGGAATATTGGTTGCTGCGCAAACAAGGTAAGGACTCAAGCTATCTCCAGAGCTTCGAACGCATCCTTAAGAAGTCTTAATTGCGGCTGATAGGAAGGACCGAACCGGCCGCTATTACATCATTTCGATATGCATGGCAACGATTTGATGATTTGAAAATTTCGGACGCGGGGGATGAAACGAGACGATGATGGCGAGGGCGGACAACCAGGGCGGACGCCGTCCGCCCCTACGTGCAACGCGGACATGCGCCCGGCAGAGGTAGGCAAGTTAGGTAAAGACGGGGAAGATTCTCCTACCGCGCAACTCTACCCGAGGCATCGCCGCCCATCAGGGTTTCGATTTCGGCCACACTGACCGCATTGAAATCGCCCACGATGCTGTGTTTGAGACAGGCGGCCGCGGCAGCAAAGTTCAATGCCTTCTGCGGATCAGACGGATTCTTTCGCAATCCATAGATCAGCCCGCCCATGAACGCATCACCGCCACTCACGCGGTCAATGATTGGAATAATGTCATAGGTGGGCGCGCAGAAAAAGAGCCCCTTTTGCCAGAGCACGCCTGACCAGGTGTTGTGACTGGCCGAGAGCGAACCGCGCAGGCTGATCGAGATGGTCTGGAGAGATGGGAAGCGCCCGGCCAGGGCTTCGCAAACAGAGCGGTAAGAATCCGCTTCAACCTTGCCGGCGCGGATGCCACTTTACTGGACAGGCCCACCAGCCCATTGAATCAAAGATTGGAGCGCATAAAAAAGGTCCGCAAGTCCTGCAATCTGGATAAGACCGGCAAAAAAACCTCATGCAAATCGCCCTAAATAAGTTACAATTATCATCAGTGCCTTGCAGCGGGTGCTGAATATGACCCGCATGATTGCCAACCTGATCGGGTGCAAGAGAACTCCTTTCGGGCGCAAATCAAGCCGGTTCATCCAGCAAAACCGGCCAAGCTTGAACATGCAGAAGGTACGCCATGAATGACAGAACAAACCATTTCTTGATGAGAGTGATTAATTTGTTCCTGTGGGGTGGAGAAATGGTCGGGCAGGAGAACCTGCCCCCAAGAGGACCGGCGGTCTTCATTGCAAACCACCTGGAAGCTATTGGCCCGATTGCAGCCTACTGCTCGATTCCATTGCGGTTGTATGCCTGGACCATTGCTGATATGGTGGATGAGGAAAAAGCTGC
>JBEKEB010000193.1:0-7733 GCA_050014055.1 Anaerolineales bacterium | reverse complement strand
GCTTCGCTCGCCCTGCCACTCCTTTTTACTAAAGCGTGGGGATTCTCAATGAACCATTTTTATTACGTAGGGGGAGTTTACGTTGCTGTTGGGGCGGAAGTATTAGTTGGCGGTGGGGCGATAGTATTAGTCGGCGTTGGGGCAGTAGTTGCGGTTGGGATAATGGGAGTAGTGGCAGTAGCGGCTGGAAGGGTGGCAGTGGGCGTATGTGTAGTTACCGGGGTTGGCGTCTTGGTGAATATGGATGTTACTGTTGGTGTGCTGGTGGCGAGCGTTCCGGTCGGCGTACTGGTAAGGCTGCTCGAGACAACGATCACCACAGTAACACTTTCCCCAAAGCCAGTGCCCGTGTCATCGGCAAGTCTCCAATAACCCGTGTAGGAACCTGCGGTAGTGGGTGCAGTGAGTGAGACGGATACCTGCACCTGCTGTGAAGGAGCCACGGATGAGGCGAGGCTGGTAGATGCTCCGCCCATCTGACTGCCACTGACAAAAACCAGTTTAAAACTTGTATCCCAGGTGCAAGTACCGGTGTTTTGTAACGCCCAGGTCTTGACAAAGCTTGCCCCGGGAGCCATGACGGTATTATCTGGAATGGTCACATCGCTTACATAGGCTGAATCATTACATGAAGAAACCGGGTTCGTGATGGGAGCTTGCGTGGCTACAGGTAGCGCCGTGGCAGTAGTATCCGGTGGAGTAAAGTCAAATTGAGGGAACCCGGTCACTACCGGCGAGCCGATGGGTGTATCTGTAGGCAGCGAAGGGGTTAATGTGGAGGCCGATTGCAGCGCGGCAAGCGTATTGGCTGCATCGGTAGAGTAGACCGAGTCGATTGGTGTCGAGGAGGTGGGGGTGCTTTTTGGCTTGGTGGCCGCGTAGACCAACAGGATGCCCCCGCCTAGTAGCATCAATACTACTGCCACAGAAAACAAGCCTCCCCATTTAGGCAATTTGGGTGATTTGGATGATAAGGGTGTGTATGTGGACATAATTACAACTTGATTAGTTTAGCAGATTATTGTTATGGGACTGTGATTAATTCGTGGAAGGATTGTGTGGTTTATTAATCATAAGGGAATGGGGCATGAAAAGTCAGGCGTGAATCATGGTAAGAAGCATCTTGAATTTCTTCCTGGCAAGGAGAGCATGAGGCGCATTGGCAGGCATAATAATACCATCACCGGTCTTCAATTGATAAAGCTGGCCGGATATATTAATCTCCACCTCCCCGTCCAACACGTGGACGAAGGCATCGAATGGAGCGGTGTGCTCACTGAGTTCCTGACCCTGGTCAAAGGCAAACAGGGTGACGTTACCGCCTGCGGATTTGGTGACCTGGCGGGATACCACCGCGCCGGTCTGGTAATCCACCAAGGCAGCGAGATCAAGTATTTCGGATTTGGGTACAGTAGACATCGGTCTTTCCAGGCAAACAGATGCAGTCATTTCCTATAAATTGGGCAGATGCTATCCGCCCCTTTGGATCAACGGATCGAGAATTGATAGGGAGCAAGTTCCTGCGTGAACCGCGTTGTGCCGGTAACAACCAGGACAACCTCCTGAACACCATTCTGCCCGATGGTCAGCGGAATATCGACAGACTGGTCGGCAGGCACCGGAATGATCTGAACGGATGACCTTGTGGTGCCTTGTGTGATGAGTGCCAGGCGGAAAGTTTGGGGGATGGTGTTCTCAATACGGGCAAAACCATCTGCCAGCCAGCTATTGTCATCGGTTTCAAAACCGGTGGAATAGTGGATGGCCGGCACGGAGACATCGTCCAGGAGAAAACCAGCCCCGTTCAGCGACTCGTCGGTCAGGTATTCAAAGCGTACAGAGACTTTCTTGCCTGCAAACCGGGACAGGTCGACGGATTCCTGGATCCAGCCATTGCTTTGCCCGGTATATGCCCAGCCATAGGAAGCGCCGTTGGGATTGCTGTCCGTGCCGGATGGAGTGGTCAGGAAATTCCAGTGCTGGCCGTCGGTGGAAGCCTCCACATAAACATAATCGTAATCCTTTTCAATATCATACCAGGTCCAATAGTTCATGCTGACCGGGCCGGAAACGCCGCTCAGATCAAACTGGTGGGTCAGGGTCATATCCGACTGATCGCCCAGGTTCGACCAATACGCGTAAGAACCCGAATGAGCGTCGGCGGGCAGGAGCCGGGTGGAGGTAGCACCTTCGAAATGCAGTGTATGGCTGCCCGGGCAGGTGATTTTGACATAATTCACACCATACTGGTTAACGGTCCGGCTGGCCGGGTCGGCTGGACAATTACCGATCGTTTCAGTGGGGCTGGCTTGAGGAGAAGCAGGGTAATTGTGGTAAAAGTAACGTCCGTCGCTCACTGAGGCATCGTGGACGTAGTTGGTAACAGCCCAATCTAGGAAGAAGTCATCAGCCGTAATGACCTTCCCGGTCAATGGGTCAGTGACATTGCGTTGGGCCAGCGTACTGTCGATTTTTTCGAGGCCATTGTGCTGGTTGTGGATCAATGCCTTGGTGGTGTCTGCGCCGAAACGATCGAGGAAATAAGTTGCGAATAGGAAACTGGCACCGTAATGAGCGATGTCCTGACCAGCAGATCCGATAATCCAGTCGGTCAGGTTAATATCCGGGTTGCTGATGAAAACTTGTTCGTCGCCACCTGAGGGATACCCATTGAGGAATTCAGCCAGTTTTGAAAAACCCTCGTTAATGAAGGTTGGCTCGTTGGGATCTTCATACCAATGGATCATATGCTGGAATTCATGCGCCAGGTCGCCATAAGTATGTGGATCCGTGAGCGGCTCAGATGAGCTGATGTAAAACATCTCGTGGGCATTGGAGTACGGGTTGATCTGCGAGGGATATTCATTTATTGATGAGTATGCTCCACCTACAGTGGCTCCAAGACCGTTGGTGTACAGGATGTAGATATGCGGATCATCATCCACGCCGGGTGTCCATTCCGAACCAAAAAACTGCCGGTCGGTGGGGTAGATCTTGTTTTCGAAGGCATCCATCAGGCTCTTTACATCCGGCTGGTTGAAGGAAACGGAGTCATCGACCCAAAAATAGGAATGCGGAGTGATGTAGCGTAACGTAGCCTGAACCTGTAAATAGGAATTGGTATCTTCACTAAGTGTCCAGAAGGTCTGGTGAGCGCCAAGAGCCAAAGGCGATGGCGGGGGAGGCAGAGTGGGTGGAATATTGCAAACATTCTTGAACCGGCAGGCCAATGAGGCCAGGTCATCTTCCGGGACCGTGATCCCTTCGATCAGCTTCAAAGTATCGGCGGGAATCTGACCGGCCGGCTGACGTGTGATCTGAAATAGAGTGGGGGTAGGGCTGCTGGTTGAACCGAATGGAATGGCTGCCAGAGTGGGGAGCACTTTTCCGAGACGCGTGAAAGAATAATAGACGCCACTCAGAATCAATACCAAACAGCACCCCAGCACCAGGACGACAGCCACGATAATAGGAAGAATGGAGGTGTTTTTTTTCATCTTAATATCCTGCGATAGTACCTTCCGGGCAAACCGGGAAATTGGCCAAGTGTAAGATGCTTATCATAGCGTTTGATAGACTTTTTGTCCATGTGAGATCTGACCAACCCGGAGAACAGGGTCTCACGATATTGGACTCCGAAGTCTTTAGACTTCGGAGTCTAAGGTTATAGGATGGAAAAAAGAAGGGGCGACACATAGGTGTCGCCCTTGCGGGTTTATCGTCTGGGACCGCGGCGGTCATCGTTACGACCGCCAGGGCGCCGGTCGCCACCTGGACGACCACCACCTCCGGGGCGTCCGCCACCACTCTTGCGGGCATCACGCTCCTGGGCTTCTTCGATTGTCCAGCCTTCGAGCACAGCCTGGCGGGAGAGACGGATCTTGCCCATCGGGTCGATACCGGTGACCATGACAGTAATTTCGTCACCGAGCTTGCAGACATCTTCGACCTTCTCGACGCGTTCGCTGTCAAGCTGTGAAATATGGACCATGCCATCCGTGCCTGGTAGAATTTCCACGAACGCACCAAAATCGGCGACCCGGACAACCTTGCCGGTGTAGATGCGACCCAATTGGGGTGTTTCGGTGATGGCTTCGATGCGCTCGCGTGCCATCTTTGCACCTTCCCCATTAGTCGCGGCAATGTAGATAGTGCCGTCTTCCTCGATGTCAATCTTGGTGCCGGTTTCCTCCTGCAAAGCGCGAATGTTCTTTCCACCGGGACCGATGATGGCGCCAATCTTGTCAGAGGGGATCTTGACGGTGGTAATGCGAGGGGTATGTGGTTTCAATTCCGCGCGGGGAGCCGGGATGGCTTCCAGGATCTTGCCCAGTATGAAGAGGCGCGCCTGGCGGGCCTGTTCGAGGGCCTCTTTCATGATTTCAGTGCTTAAACCGGAGATCTTGATATCCATTTGCAGAGTCGTTATGCCCTGTTCGGTACCGGCAACCTTGAAATCCATATCACCCAGGTGATCTTCTGTGCCCTGGATATCGGTCAGAATCTGGTAGCGGCTGCCTTCCATCACGAGGCCCATGGCAACGCCGGCCACAGGAGCCTTGATCGGTACCCCAGTATCCATTAGTGCCAAGGTTGAGCCGCAGACGGAGGCCATAGAGGAGGAACCATTGGAGGCCATCACTTCAGATACCAATCGTAAAGCGTAGGGGAAAGTCTCTTCGGACGGGATGACCGGCTCGAGGGCGCGTTCGGCCAGCGCACCGTGGCCAATCTCACGCCGGCTTTGGCCGCGCACCATTTTTGTCTCGCCCGTGGAAAAGGGTGGAAAGTTATAGTGGTGCATGTAACGCTTGCTATCCACCGGGCTGAGAGAGTCAATTTCCTGAGATTCGCGCAACGTGCCAAGGGTAGCCAGGGTCAGCACCTGCGTTTCGCCGCGGGTGAACAGGCCGGAGCCGTGCGCGCGCGGGCTAAAGCCGACCTCGCACCAGACAGGACGGATCTCGGTGGGGGTGCGGCCATCCGGGCGTTTGCCCTGCTCGAGGATACGAGAGCGGACCACCTTCTTCTCAGCCTCGGCAAAGGCCTCTTTTACATTGGCCAGACTGGGAACCCCTGGCATAACAAATTCAGGGATTTCTTCCACATCTCCTTCGTCCGAGACGGTCACTTTTGCCGCGGCGGAAGGGATAAGTTCTGTAACCAGGTTCTGTAACAGTGCATCCATCCCGGCGTAGAATTCGGCTTTCATGAGCGGCTGGTCGAGTAAATTGTTCATCGGGCCGCTTACACGGGCAAACACTTTTTCCTGCAGGGTTTGATCGGGTAAAGCAAAGGCAATAATGCGCTTGGGCTTGCCAATTTCGGACTGCATCTTGAGTTGCAGATCGATCAAAGGTTGGATGGATTTGTGGCCGAATTCCAGGGCGGCAACCATGACATCTTCTGGAACCTCGTCTGCACCGGCTTCCACCATCAGGATGGCGTCGCGAGTGCCGGCAATGCGAAGGTCGAGATCAGATTTATCAATTTCAGCGAATGTGGGGTTAGCAACAAACTGACCTTCGACGCGTCCAACCCGGACAGCTGCAACCGGTCCGTTCCAGGGAATATCGGAAATCATAATGGCAGCGGAGGCGGCATTGATGGCGAGAATGTCAAGCGGGTTGTCTGCATCCGCTGATAGCGAGTACATGATGATCTGGACTTCGTTGCGCATACCTTCTGGGAAGAGTGGGCGCAGCGGCCGGTCGGTGAGACGTGCGACCAGGATGGCATCAGTGGACGGACGGCCTTCACGCCGGAAGAACGATCCGGGGATTTTGCCGCCGGCATACATGCGTTCTTCATAATCCACGCTGAGGGGGAAGAAGTCAATACCCTCGCGAATGCCGCCCATGGTTGCGGCGGCAAATACAATTGAATCGTTCAGGTGGACCGTGACGGCTCCGCCGGCTTGCGCGGCGAGTTTGCCGGTTTCAACGGCAATTGTGCGGCTACCCACCGTGGTGGTGTAGCGTTTTACTTCGGGTTTCATAAAATAACTCCTTTTCCCGCCTGTTCAGGGACTGAAAGATGCTGTCAACTTCCTGTTGAAGGCATTTTTCAATTCCTGACGGTCGGGCCAATTGTGGGGACAGGCACCCGTGCCCCTCCAAACCACATGAGAATAAAAAAGAGTAGATGGGCTTTTGCCCATCTACCCGGGCGAACCAATTTCTATTTCCTGCGCAGTTTCAGTTGATCTGTCAGCGCCAGGTAACGCTGGTAATCGTGCCTGCGCAGATAGGCCAGCAATCTTCGGCGCTGACCAACCATCTGAAGCAGACCTCTACGACTTGCCTCATCGTGCGTATGAGTACGCAGGTGGTCGGTCAACTGGAGGATGCGGGTGGTCAGGATGGCTACCTGCACTTCCGGTGAACCGGTGTCGGTCTCGTGCCGGTGGTAGTCGGTAATGACCTTGGTTTTTACTTCCTTGTTAAGCGGCATGACGTTTGCAATTCCTTTTCTAAGATTTTGAGCAGGTCTCCGCACCGGCAGGGTTAGCCGCGGGTGGGACCAGTCAATGCAGGGACGCATTGCCTCAAGTTAAATGTGACTATTGAAAGTATCGTTGCCTCATAAAGAATGTTACTCTACGGCAGAAGCTTTTGCAATGCCGGAGGAGAACATGATGAGTCAACGCAGCAAGCGAGAGTTATTAGAAGAGATCCGTCCGAGATATCTAAAAGCAAAGAGATCCGAGAAGGCAACCATATTGGATGAATTTGTAGCTGTAACGAGCTACCATCGTAAATATGCGACCCGGATCCTGAAACATGGTCGGCCTCGGCAGAGTGGCAAGAAACACGGTTTCCACAAGATCTACCAGGGTGAAGTGGTGGTGGCGTTGGAGCAGATCTGGGAAGTATGCGGGCGGATCTGCTCGAAGCGACTACAGCCATTCCTGCCGGAGATGGTGAAGGTACTGGAGCGGTGCGGCGAGTTGCGCCTGACTGAGCAGACGAAAATGCTCTTGTTGCAAATGAGCCGTTCAACGATCGATCGCTGTCTGGGCCCGGTCCGCTTTGAGCATCCGTCGCACGGCCTGAGCACCACCAAACCCGGCAGCCTGCTCAAGAAGGCCATCCCGGTACGCACCTACACTCCCTGGGATGAAGACCAGCCCGGCTTCCTGGAAATTGACCTGGTAGCGCACTGTGGAGGCACCATGGAAGGCCAATTTCTCTATACTTTGACCTGTGTGGACCTTTCCACCGGCTGGATCGAGTGCCTGGCCGTCCGTCGACGCACCCAACAGGCTGTTTTCGAAGCCATCCAGGCCATGCGCACCTACCTACCTTTCCTCTTGCTCGGCATAGACTCTGACAATGGCAGCGAGTTCATCAACGACCTGCTCTACCAGTACTGTCTTTCCGAAAAGATAACCTTTACTCGTTCTCGTCCTTATCAGAAGAATGACCAGGCGCATGTCGAGCAGAAGAATTGGTCTGTCGTTCGTCGCCTCATCGGCTATGACCGCTTCGAAACTGAAGAAGAGTACCTGCTCTTACAAAGCATCTACGCAGACCTGCGCTTATATGCCAACTTCTTCCAGCCCGTTTTGAAACTGGTCTCGAAAGAACATGTGGACAAAAAACTTGTCAAACGCTATGATACGGCTGCGACCCCGTTTCAGCGTATCCTGGCCGCCAAAGAAATACCCCTCGAAACCAAGGCTCGCCTGACCAATTTGTATGTCCAGCTCAACCCGGTCCAGCTCAGAACTT
>JBEKEB010000192.1:0-6714 GCA_050014055.1 Anaerolineales bacterium | reverse complement strand
GCTTTGTACATACTTCAGACCTCTTTACTTCGGTGTGTGGTCTGATTATATTAAATAAAACCCATTTTGAGGAGGGTACAATTATGACAAAATTGGTCTGGTCGTAATTGCAGTGCGATCATATATGGTTAATGCCATTTTCTATCGATTACCGAAGTATAGCCCAATCGGCGTAAAATGCCCAATTTCTGTCCTTTCCACCATTTTAGTTATTCGCCAACCGGTTTAACCCATCCTTCTTCTTTCCCTAAATTATTAATCCTCGTTATTTTCAACTCATGCTCTCTCCCCCACCGGTAATTTAGGCAATTCATTGAACTTAGATCCCATCAGAGTTCCCTTCAGAAATTCTAAAACCAACG
Source organism: Anaerolineales bacterium (assembly GCA_050014055.1). GTDB lineage: Bacteria > Chloroflexota > Anaerolineae > Anaerolineales > Villigracilaceae > UBA877. The sequence continues at coordinate 6,352 of JBEKEB010000192.1, read as the reverse complement.
ATCCCCAACGTCCTCCCCCTGATATAAAGTAGTGGAAGCCATAACTTTTTAAGCACCTCGGCGACTAAATGATTGTAACAGATGGTACTGGTAGAGTAGTTGCGCTAGTCACCTATCTGTATTTTCCCCTCAGAACGACCCTTTGTGAAAGACACATTTATTCCGTATAGGATAATTTTGCCTTGTGGGAAATGGGAGTTCTGTCTGTGTGAATTCAGGATAGGATTCAATTTCAGGAGGTTCTCTGTAAAATGAAAAAAAGTTTACTATTCCTTTCCGCGGCCATCACCATCTTCATCCTTGTAATCCTGGCCAATATGCTACTTATTGTGAGAGCGAGTGCTCTCGATCTGACTGTTACAAAGCTGGTCCCGACGGATACTATTGCCCCGACGGATACTCCAACATTACAAGCCACCAATACGGCAAGCGCGTTGCCAACCGTCGCCGCGTTCATCAGCCCGCAGGAGGCTGTCTTTATTGCTTCATCTGCGTTGGGCAATAACAAGGTTTACAGTATTGATACAGTTACCCGTTATGGGATGGATGTCTACCAGGTCAACTTCAGTTCGGGATCCATTGTGTTTGTCAGCCCGCAGGGGCATATCCTAACGATCACTTCCCTCCAGAGCAATGTTGCTTCGCCGACCCCAAAGCAGCAGACAAATTCGAATAAATCCCCAGCCAAACCCAGCCAAAAACAGAATCACGATAATAATGGCGGAGATGATTAAAGGTTCCAACTATGTCAAATAAATCAAAAAATCGCTGGCTGGATGTTCAGATCATCCTTGCTTCGCTTGCAGTGACTTCCACTCTGGCTCTATGGAACCTCTTTGTCAAAGGCAGCTGCCCGGTCGCCAGTTCGATTGACAATCCCAATCCGGATCCAACCTCTACCTTTGTATTCACTCCCAATCCAACAGCAACTGCATATCCAACTGCAACTGCAACTCTGGATCCTCTTGCTCCGATCCATCTTCCGAAAGTGCACATCCTGTTGGGGGGGAGCCTGCCAATCCCAGTTGCAGCCCAACCCCCGGCGAGCGCCTCCGGCAAACCAGCCAGCGCATCAAAAAGTAGTGCGAGTTCGTCGAATCCCGCTCCTGCACCCGTTGCGAGTACATCCTCCTCTAAGCCATGAAAAGGATCGAATTCAAGGCCATGGGTAGCAGAATCCTTGCCGTGCTGGATTGTGCAGCCAGTGTAGGCGAACAGGCTCTCGAGCGGGTCCCGGCTTGGTTCGAAGCGTGGGAACAGTTGCTCAGTCGTTTCCGCCCCGGGAACGAGCTTGATCGCCTGAACAAGTCAAATGGCCGGCCTATGGTGGTCAGCCGGACGTTTTGGGAAGTTTTTCAAGCATCCTGCAGTGCTGAAAAATTTACGGGTGGTTTGGTGACCCCAACGATCCTGGATTCCCTGGCCAGGCTGGGTTATGACCGCTCGTTTGAGTTGTTGCCGCCTATGCAAACGGGACATTTATATACATCGCCGGGGAAGCCTGGTCCTACTGGCGCCATCGTTTGGGATTTACCGACACGCAGCCTGGTTTTGCCCGAATCCGTCCATCTTGACTTGGGTGGGATTGCCAAAGGGTGGGCTGCTGATCGGGCAGTACGGCGTCTCTCCCACTATGGACCGGCGCTGGTGGCCGCGGGCGGCGATATTGCCATCAGTGGGTCGCTTACCGATGGGCAGGCCTGGCCGATCGGGATCGAGGACCCCTTTACGATCGGCACGCATTTTGAGATATTGAAGCTTGCCCGTTCCGGGGTAGCTACTTCGGGCAAGGATTATCACCGCTGGCTGAAGGATGGCATCTGGCAGCACCATATCATCGACCCGCGCACTGGTCTTCCGGCTGATACCGATGTACTGGCGGCGACCGTTGTCGCACCTTCAGTCATGGAGGCCGAAGCGGCGGCAAAAGCAGTTCTGATCCTGGGCAGCCAGGCCGGTCTGGAATGGCTCGAAGCGGATAGCGGCTTGGCCGGTGTCCTTGTATTGGAAAATGGAACGCGCATCTACAGTGATAATATGGAGAAACATCTTTGGATAAATTAATGGCAAAAGAAGTTCTTGATCAAAAGGACGAAATAAACGTGGGTATGGAATATGAATCCAGCCTTTCGATCCAATCTATGCTGATATTTCTGCTGGCCGTCTTCTTCGGCCTTGTGGCGGCAACCTATATTTTGCCGATCTGGCTACCTGGGTTATCCTACTCGTTCACTGGATCCAATCCCAAGGCATACTGGTACCTTTCGCGCGGAACGGGGTTCGTCGCCTTGGGTCTGCTGTGGGGTTCGATGATGCTGGGACTCGGGATCACGAATAAGATATCCCGCATCTGGCCTGGAATCCCGCCAACCATGGCCTTGCATGAGTATGTTGGACTGCTCGGTTTATTATTTGCCGGCTTTCATGCCCTGGTTCTGCTTGGCGATACTTATAGCAAATACCTACTGGTACAGTTGCTCATGCCCTTTGGGGCGGTCCAATACCGGCCTACCTGGGTGGGTCTTGGCCAGGTGGGGTTCTACGCCTGGTTCCTTATCATACTTGCTTTCTACATCCGAAAAGGGATCGGAAAAAAGACCTGGCGCGTGATCCATATTGGCAGTTTTGGCTGCTACCTGGCTGCCATGATTCACGGGCTGATGAGTGGTACGGACGCAAGTACGGTCTGGGCGGTGGATTTTTATTGGATCACAGGTGGATGTCTTCTTTTTATGCTTACATATCGGATCCTGACCAGTCGAAAGCCGGTGCGTACCCCGGTTGGAGCTAAGGAGCCCAGGGAGGAACGAACCCCGGCAGGGCAACCCTTACAAAAAAGTTAGGCGGTATATCTGCCCGATTCTAATAAAAATACTCATCAATCTGGTATACTGTCATGGATGATTACGTTTTGACCAATCATTATCCCATAAGACTCTCCATGATTGATTTACATCTTGAGTATGATCGCCAGGGCGATTTAGATGCCCAGGCAATTACAACTATCTATAGCCATTACTTCCCGGAGATATTTCATTATGTCCAATATCGCCTATCTGACGATATGTTAGCGGAGGACATCTCCAGTGAGGTGTTCTTCTGCTGGCTGAAAGCAGTCAAGAGCGGAGACGGACCTGCAAAGAATTTGCGCGGCTGGTTGATAGGCGCTGCCCGCCACCTGGTCGTGGATCATATTCGGCGAAAATACAGGCATCCTAGCGAGGCGATCTCGGATGCAATAAAATCAGATGAGGCTGGACCTTCTGAGCTGGTTGAACACTGTGACACTTCGCATATCCTGCACACGGCGATCAGCCAATTGACCGAAGACCAGCAACAGGTTCTGGCTTTACGTTTTGGTCAGGGATACTCATTGGAAGAGACAGCCGACATCATGAAAAAGAAAATCAATGCTATTAAAGCGTTGCAGTTCCGTGCTTTGAATGCCTTACACCGCAGGATTGGTAAAGAGAATGAATAAGAAATTGATCGATGCCCTGGATGCTTGCTTGCAAAAGATGGACCATGGGGAATCGCTTGACTCCGTCCTGGCTGGCTATCCCCATCTGGCTGCTGCGTTGCGACCTTTGCTCATCACGGCAGTCCGCGCCCGTTCTGCCAGTCGGGAATCCATTCCCCGGACTATTCTTTTGCGCCAGCGTTCTCGTGGTCTGGCCCTGGCTGAGGACTTGCGCCAGGGGAAAATCCACTACAAGGTGTATCGGCGTTATTTCCGCCCGGCTGTGGCAGTCCTTTCAGCGATATTCATTTTGGTTATGAGTAGTAACGGGATCTTGGTTGCTTCGGCTCACTCCATTCCTGGCGACACCCTTTATCCTTTGAAGCGTTCGGTAGAATCTACCCAATTGCAATTGGTCTCCAACCTGGCGCAACGGCATGTGCTCGAACAGACCTTCAGCGAGCGCCGGGTGGAAGAGACCAAATCCCTGATCACCATTCGGCGGATCGAAGATGTGGATTTTACCGGCGTGGTAACGAGCCAGTCGGGAGATGAATGGCTCGTCTCTGGGATACCTGTCGTCATAACTGTTCAGGTTGACAAGGACGAGCGAATCGAAATCGGAGACGACATTGATGTGCAAGGCTCCACCGATATCACTGGTACCGTGAAAGTCATCCATCTGTCACTTACCAAAGTTTCAGGCGCGGAAGAAGGGCATCTGGGATTGTCCTCAACCCCAACTTCTTCGCCGAAGCCATCAGGGGAATCGGATTTTACGGCGACTCCGACTGAATCCTCCCTTATTCCAACCCATTCAGGTGAAGCTGAGAACCAGGTTGACCAATCGAACCACCAACAGTCTATGATGTTAGGGGAGAATCACTCATCCGGTGAAACTTTCCACACTTCTCGAACCAATTCAGAGGACGAAAGCGACCAATGAGCCGGCTGGATTGAATAAACCAGCCAGGAACAATCGTATGGCTCTTTGAGTCGCCTGCCTCACCTGTTCCTGTTTACCCGGCTTCTTGTTTGTGATGCAAGCCCATTGCGAGAATGGATTTATCGACCATAATCTCAAAGTGGGCTCTTTCTTTACTTCTAACGGGGTTTTAGTTCAAGTTCACCCGGATCTGTTTTCGCTACAACAACATCTTTCATCTTCCTCCTGAATTGCGTCTCATACAACCGTGCGTACAATCCCTTTTGTCCCAGCAGTTCCAGGTGCGTGCCGCGCTCGACGATCCGACCACGGTCCATCACAAGGATCAGGTCGGCTGCCTGGATGGTGCTGAGCCGGTGCGCAATGACGATACTCGTGCGCCCTACCATAACCCGTTTAAGTGCGTCCTGGATCAGGATCTCGGATTCGCTGTCCAGCGAACTGGTGGCCTCATCCAGCACAAGGATGCGCGGGTCCTTCAGGATTACGCGCGCCAGTGCCAGGCGCTGCTTCTCACCGCCACTCAGCCGGTAGCCGCGTTCGCCTGCGATGGTCTCGTAACCATTTGGCAGCCCCATCACAAAGTCGTGGATGTTGGCCGCGCGGGCGGCCGCTACCACTTCCTCCTGGCTGGCATCTTCCCGGGCATACAGCAGGTTAACTCGGATGGTATCGTGGAACAGGTAGGTTTCCTGGGTTACCATGCCGATCTGGGAGGTCAGGGAAGCCAACGTCACATCCCGCAGGTCCTGGCCATCGATCAGGATGCGACCACCAGTCGGGTCGTACAGCCTTGGGATAAGATAGGTCATAGTGGTCTTGCCGGCTCCACTCGGTCCCACCAGCGCCACCAGTTGGCCCGGTTCGGCCCGGAAGGAGATGTGCTCCAGCACCTCGTCGCGTGCCTGAGTATGCACCGCCAGCGCCTTGTCTTCGGGATCCTTGCCATTGTGAGGTTTCTCATTGTCCTCGCCCGAAAGTACAGCGTTGACGTTCTGCATCTGTCCGTAGCGGCGCACGTCCTTCAGCAGGCTTCTCTCCTCGACCGAGTAACGGAAATTGACGTCCTCGAATTCCAACACACCCTGCACATTATGTAATACAAGTGCATTGGGCTTCTCAGCCACTTCGTGCGGCAAGTCGATCACTTCGAAGACCCGTTCAAAGCTGACTATGGAGGTGGCGAAATCCACGGGTGCGTTGGTCAGGGTCTGCAAGGAACCGTACAGGTTGCCCAGGTAAGCTCCCAGCGCTACGATGGTACCGATGGTCAGGGTGCTCTTGATGACCAGATACCCGCCCACACCATACACCAGCGCCATCCCGATCGCACTCACCAGCCCGATGCTGGAGAAGAATAACGAACCCATCACTGCCCGGGTGATGCCGCTCTGTCGCACCTCCGCTGCCCGGTCGTTGAAGCGAGCGTCCTCCTGGGCAGTCCGACCAAACAGCTTGACCAGCAGAGCCCCACTGATATTGAGCAGCTCGTTCAAGACTGCGTTCATTTTTGCATTCAGGTCCAGCTGCAGGCGCGCCACATCCCGTAGACGGTTTCCCAGCTGGCGTGCCGCCACCAGGAAGAAGGGCAGGATGACAATGCTGATCAGCGTCAATCGCCATTCCAGCGTGAACATGACCACCAGCGTCGCCACCGTCTGGATCAGGCTGGTGACGATGTTGACAAACGTGTTGCTGATGGCGCTCTGTGCGCCGACCACATCGTTGTTGAAGCGGCTGATCAATTCCCCCACCTTGGTATGCGTGAAAAAGCTCAGCGACATACGCTGCAGATGTGCAAACAGGGTTGCCCGCAGGTCGTAGGTCACGCCCTCGCCGACACGTGCGTTCAATTGTCGAAAAAACACGTTCAGCCCGCTGGTAAGCAGCGGGAGCGCCAGCAGCGCCACCACCAGCCAGGCCAATTGGTGCAGGTCCTTGTGCGG
>JBEKEB010000191.1:0-6772 GCA_050014055.1 Anaerolineales bacterium | reverse complement strand
AGCGAAGCTCGCCCTGCCACTCCTTTACATCCTTGAAATTACAATTTCGAATAAGCCAGTTAATATCTGCCCACTGTTGTTTTTTACACGCTATTAGATGTGAATCCCCATTCCTTCTGCAACGTGGGCCGCTTCCATCAGTGTCTCGCTCAACGTGGGGTGTGCGTGCACATTTCGGGCAATCTCGGCCGGGGTCAGTTCCATCATGTGGGCCAGGGTCAGTTCAGGTAGCAACTCGGTCACTTCCGGTCCCACCAGCGTGGCGCCCAATAACTCCCCATACTGCTCGTCTGCAATCAACTTAACCCAGCCAGTGGAATCCCCCAGGCCAAGCGCTTTACCATTGGCCTGGAACGGGAAACGTCCTACCCGGACAGTATAACCGCGTTCCTTCGCCTGGGCCTCGGTCATCCCGAACGATGCCACCTGAGGCTGGCAATAAGTGGCGCGCGGCATCATTTCATAATCCAGTGTCACCGTCTCAGCCCCGCCAATATGCTCGGCGCAAACGATGCCCTGGGCGGTACCGACATGGGCCAGCATCAACTTGCCGGTCAGATCGCCGATCGCCCAAATCCCGGGAATGTTGGTGGCCATCTTCTCGTCGATTTCGACAAACCCGCGCTCTGTCAACTTGACGCCAATATCTTCCAGCCCCAACCCTTTCGAATTGGGACCGAAGCCAATTGCCACCAGAGCCTGTTCACTCTCTAAAACCTTTATCTGCCCATTTGCAGATACCGTTACCTTGACACCTGTTTCAGTTATATCTACCGATTCGACTTTATGTCCGGCCAGCACTTTCACACCGCGTTTGACATACGCTTTGGCCACCTCGGAGGCAGCTTCATCATCCTCTAGAGGCAGTATATGCGGAAGCATCTCAACTACGGTCACATCCACACCATAACTATTCCAGACAGTTGCAAATTCCATCCCGATGGCACCCGCCCCTATGATGACAACCGATTTGGGTAGTTTCTCCTGAAGGATGGCTTCCAGGTAGGTAATCACATTCCGCCCATCCATTTTCCAGGCTGTTGGAACCGTCGCGCTGGCGCCAGTGGCCAGAATGATATTCTTGGCCATAAGCTCTGTGATTTTTCCATCCTTATCAGTTACCGCAACCGTGTTTTTCGAACTTAGTTTCGCTGTACCCAAATGAACGGTAATATTATTCTTCCTCATTAAGAAACCAACACCTTTAGTCAGCCGGTCGGAAACCTGGCGCGAGCGCTTAACCGCCACAGAATAATCTAACTTGAGATTCTCGAATGAAAAACCGAACTCTTTACCGCGTTCCCGCAGGATGTGGGCGACCTCAGCATTCCTGAGCAGCGACTTCGAAGGTATGCAGCCAACATTCAAACACACTCCACCCAACCATTGTTTGTCAATAATGGCAGTTTTTTGTCCGAGCTGCGCCGCACGAATGGCAGAAACATAGCCCGCCGGTCCTGCACCTATGACAATTACATCAAAAATGTCAGACATGACTAACTCCGTTTTTTATAAGGAATGGTAGTTAAACTTTCCTATTTTACTACGACTGTGCTCTCTTTTTTCCCCAGTCACGCATGCTTGTATTGAATCGGTGAACATCCGAATGTTCCCGCCTCGATTGATTATCACATCCTCAAATAACTCATTCTCTGTTTAGCAATAGACGACCACCAATTGCAAATCCCTGCAGAGATGGTATTATGCAGATTTAACCACCCAAAACGGGTCCTGCGTAATGATTTTTCCTGGTAGTCCCCGAATCCTAACCTTGTTTTTTTTGGCCGTACACTCTTTTATGAAGCATTACAAATAATACAGAAAATTAAGAGATCTCCGGAGCAATTTCGTTGTTCCGGAGACCAATTTGTATGCCGATCAGCCAGGTGATAAATAGTTATAACCTTTAGCTGGCCAGATCATAAAAGATGCAAATCCATTACTTGGCGGAAATGATAACCATAAATAGTGAACGTTATAGCCAAAGCGAAAAGCTCCGGACGGCGGAATAACGTCCAGAAGACCAGTTTCCAATATTGGACCCGTTCCTTACCTATAATCCCTAAACGTAGAATGGATCGAAAGAACGCTTGGATGTATTCCGCGTTTAATGGAATGGTGATTACGGGCGCTTTGTATTCTTTCAAGAAGGTTTTGACGCGTGCATAGTAATTCTTGGGGGTGTAAAGGTTCTTCACGACCGCCCGGTAACCCTTCTGGAGTACGTCAATATTCATGGTTTTGGGGATGATATTCGTCGCACCATCTACGTTGTCACCCGAAAAAGAACCAGTCAGCCGGCCGTCTTTTTCCATGCGTTTATAAAGCCGGGTCCCAACAGGAGCTTGCAACAGGCCTACCATGGCGGTAACAATGCCGCTTTTCTGGATAAAATCAATCTGTCGTTGAAAAGTGGAGGGAGTATCGTTATCGAATCCTATAATGAACCCGCCCTGAACTTGCAGCCCGGCGCGCTGGATACGTTTCACATCTGCCACAAGGTCGCGGTGCAGGTTCTGCTTCTTGTTGCACTCAGCCAGACTGTCATCGTCTGGAGTTTCCACACCTATAAAAACGGTATCGAAACCAGCCTGGGTCATCATATCCATTAATGGTTCATCGTCGGCAATATTAATGGAAATCTCAGTATTAAACGGCATACCCTTCTTGCCCTTGCGCCATTCTATCAACGCCGGAAGCAGATCCTCTCTGAGATGCTTCTTATTACCTATCAGGTTGTCATCCACAAAGAAGACGGGTTCGCGCCAGCCAAGCTGGTACAATCCGTCCAATTCGCGCAGGATCTGTGCAGACGTCTTGACGCGCGGCAGATGCCCAAATAAGGTGGTGATATTGCAAAACTCACAATCAAATGGGCAGCCGCGTGAATACTGGATAGACATGGTCGCATAATGCTTCCGATCCACCAGTTCCCATAAAGGTGCGGGGGTTTCCTGAATGTCTGGGAATTCATCTGATGTGTATACTCGCTGAGCCTGGCCTTTTTCAAGGTCACTTAAAAATGGCGCCAGGGTCATTTCGGCTTCGTTTAGTACAAAATGATCCACACCCTGGAACTTTTCATACTCGGCAGTGAAGAGCGGTCCTCCGGCAACCACTTTCAACCCGGCTGCTTTGCAGCGATCGATAACTTGATGGGTAGATTCCCTTTGAACAACCATGGCACTGATAAACGCATAATCGGCCCACTCCAGGTCTTGATCTTTTAACGCTCTCACATTCAAATCCACCAGGCGCTTTTCCCAATCCGTAGGCAACATGGCAGCTACAGTCAGCAAACCAAGCGGTTGGGTCGAAGCCTTCTTGTGAATAAATTTTAATGCATGTTTGAAACTCCAAAACGTATCGGGGAATTCCGGGTAAATCAACAGGACTTTCATCAAAACCTCCAAAATAAATGTACTAAATTTTTTCTGTTCTCAGGTAATAATCGAAACTGCCTGACAACAGCCGGTCCTGGCTGGCCGATAAGGCTGATTGGCGAATTAAACTCACCACTTCTTATTGACGAACGAGTTTTGCTTTCCCCCACCGATTTCCTAAAAAACAAAGGAAGAATCAGGCGATATATTCTATAAGTTTCGTCAAATTTTATCAGACTTGTCGCCATTATACACCAAAAAAGATTAAGCTCGCTCCTTGATAGAAGATGAATAGGTATTTGTTAGCTAGAACCCCCATCCAGTAGAAAGGTTCTATTCTAAAAACATACCGCCATGTGAAAACGTTTGTCTTCCCAGTGTAAATTCATTTAGTACGCTGCTATGAACCCCATCCAGCGAGAGAATTCCACAATTATTAACGTTATCCAAATGGACACATTGGCTTTTTATTCACCTCCCATCGGCTGTGAAGAGTCCACCGGCCTGAAGCTGGTTTACCCAGTCTTTAAAGTTTTAAAATTCTGGTTCAGGGTTCTACCCGTGCCAACCAAACCCGAATTGCCATCTTTATCCTCGGCATCGGTAATCTGTTTGATTATGCTGGCATCCAGGGTGTTGGCATCCCAAGTATACTCTATTGAAAGGTTAGCGTCCGATACATACAAAATCTGTTCTCTAGCCTTGATTTAACTTCCTGCTATTGACAGCTTATTTCAACCCGCTCTGCCTGTAACCACCCAATTTCAAGAACAACTTAGCATTGAGGACACTGATTTTAAATACTATAAATTGCTCTCGATTCTTTTTCAAAAGTTGTTTGCGCGATTAATCCTGAATTTCTCAATAAAGTTCCGGGAAATTCATTATTCATAACTTTTATGGAGAAGGGGTTTCTGTTACAAGAATATTTTCGTTTTCAGGTTGAGATATAGTTGGAACTTCAGTAGCATTTTCTATGGGAATCTCAGTAGCAATTTCAGTAGCAATTTCAGTTGGCGCTTCAGTTGAATTCGTCGTTGGAATTGGCAAGAGAGCTGGACGGCTGATATCATTTACATATTCATTTGCTCCCTGGCATGCAGGTGTAAGGTGGGTTGATAAATGCTCCCAATCCAATGGATCACCTGAACTGCTTGTTTTATCAACCGCAAGGCCCAGGCAACCTGGCCCGGCATTATAGTCTACCAATGTGAAACGCCACAGGTCTTCATAGCTGGCCGCATCCCCTGGCGCGCTTCCGTAGTTGATATTAATGACCTCGCCGGTTTGTTTGCAACTGGCAAGTAACGTCTGAGCAAAGACCCCCACGCTGTTCTCGGCTTTACCCATGTCAATCCCCATGGAACAGTCCGGGCAGATTGCATTAACACTGTTTACGAGTGCTCCGCGTAAGAGCGAACGATCGGTTTCGTCCAGGGCAATTCCCTGCCATTCATCTTCTGGATTCGGATAGATTTTTGTTTTGCAGACCGATTGATCCAGCACCGATGGACAGAACTGCTCGTAGAAGGATGGATTCCACGTCAGAACGGCATCAGCACCGCCATCTGTCATTTGTCCCAGTCCTGCCTCCGGGTGACCTACATTCGTGCCTGGCCAGAACTGGCTCTCGCGCGCGAATATTTTCTTCAACAATAGCGCTGGAATACCGGTCTGCCTTGCGGCCGAAAAAATGAGCGCGTCAAAACGATTTTGCCAGTCATCAACTGCTGGCCGCGCTGCCTCCAAACCACAACTGTTGGCAAGGCCGTTCCCCAGCAGGCCGCCTGCATCACAAGCAGAGGCATTCACGACATTATGCTTTATCAAAGCAGCTGCCAAATACTCATATGACACATTCGTAACCAGGTCTTCAGGACGTTGCGGAGTCGTAAGCCAGTCGGCGGATCCGCCAACAGGGGGGAATTTATCCCAGATCTGCGAACACCCCGCCAATGTGTCTCCACGCCACTGGCTGCTCAATACATCCGTATACCAGGCTTGGTCAGATGGGTCAGAAGATTTGGCTACCCGCACACGTGCCTGGAATACTTCGCTGCTATCGCCATAACTGGAATAAGCCCAGAATTGTAGAGTTGAGCCATTGTCGTCTGTTGGCACCAAATCCACTTGGCAAACCGGATCACACGTAAAGGGTTTGCCATCAATGTTTCCGGCTAAACCGGTAATATGCTCTCCTTGTATCGGTTCCTCACCTGTCAATACCAGAGTAGGTAATGAATCACAACGAAATGTGGACTGGTAAGGAACACAACCATTCAATGTTACCCAGACTACTGGCGGCGGCTGTTGTACACTGACTTTGCGCTGCGCCGGGAAGGATTTAACAAACTGCAAATAGTACCCTTCGCAAGTACCACCCTGTGGGCAAGGTTGAGTAATAATCCATTCATCATATATATCCTGGCCGCAAACATTAAAAATATCTCCACCAGTTGGCAGTCCATCATGGTCTATATCGATTACGCAAATAACTGTGTTGTCTGTCCAACTGGTCAGCCACCATTCATAAGAAGTATATTTCTCTAGGATGATCGCGAAGCGATCTGGACCTGGAGGCGTGTCCCCCACGGCAGCTACGTCCAGGCAGTCAAACACAACCAACACAAAAAAAAGGGTAGCGGTCGCTAATCCAATCCACAAGCGAGTCCTCATATCCTTGGAAAAAGCCTCCTCAACAATTATAGCGAATTATTGGTAATTTGTATCTACCAATAATAGACTGACTGGGAAAACGGCGGAGATTACCTTAAATTCTAGTCAATCGATGGCAATTCATTCCCCGTCAGTTATGGTTCCTTTTCCAGTTCATAAAGAGTCTGCAAGTCTTTTAGCAAGAGTACCTGTGAAGGCGAATGTATTCCCTTACACACCAGGTGTGATTATTATGTGCAATTTGGGTATCAGTTTAATTGTGAAATTTATGCTATGGATTATCTGCAATATAATAACTAGCCATAGCTAAGAGCAATTCACGGCTACGTGATTCGGCCATCAGATCTCTCAAGAAGATCAAGCCAATGACCCACATGGTAGTAAATAGAGGCCGGTTGATGTATATCAGATCATAGGTTTTCAAACTGCTAACGCTTGCCGGAAAAATCTAATGACTTATTCTCTTCAAATCCTTACGCCTGGATGAAACAGATAATAAGCCCTGGGCAGAGTAGCTCGAAATGGATGGCAGAATATCAACCCGCACTAAATCGTGGGAAGTCAAAACCACAATAGCTGCCGGTCTACAACACACAAGTAATAATCCTGTCAATGCTACGGACATTACTGGGTATAACGAGATAGGTATGCTTCTGCAATCGAAGGTTTTTTCTTGAAATAAAAGACGAGCCGACCGGTTGGAACCAGCCTGC
>JBEKEB010000190.1:0-6900 GCA_050014055.1 Anaerolineales bacterium | reverse complement strand
TGCCTCGCCCCGTTCATTTCGCCCTGGTGGCCAGCCTGTGCATGTTCGCCCTGCTGCCCATCATGCCCCACAACATCATGGCCATCCCCATCGTTTTCGGTGGGGGCATCTCGTTTGCCCTGATCTTGCAAGGAGGAAAATGCCATGAAGCTCATCGATAAAGCTGCCAATCCCAAAGGTGATGTTTTGGTTTATTGTGACGATGAAACTCCAGATATTATTCATACCAAGATCGTTGGGGTTGATCGAAAGAATGATGATGGCTCCGATCGGCAAACACTCATCAAGCGCAATGCCAAACCAGGTCAGTATCTGAAATTGAAACCCGAACCTGACAATAAATACGATCCCAATGCTATTGGTGTCTGGTGGGGTGATGTTCAATTTGGGTACATTTCTTCGGACCTTGCCAAAGACCTGAAGCGGAGGATCGACGAACAAGAACACGTTAAAGCAATCACCATGAACCTTACCGGCGGCACGCCTGATAAACCTTCCCATGGCGTCAATATTGATCTCTTTTTTTCCGATAAGGATTTTGCCCTTGAAGTTCGAGCACCCAGATAAAAAGGAGAATCACCATGTTGGATAAAATTGAAATAAAAGAAGATTTGGAAGGCAAAGAGACAGTCGTAAAAGAGATACCCGTTCCCCCTGAACAACAGTGGCAAAAATATATGCTTGATCAGCAGACGAAGTTACTGGAAGGCATCAACGGCAAATTGACCTTTATCGTGGTCATCATCATCATCGGGATTGTTGTCAGCCTCCTGCGTGGATGTGCGTAGAATGACCAGCACAAACGTTCTACTTAATTCCGCTAGCGAAATCAATCGCAGAGGTCGGCGGTCCAAATCCGCCCGCCCCGACAAGAAGACTCTCAAGCTTGGGAGTCTTTTTCTTGGTTTTAGGGAAAAAATACCGGGCAGCCAATTGGCTGCCCGGATTGTGCTCTTGCTGTGAAGAGATTTATTTTGCCTGCAAATATTCACCGATTGTCCGGGCGGCTTTCCGGCCGCCTACCATGGCCGTGACAACCAGGTCTGGGCCGGTGACACCGTCGCCGGCGGCGAAGATTCCCTCCCGGGTGGTGGCATAGGTTTCTTTATCCACCACACTTACCAAGCCATAATCATGGGTTTCAAGGCCGGGAGTGGTTTTCCCGATGATTGGATCGGGCCAGTAGCCGAGGGCTTTGATGGCCGTGTCCACCGCGATGGAGAAGTTGGAACCCTCCACCGGAACTGGTTTTCGCCGGCCCCTGGCATCTGGATCACCAAGCTTCATTTCGATGCACTCAACAGCAGCCAGCCGACCATCTTCACCGGCAATGAATTTTACGGGTTGGGTTAAGAAGCGGTATTTTGCACCTTCTTCTTTGGCCATCTCGCGATCCTTTTTACCGCCGGGCATTTCCTTTTCGGTACGACGATAGAGACAGGTTACATCTTCTGCACCCAGGCGCAATGCTGAACGGAGACAATCGGAGGCCGTGTCACCCCCACCGATGACAACAACACGTTTACCAAGTTGAGGGCGTTCTCGCTTACTCTCGGGAAGAAGATTGGGTTCCGTGTTGGCTCGCATCAGGAAATCAGTCCCTTCGTAAACACCGGGTAGATCCTCGCCCGGGGTCTCCATTTTGGCATCAATGCCGGTCCCCACGCCGATAAAAACTGCATCAAAACCTTCTTGAAGCAATTGGTCGATCGTCTTGTTTTCACCTATGTATGTATTGCCGACAAACCTGGCACCAGCCTTTTCGAAATCCCCCCAGCGAAAAAAGAATACTTCCTTGGCCAGTTTGAAATTTGGAATGCCATAGACCAGCAAACCACCAGGGGCAGGCTTGGAATCGAAAAATGTGACAGAATGGCCCTGTTCTAAAAGTTGCTCGCCGCAACCCAATCCCGCCGGCCCGCCACCAATAATAGCCACTTTCTTGCCAGTCGGTTTTCCGACCGGGATAGCCACCCCGGCGGTCTTGCGTTCGTAGCAGGTCACAAAGGTTTCCAACGGACCGCATAAGACCGGTTCCTGAGTTTTATTTAGAGCGCAGGAGCCCTGGCAGAGTTGTTCATGCGGGCAAACACGGCTGCATATTTCCGGCAGGGAGGAAGTCTGGCGATAAAGTTGGGCGGCCTCGATATAGTGGCCTTGTTCGATCAGCCACAATGCGGATGGAATGTCATTGTGGCAGGGACAGGCCAACATGCAGGGGGCCGGGTCGGGGCAATGGATGCAGCGCGAAGCCTCCAGCATGGCCCTGTCAGAGTCAAGTGGAATAATCACATCACCGAAATCACAGACGCGTTCCGTGGGCGGACGAAGTGACAGGTCCTGATAGGGCATGTAGACGCGGGCTTTACGGTCAATTTCCAAATGCTCGCTAGGAATGGTTTGCATAGTTGCCTCCGGCCAATACCGACAAACTCACACTAATTTGATATACATCATACTCAATCTTGGAGTGGATACACAGGTTACTATGTCATTATTGCTTGCGACGATTATCACAATGTAATTTGTATAAAAATTCTATCAAGTAACCTGTTTTTGAGGAATCTAGTACTGGATTTACAGGATGATTGGTAGCGCCAGGATCTCTCTGCCATCCTTGGGCAGAGGGCTTCAAGCTCTTTCAGGTTTTGTCAAAAGTCTTAATAGGCGTCGTTCCCCAGAGAACATCAAAACAATTGTCATTGACATTCTATACAGAAAGTATTATACTAAGTATAAATATGTACTAAGTATAAACTATTCCCGCTTTATCATGGAGGAAGGTCGGTCGAAAGATCTACCGATCGAGTGCCGGGTATCTTGTGTGGGAATAATCACAAGCGGGAACGTATCAGCCGGAGAGGCCAATATGGATCAAGTACCCTTGCGAGAAAGAAACAGGCGGCGCGTTACGCAGCGCATTATCTCGGCAGCCTCAGGGTTATTCAAAACTTGCGGCTATCACTCTACCACGATGGATGACATCGCTGAAAAAGCGGAAATCAGCCGGGGTACTTTGTTCAATTATTTCCCATCCAAGGAAGCCCTGTTGCTACCCTGGGGACAGGAGATTGTGGAGCAAAAGATCCTCCCCCAGCTTAGCAAGTACCTGAGTACCCAGCCTACGGTCTGGCAGGTTTTTCGCTTTATGTTTACCAAAATGAGCGAAACCCTGCGGGAATACCCGGATGTAATTCAGGCGTTCGTGCGAGAAGCGGCAAAGGATTATCGTCCGGGCCCCGCTTATTCATCCGGAGTGGACCAGAAAGAGTTTTACGCCCAGGTTATCCGCTATGGGCAGGAGCGGGGCGAAATTCGCACCGATCTTCCCATGGAGAATCTGGCCAGCTATTTAAGCGCCCTGCAGATGTCACTCATCTTTCGGATCATGGATCCCACTCTGACGGGAAATCCATCTTTGGATATAGACCGGTTGATGGCCTTCCTGGAGGGGGGGATGATAGAGGAGAAAAGGAAAGATGATGGGTCATTTAAATGATCGCGAGCCAACACCCGATGAATTGCGAGCCATCCCGCCCGGCAGGACCATTGTCACCTTTAAGCTTGCCGGGCCGATTTCCGAATAAAAAGTCAGCCAGTTTCGTTAACTTGGATGATTCTGAGCTTATCCGGATTATTATCTGCGCAAGTTTTGTATTTACTCTTCACATTCAATTCACAATTTGTCGGTACACTTCTAACTCGAAGTGAACCATGAATCTAAATTTCTTGGTGGAGGAAGTAAAAAATGAATAAACAATCCAATAAACCGAAGAATAACCGGGCGAGAACCTGGATGATCATTTTGGTTGTGGTTGTCGTGGTTGCTGGGATCGGAGTCTGGTATTTCACATCGCGCAATACCAACCCGGCAACGACCCAATACCAGACAGTTCAAGCAGAGAAGGGTATCCTGACTGCGACTGTTGGCGCAACGGGAACCGTCCGTTCCAACCAGACTGCTGTCCTGACATGGCAAAACACCGGTACCATTGGCATTGTCAACGTAGAGCCTGGAGACCAGATCAAAACAGGGGGAGTCCTGGCCAGCCTGTTTCTAGCACCCGTGACCCAGAGTACCCTGGAAACCAACCTTGTCACCGCCCAGGAGAACCTGGCCCAGCTGACTTCCCCTGAAGCCATTGCAAATGCCAAACTGGCTGTCACCACGGCACAGACAAATGTAACCAATGCGCAAACCGCATTGAACAACCTGCAGTACTGGCAAAACACCGCACTGATCCAAAATTACTATGCCAGTTATGTCATTGCCAAGGCCAACCTGGATAAGGCGCAGACGGCCTATGATAATGTGCATGGAGGGCAATACATTAATAACGCCAATGAGGCAAATGCCTACCAGAACCTCTATAACGCCCAGCAAGCTTACAACAATGCCCATTATTATTACAGTCTCTATTCGCAACCCCCAACCCAAAACCAACGCGACCAAACCCAGGCGAATCTTGATCTGGCCAATGCCACGCTGAAAAATGCCCAGATCTACCTGGCAGTACTGAATGGAGGGGTGGTGCCCGCAGACGCCACCGGGACAGCCTTGCTCCAGTACGAGCAGGCCCAGTTGGCCGTGCAGACCGCACAGGAGAACCTGGATGCGGCCAAGCTCACCGCCCCGTTCAATGCGACGATCACCGATGTCAGTGGAATGGTGGGCGATCAGGTGTCCCCAGGAACACAGGCTTTCCGCATTGATGATCTGTCGCAGATGAAAGTGGATGTGCAAGTTTCGGAAGTGGATATCAACAATGTTCAGGTCGGCCAGCCGGTGACATTGACTTTCGATGCGATCTCCGGCAAGACCTACAATGGAAAGGTGACTGAAGTGGCTCAGACGGGTGATTCCGTGCAGGGTGCGGTGGACTTTACCGTTACCGTGGTACTGACCGACCCGGATGCAAGCGTCAAGCCGGGTATGACCGCCGCAGTGACCATCACGGTTAAACAAGTGACTAATGTGCTGCTGGTGCCGAATCGGGCCGTGCGTCTGGTGAACAACCAGCGGGTTGCGTATATTCTCAGCAACGGAAAGGTCCAGGAGGTTAATATCACCCTGGGCGCCGCCTCGGACACCATGAGTGAAGTAGTTTCGGGCGACCTGAAGGTCGGTGACCTGATCATTCTGAACCCGCCGACGAACCTTTTCACCCCGGGAAGTGGGGCAGGTGGCGCCAGCGGCGGATCGCCTCTCGGAGGAGGCAACTAATGGGTGATCCTGTTATCGTTGCAAACAACCTGACCAAAGTATATAAGATGGGTAATCAGGATGTCTGCGCGTTGTGCGGCGTTTCCCTGGAAATCGGGCGCGGCGAGGTGGTTTCCATCATGGGCCCGTCAGGATCGGGCAAGTCCACGTTGATGAACATCCTTGGCTGCCTGGATCTGCCTACTTCCGGGGAATATTCGCTAGATGGTGAGGAAGTCTCGTTGCTAAAGGACGATGAGTTGGCGGACATCCGCAACCGTAAGGTTGGCTTCGTCTTCCAGAGTTTTAATCTCCTTAATCGAACAACTGCGCTCGCGAATGTTGAACTGCCTCTGCGTTATGCTGGAATAACCACCAGCCGGAGGGATCTGGCATTGGAAGCGCTCGAAGCGGTTGGTCTTAAGGAACGGGTGATGCACCGGCCAACCGAGCTCTCCGGCGGCCAACAGCAGCGGGTGGCCATTGCACGCGCCCTGGTCAATGCCCCCGCCATCATCATGGCGGATGAGCCGACCGGCAACCTGGACTCCAAAGTAGGCAAAGAGATCATGGCTTTATTACTCGATTTGAACCACAAAAAAGGCACCACGCTAATCATCATCACTCACGACTCATCTGTGGCAGCGCAGACTCAGCGTATTATTCACCTGCGCGATGGGTTAATAGAGGCCGTATGAACATAACACAATCCATCCTCGAGGCCTTGGAAAGCCTGAATGCCAATCGTTTGCGTTCGGGATTAACCATGCTGGGCATCATCATCGGAGTTGGAGCGGTGATTGCCATGCTGGCGGTTGGCCAGGGTGCACAATCTTCGATTACCGGCGCGATCAGCGGTATTGGCACCAATTTACTGTTTGTGGCTTCTGGTAACAGGGTCCAGAATGTGAAAAATCCTCGCCCAATCACCATGGAGGATGCACAAGCGATTGCCGATCCGCTGGTTTCGCCGGATGTGGCGGCAGTGGCTCCGGAAATCCAAGGCAGTGTAGATGTCACCGTGGCAAACGGAAAACAGACCACCAATGCCATCACCGGGGTTACGCCGGATTACTTTACAATGGAAAACTACACAGTGACGGAAGGCGCCGTAATTACACAGGATCAGATACTGGGTCAGGCGTCCGTGGTCGTGATCGGCCCCACCATTGCGGACACATTGTTTGGCCGGCACGATGGCCTGGTGGGAGAGACCATCCGGCTGAATGGACAACCCTTTCACATCATCGGCGTGACAGCCTCGAAAGGCGGTGGTTCGTTCGGCAGCCAGGACAGCAGCATTTTCGTCCCAATCAGCACCGCCCAAACGCGCTTGATTCACCGGGCATCGGTCAATCAAGTTGACTTGATCTATGTCCAGGCAACCAGCGCGGATACGGTAAACCAGGCTACCGAAGAGGTTACCCAGGTGCTGGAGCAGCGCCACCATACACCGATCGGCATCGACGATTTCACCATCTTTTCGCAAAAGGATATCTTGTCGATTGCCACAACGGTCACAGGAGTGTTCACCATTTTCATTGGTGGAATTGCCGGGATATCCCTTCTGGTGGGTGGGATCGGTATCATGAACATCATGCTGGTCTCGGTAACCGAAAGGACACGTGAAATCGGACTCCGCAAAGCATTGGGAGCACGCAAACGGGATATTTTGACTCAGTTTCTGACCGAGTCTT
>JBEKEB010000189.1:0-6919 GCA_050014055.1 Anaerolineales bacterium | reverse complement strand
CCATCTCGTTACCACTCCAGGGCTGGCTCGACCGGCCATGGCCGCGCCGGTCATGGGCAATGCAGCGATAACCGGTGGAGGCCAGGAACAGCATCTGAGCCTCCCAGCTATCCGCACTGAGCGGCCAGCCGTGGCTGAACACCACCGGCTGTCCTGTGCCCCAGTCCTTGTAATAGATTTGTGTTCCGTCTTTCGTCATAATTGTGCTCATTGTTTGTCTCCTTTTTTATCAGCAGGAATCCTTTAATTCATTGTATTGATTCCCTGCCTGTTCCTTCCTTTGGGCAGGCTGCAGCCAGCTGCGGCCATCCTTTTCGATCAGCCCATCTGCAGCTTGCGGACCCCACGTTCCGGATGGATAGTTGGGAAAATCTGCCGGTTTTTGATCGGCCCAGGCCTGCAAGATCGGATCCAGGACCGACCATGAAGCCTCCACCTGATCGGCGCGCATGAAGAGGGTTGCATCTCCCAGCATCACATCCGCCAGCAAGGTTTCATAAGCCTCCGGGCTCTTTGATTTAAAGGCTTCCTGATAGGAAAAGTGCAGATCCACCGGACTCAGATGCAGGCCGGAACCGGGCTGCTTGGCCTGAAGAAATAATAGGATCCCTTCCTGCGGTTGAATTTGGATGGTCAAGTGGTTGGGCTGCCAGGCGAGCACGGCTGCCTCGGGAAAGGATTGGTGTGGCACAGGCTGGAACTGGATCGTTACTTCGGAGGCTTTCATCTTAAGTCGTTTGCCGGTCCGCAGGTAAAAGGGGACGCCCTGCCAGCGCCAATTGTCGACGAACAACTTGATCGCCGCGAATGTTTCGGCAGAGGAATCACCCGCCACACCCGGCTCGCTGCGATAAGCCGGGACATCCTGGCCTTCCATCAGACCCGCCCCATACTGGCCGCGTACGGCCAGCTCCTGGACCTGGTCTGTGGAGATTGGTCGAATGGCCCGCAGTACATCCACCTTCTTATTGCGGATTTCATCCGCATCGAAAGAGACCATTGGTTCCATGGCAATCAGGGCCAGGATTTGCATCAGGTGGTTTTGGATCATATCGCGCAAAGCGCCGGCGTGCTCGTAATATGCTCCCCGGTGCTCCACGCCCACATTTTCGGCAACGGTAATCTGCACATGGTCGATGTAGCGGCGGTTCCAGACCGGTTCGAATAACGCATTGGCAAAGCGCAGGGCCAGGATGTTCTGAACGGTTTCCTTGCCCAAATAATGGTCGATCCGATAGATCTGTCTCTCTTCAAAAACCGCCGTGAGCAATCCGTTCAGGGCAATTGCCGAAGCCAGGTCGTGGCCAAAAGGTTTTTCCACAACGATCCGGACGCGCTGCCTGTCCGCAGCCAGTTGGGCTTCGCCAATCATATTCACAATTGTTTCGACGATGGCCGGCGGTATGGCCAGGTAGAAAACATGGTTGGCCGGGATATTCCATTCTTTTTCCTGGGCATCCAACTGCTTGCGCAAAGCCGCGTAAGTGGCCGGGTCGGCAAAATCGCCTGGGATATAGGTCAGGTTGGCAGCAAACCCGTTCCACGTTTTTTCATCCAGCGGGCCGCATTCACAAAAGACATTTGCGCCATCTTTCAGCCGCAGGCGAAATTCGTCCAAGCTTCCATCCTTCATATCCAGCCCGATCACCGCGAAATGCTCTGGTAACTGGCGACCAAGCAGTAAATTGTAGAGAGCCGGAGCCAGCTTGCGCCATGTCAGGTCCCCCATGCTGCCAAAGATGATCAGAATGGTTGGTTCCATTGGAGATGTCATACGAGTTGCTCCTTTGTTTTCATCGCCCGAACCTTCAATCAGCCAGCGCAAGCCCCAGATGCTCGAGGGCTTTCCGCGTTGCCGTGTAACCGGTATGGAGAATGCTTTTGATCCCCAGCCCCTGGGCCACCTCGACGAACATGGGCCGGTCATCGATATAAATCACTTGTTCTGGAACCACTTGCGCGATATCCAGAGCAATATGGTAAAGGTCGGCATCCGGCTTGCGGAAGTGGACAAAGCAGGATGAAATAAAGAAGTCGATGAATGTGCCCAGTTTAAATTGTTGGACGCGATAGACCGTAAGTTCACGCCCTTCATTACTGACGGCGGCAACCTGGAGACAATATTGATTCTTCAGCCTGCCCATCAGCTCGATCATCTCCGGAAAAGGCCGGGATTGGGCGAACATGAATGCTTTGAATTGCTCCTTCGAGAAATTGCGTTCCTGGTAAAACACGACCCGGTCCAAATACTCATCCAGGCTGAGCTTGCCCTCTTCGTATGTGTCGAAGGTCAGATGGTGGCGTTCGTTCATCTCCTCAATATCCAGGCTGAATTTCTCGGCTGCCAGAGTGCGTTCGGAGTGGTCCCAGCCATTCGTCAGCAGTACGCCGCCGATGTCCAGGAAAAGAGTTGTGATTGGTAGGGATGGATTCATGGCTTCACCTTTTCAGACTTTAAGACAGACTCCAGGGCTACTTTCTCTCATGACGGCTTTGATGGTTTCGGCTCAGGCAGAGGCGGATCAGTCCTGTGAAGCTCTTGATCGTGGATCCGCTCGAGGGTGCTTCCAATCAAGTTAACCAACTTGTCTGCGGCGCCAATGACGGCTTCGTCCAGGGTGGTTGCTTGATAAGTGACTGCGATGGGATGGCGGCCGACAAGGCTAGCTTCGATCATGCAGCGCATATCGTCATGGCCGCCCTTCTTGTTGCTATTCTCATCGCTCAGGTGAACATCCACTTGCGTGATGTGTTCGCTGAATCGGCTGAGAGCATTCTCTACTACGCCGCTGACCTGAGTGACCAGCGCCTGATGGCCTTCGATGTTGTGGTCGGTATTGATTTGGATCTGCATGGTGTTCTCCTTTTGTGATTATGGTCGTCCGGGGTATCATCAGCCGCGCCTGCTCGACGATTTCCAATCGCTTACGCGCTTCTGCCAGGATATCTGCCGCTTCGAATCGCATGTATCCGGCGTTTGTCATTTGGTTTAACGGCACGCGTGGTTTTGTTTTTCGTGTTCGTGAGTTGCAGGATATTTGTTGTCATGTTCATGATCTTTTCATTGTGGCAGTGTATTCGCCGCGGCGGGCCGCCTGGTTGCACCTGGCTCGCTGAAGCAGAGCCTGTTGGGCTGCCAGGACATTTGCATCCTTGCCCTGCCAGATCTCCAGAGCCGGTTGCTGGATGGCGCGCGAAAAAGAAAACGCCAACGCCCAGGGCATGCGGGACTTGAACCTGACATTCATGGCATTCAAACGGGCCGAGGCCAGTTCAGGGGATTGCCCGCCCGACAGGAACGCAATCCCCGGAACAGCCGCCGGGACGGCGCGCAAGAGACACGTCACGGTGGCATCGGCCACCTCATCCAATGATTCCTGCCTGGGGCAGGCCAATCCCGGCAGCACCATATTGGGTTTCAGGATCAGCCCCTCCAGCAGTACCCGTTGTGTGTAAAGCTGGCTAAATACTGTTCGCAGGACTTCCTCCGTTACTTCACGGCACCGCACCAGGTTATGCTCGCCGTCCATGAGTACTTCGGGCTCGACGATGGGGACCAGTCCAACATCCTGGCATAATGCGGCGTAGCGGGCCAGCGCGTGTGCATTGGCTTCGATGCAACCCCGGCTGGGAATACTCTCGTCGATGGCAATCACGGCGCGCCACTTGGCAAAACGGGCGCCCATTTGAGAGTATTCAACCAGGCGGTCGCGCAAACCATCCAGGCCTTCGGTAATTTTCTCCCCTGGATGACCTGCCATGTCCTTTGCGCCCGTGTCAACTTTGATGCCGGGAATGATTCCTGCATCGATGAGGACTTTTATAAAGGGCGTGCCATCTTTCTTCTTCTGGCGGATTGTTTCGTCGAAGAGGATCGCTCCGCTGATGCACTCACCCAGACCGGGCGTGGTGACAATCAACTCCCGGTAAGCTCGCCTGGCCTGCTCGGTTTGGGGAATCCCTAAACTGGCAAAGCGTTTGTTGCAGGTTGGATTACTTTCATCCATCGCCAGCAAGCCCTTGTCGTCGGCGACCAGGGCCCTGGCAGTGTCGTTAAGTTCTTGTGTATTCATTTAATGTTGCTGTAACTCCAATTCCTGTTTTCCGGTAACTCATCATCATTTGGATAGAGATTCGGTCGATTGGCGTCGCCCCCAGGTACGCTTGACGGGATAACGGCGATGCCAAAAACCGGCCTGGACGACAATGCCGACAACGATCAGCACCAGGAAGATCACCCAGTAATAAGTGGAGGAAGGGATTCTCAGGCCAGACACGATGAGGTCCGTCCCCAGCAGCACGGACAGTATTATGATCGCCCAATCGAACAGGGCCACCACCAGGATCAGCCCGATAATGCCGCCGATAATGTAAACTACCCAATTCCCTGAAGCGATGGTTATACCCAAAGAAACTGCCAGCGTAGTCGCCAGGAATCCGCCGGCCAGGAAACCGGCGATCAGGATGGCCAACCATTCCAGCATAATCGCGAGGATAGCGCCGATGACCCCTGCGACGATGGCGATCAACAAGATGACCAGTTCTGACTGGCCGCTCAAATACTGTGTGGCAAAAGTGAGTCCGGCGATAAAACCGGCCACGGCCACAAAAATCCAGAAGGCGCGTCTGCCAAAGAGCAGCAACACGATCCCCAAAGCCAACGTCAGAATAGCTGAGATTGTCATTTCAAACTCCTTTTTTTGTCTTGCAGATTTTTCTAAACATCCCGAGCTGAGCCCGATTTCCACAATGGCTCCTCCCGGGTGGATGATCGCAAGCACCGGGCCCCGGGTGACCAAGTCGGGATAGGACGCAAGGGCCTGTGCTTTCTCTTTCTATTTTCCATCCGGCCTCCACTTCCAGTTGCGGATTTCCGGCATGTCTTCACCGTGTTTATCGATATATGCCTTATGGTCCAGCAACTTGTCGCGCAGAACCTGTTTGACGTAGGCAGCCCGCGCTCCCAGTCCGGGTACCCGATCGATCACGTCACCAACCAGGTGGAAACGGTCCAGTTCATTCAACACCACCATGTCGAACGGTGTCGTTGTGGTGCCTTCTTCCTTAAAACCGTGAACGTGCATATTGTCGTGACCTGCGCGGCGATATGTGAGTTCGTGGATGAGCAAGGGATAGCCGTGAAAGGCGAAGATGATCGGTTTGTCCTTGGTGAAGAGCACGTCGAAATCCTTGTCGTTCAGACCGTGGGGGTGCTCGCTCTGCGGTTGGAGCGTCATCAAATCCACCACGTTAATGACACGGATCTTCAGCTCCGGGAAGTGCTGTTGCAAAATCCCGACCGCGGCCAGAGTCTCCAGTGTGGGTATGTCGCCGCAGCAAGCCATCACCACATCCGGGTCGCCACCCTGGTCGTTGCTGGCCCAATCCCAAATACCCAGACCGGCCGAGCAATGCTTGATGGCCGCATCCATGTCGAGCCATTGCAGTTCCGGCTGCTTTCCCGCTACGATGACATTGACGTAATTGCGGCTTCGCAAGCAATGGTCTGTGACCGAAAGCAGGGTATTGGCGTCTGGCGGCAGATACACGCGAATTATGTCTGCCTTCTTGTTCATCACGTGGTCAAGGAAACCCGGGTCCTGGTGACTGAATCCATTGTGGTCCTGCCGCCATACGTGCGAGGAAAGCAGGTAATTCAGGGATGCAATCGGCCGCCGCCAGGGCACGTGTCTGGTTACCTCGAGCCACTTGGCATGCTGGTTGAACATCGAATCAACGATGTGAATGAAGGCTTCATAGCACGAGAAAAAGCCGTGGCGGCCGGTCAGCAGGTAGCCCTCCAGCCAGCCCTCGCATTGCGTCTCGCTCAACATCTCCATCACCCGGCCATCCGGGCCGACGGCTTCGTCGGTGGGCAGCACTTCCGCAGTCGAGCAGCGCTCTGTCACATCGAAAACGGCATTCCAACGGTTCGAGGCGGTTTCGTCCGGGCTGAAGATGCGGAAGTTGCCTGCATCGGCATTGAGCTGGAGCACGTCCCGGATGAACTCGCCCTGGACGCGCGTGGATTCGGTGCTCACGGTGCCGGGTTCCGAGACTTTTACTGCGTAGTCGCGGAAGTCCGGCATTCTCAATTCTTTAAGCAGCAGGCCGCCATTGGCATTTGGGTTTGCCCCCATCCGCCGTTCCCCCCTGGGCGCCAGCTCAGCCAGTTCCGGAATGAGCGTGCCGTTCTTGTCGAACAATTCTTTGGGCCTGTAACTCTTCAGCCATTCCTCTAGTATTTTCAGATTTTCAGGTTTGGTCGCGAACTCTTCCAACGGTACTTGATGGGCGCGAAATGTCCCTTCGACCGGTTTGCCGTCGACCACCTTTGGTCCTGTCCAGCCTTTCGGCGAGCGCAGGATGATCATGGGCCAGCGCGGGCGCTCTTTGAACCCGTTGGTGCGGGCATCCTGTTGGATGCGTTTAATCTCCGTAACCACGCGGTCAAGTGTGGCTGCCATCAGCTGGTGCATCTTCAGCGGGTCGTCGCCCTCGACGAAATAGGGCGTATATCCGTAACCGTGGAAAAGCGCTTCCAGCTCGTCACGCGGGATACGGGCCAACACGGTCGGGCCGGAAATTTTGTAGCCGTTCAGGTGCAGGATGGGCAGCACGGCTCCGTCATGGACGGGGTTAAGGAACTTGTTCGAGTGCCAGCTGGTGGCCAGCGGGCCGGTTTCCGCCTCGCCGTCTCCAACCACACAGGTCACGATCAGGTCGGGATTGTCGAACGCCGCGCCGTATGCGTGCACCAGGGAATAGCCGAGTTCACCGCCCTCGTTGATCGATCCGGGCGTCTCCGGTGCAACATGACTGGGGATGCCGCCGGGGAACGAGAACTGGGTGAAGAGCTTTTTCATACCCTGTTCGTCCTGGGAGATGTTCGGGTACAACTCGCTGTAGGTGCCCTCCA
>JBEKEB010000188.1:0-7883 GCA_050014055.1 Anaerolineales bacterium | reverse complement strand
TTCTTGCTCACGTTCACCTTGCCTGCTGGTTTCAATGAGGTCATTCGCAGCCATCAGAGCCTGATCTATGACCTGCTCTTCAAAACCTCAGCCGCGGCAACTCAACAACTGGCTCAAGATCCACGCTTTATTGGTGGGCAGATTGGGATGGTGGGAGTTCTTCACACCTGGGGACGCAACCTGGCCTATCATCCCCACATCCACTATCTCGTGCCTGCCGGAGGCTTGGCTCCCAACGGAGGAACCTGGCTGCCAGCTCGCCAGAACTTCCTCCTGCCGGTGAGAGCTCTCTCCAAGATCTTCCGCGGCAAACTCCATCAGGCTTTACGAGATACGAGTTGTTATGCCCACATTCCGGCAAAAGTATGGAAGCAGAAGTGGGTGGTCCACTGTGAGCCGGTGGGAACCGGCCTGGGCGCCTTGAAGTATCTGGCACCCTACATTTTTCGAGTGGCCATCAGCAACAATCGCATCCTGAAGTTGGAAGATGACCGGGTGACTTTTCGCTATCGGGACACAGAGACCGGAGCCGAACGGTTTTGCACATTGGAGGCTGAAGAGTTCATCCACCGTTTCCTGCAACATGTACTGCCGAAAGGCTTTGTGAAGGTTCGTTATTATGGTTTGTTCAGTCCTGGCCTGCGAAAGTCACTCACTGCTCTCCGACAGCAATTGCAGGGGACGACTTCTGCTCATCCTTCTCTCCTGGATAATCTGGATGGCAATTCTCGGGTCGATGGCCCACAAACAGAACTTGCTTTATCTCCTCAAATTCCTCGCTGTCCGATCTGCGGTCATCCCATGCTGCCCGGCTCTGTCATCCCAGCCACTGGACTTTTTCCGCCGTGAACATCAGGAGAGCAACCGGTTTCTTTGCAAATCTCCGGTGCGATGGAAGCAAATGGCTTTCCGTGATATCTTTTGATCATCTTTTTGCTGAAAACTCCCCAAGATTTTCTCTCCAAAGCAATTTGTCTTGCCTGCTATCCTGCCTTAAATTCCAAATAGCTTTGCCAGCTCTGCGCTCGGCTTAGTTCAACTCTGGATTATGTGGCGGCTGTCTACTCTACGACAAAGGCGTTTTGCTGATTGCCGCGCCACATCAATCCTTAATACAATATCAGCTTTTTTGGGTTCATATTTTTATTCTCCATTTTACCCCCTCCATCCGGGATTCCGGCAGAGCCGTCGACGGAATTGCTGGAGCATTCCTCAGGATTCTTTATAATTCCTATGGAGATTGCAGTCGATTCTGGCGAGGTCAGGAACATGAACGCTGACGTTCCATTTGCCTGCAATTGAATAGCCCCATTGCAGAGCTTTATTTTAATCTGCCTCAAGGCGCGGGTGGAGGATCTGGCTGCGCAGCTGGAATAAACCGCTTCCACGCGCCAGATCCTCCTTTTTTTCCATCCGAATTTTGTTGGGAGATCAAGGATTGCAGGTCGAGCAGTCGATCATCAGCATGGTATTGGCATCCGAAGCAGCCAGGGTGATCGAGATCTTTTGGTCACCTTTGGTCCAATTTTGTATAAAGGTGCCCGAAACTTCCATCGGGGCGCCATCCGGAGCCCAGCCGGCGGCGGTAAGTTGCTGATTGTAATAATCCTCGATCGTCTTCATATCCCCGCTGACCTGGAACTCGGCTGATCCGGGAGTGATTATTTGTGCGGTTGCGCCCGGGTAGATCGGCACATCCGTTGGCAATCCGGCTGAAGCCACGTTGTTCAGGGTCAGGTCCACATACAGGATGGTCCCATTTGCGTGGGGAGTGATCGACAGGGCAACCACATTCCCGTCCGGCATGCTGTACGACAGGTCGTTTTCGTTTCTATAATCGATCGTCGCGGTCGGCATGGCCCCGGCCGGGAAGGTCGTGCTTCCGCCGCAATCGGTATCGCCGCAACCGCCCATAACTCCCGCCCCAACCACCGGAGCCCCTTGCCAGTTCATTGCCGCCATTTGCTGCTTGTAAAAATTGGTCACCGCGCTATAGTCCTGCGGAATATAGAACTCCCAGGAAGAATCGCTGGCTTGCACCATTTCGAACTGCGCCGGCAGCGGGAAACCCTTCGGCAGCTTCTGGGCCAGTTGGGCTTCCACCCGCTCGTACTGGCAGTGGATCGTCAACACCCCTTCCTCAAAGCCGATATCCAGGGAAAGATAGACGTTGCCTTTTATCCAGTACTGGTTCACTCCGCCGATAAAGTTCGCATCCGTGTAGCGCAAAGTCCAGCCCAGCGGGGGCAGCGCACCCGTGTAAAACGTATTCACCGTATCCGGGCTGGATTGGGATTGGATTGTGAAGCCGCCGCTTGAATCGCTTGGCTCAGAATCGTCCGGCTGCGTTATCTGTGAATTGGGCGGCAGCGGGAATGTACTTTGGATGGCCGCCTGCGGCCCGCCTTGCCCGTTCCCCGCAGAAACCGGGGGTTCGGTGGCCGTCTGGAAGCTCTCCTGCCCATTTCCTCCCGAAAGCGGCGCCTGGGTGGCAGTTTCCGTCACGGACGGGTTACCTGATGGATTGGAATTGGGCGGAGCGCTTTGGGTGGTATGCGAAGCCAGATTGCAAGCCCCAACCAGGAACAGGATGGCGATAAAGAAAATGACCAGATTCTTGCGATTCATATTGTCTTCTCCTTTTTCGATAGGGCTGTCCAAACCACCGCCACAACGCGTTTTTTTTATTCAAATTCAATCGATGGAAACGCTGCAGGTGCTATTGCGAAGCGACGCAGCGGAAACCGGCGCTATCGCCGGAATAGTCTGGTAAGTTATAATTCCGATGGGATGACAGCCGTTTCTCTCCATTATTATCATCGTTTGATGTCCAAGCGCCACCGCGCATGCCCCGTTCTTCCCCGGTAGCAAGGCCCTGTGGGTTGACCATCAGGGTGGTTTGGTCGCCCTGGGGATAGGCATCCGCGTACCAATCTTCCACCCATTCCGCCACATTTCCCGCCATATCCAATGCACCATACGGACTGGCTCCGTCTGGATAACTGCCGACGGGTGCGATACCCGCATGCCCATCATCCACCGTGTAAGTTGGATTCAATTGCTTGTCCATAAAATTTGCTAAATTTCCTGCCCAGTCCTGGCCTCCCCAGGGATAGAGACGCCCATCGGTTCCCCGGGCAGCCTTTTCCCACTCGGCTTCCGTGGGTAGCCGCTCGCCGGCCCATTTGCAAAAGGCAACCGCATCATTCCAACTCACCTGTACCACTGGATATTGATCCAATCCTTTTATATTACTGGCTGGACCGTGGGGATGCTGCCAGTTGGCGCCGGGGGTTTTTACACTGCTATCGGAGGAAAATTGGTAGACATACGAATGACCATTTATTTCGGTTTCCGGCCGGTAATCCGTAGCCGCTACGAATTTTGCAAACATGGCGTTGGTCACTTCGGTTTGATCGATCCAGAATGCATCCAGGTAGACCGGGGCATCCATGATATTGGTCCATTCGTCCCCGCCCATGATGAACTGCCCGGCGGGCACAAAGGCCTGGATCATTCCATCGGTTGTCGATGTTCTTTGAGAGCCGATTCCCAGGGTTGGAGTTAGGCTGGGGAGCACCTGGGTGGGTGGGAGTTCCACCGGTTGGGTGGCCGTCTGCAAGCTCTCCTCCCCATTTCCTCCCGAAAGCGGCGCCTGGGTGGCAGGCATGCTCGCGGTCGGGTTGGAAGGCTGTGTAGTGCCCTGGATGATCCGGGCAGGCAGGTTGCAAGCCCCCACCAGGAACAAGGCTGCAATAAAGAAAATCATCCGATTCTTGCGATTCATAGTCCTTCTCCTTTTGGCATAATGACTGTTTGAAGGCAAGTCGTTCTAATTAAATGACAATTTTTATGGCAGGCTAACGGTAACCTGCCCGATCTGGCTGACCGTGATATGAAATTCGCCCTTTCCTGTCGCACTCGGCGTGGTTTGGCCTGGTTTCTTGACATTCGCTGCGAATTGAAGGTCGGCTTTGACCAACCCACCGGTGGCATGGTCGATCCAGATCGTGCCCTGAATGGCAGTGATCACATACGGCAACATCCCCATGCTGGTATCCGGCAAAGGCGCTCCGAGGCTGGAGCTGTCGACCGTGTATACATCAATTGGGCGGCCCTCCAGTGTTGTGCCGGCCTGCGGAGTTATGGTTGAAGCTGCGGCTGCGCCGAACATCACGCCTGGATCCAATTTCCACATGTCCCAATTTAATGCCAGCGTGGCCGAACCCGGCTGGGCCTTTCCGCTGACAACCGAGTAATCCTGTCCATTGTAGTGGATGGCATCTGTCACCGCGCCAGCCGAAGTGAGGACGAAATGGTAATTGGCGCCCTGCATATCCGCCTGCAGTGTGGTGGCAACGTTCCCTGAGGCGCTGGGTAGGCTTTCGTTCATGCTCATCGAGCAGGAAGGAAAGACGCTCGGGGTATCCCCGCTGCCAAGCAATTTTGTCAGGGCCATTGAGATTTGCTGGGTGGGATTCTGATTCGTCTCTCCGACAGGCGTGGAAGTGGTCGCGACTGGCGTTATCCCCGGAATATGGTTCATGTCCACGGTGGGCAACGGCTGGCCGGGGGTCAGCAGGATCACCCCGTCCGAAACGCTGAGCTGCGCTGCACCATCTGAACTACCTGCGCCCTGATTGACCGGTGTGGAGGCGGGCGGTTGCGATGCGGATGGTTTGCCGGCAGTCAGATCGCAGCCAAAGAGCAGGAAGGGAACGCCCAAAATAAAGGTCAAAAAAATTAAGAAGGTCCGATTGGATTTGTTCATATTTCGCCTCTATGATCCTTCCGGCCTCATTGAGTCGCCCCAGGGGCGGCGATGATGTGGATGGACAGGTCTTCTTCGACGGTAGAACCCTGGGTCTCAGTGGTGGTGTGCCACTGGAGTACGCCTAAATCGTCAACTCCATCGCCATTCGTGAAACCTCCAAACCAGTAAGGAGCGGTGATCGTAAAGCCATTGTTCTCATATTCCCAATTCGGGAGATTCTTGTGAAGGTCGTAGAACCCGGCCTCCCAGAGTGGCAGCTCCGCCGTCTCCGTCATGTTGATCGTTGCGCCACTCGCGCCGGTCGAGCAGTCCCATTTTGGCAGATGCTGGTCCATGGCAGTTGGTTTGATGGCAACTATCGGACTTAAAATCCATTCATCTGTGACCGTACTCCGGCCAACCGGTCGCATCGCCACTTGCATTTTCCCGCCGCTGTCGGTCGCATCGATCTTGCAATAATTATTTAATGCCGCCGAGGCTCCGCTGAACTCAGCCTCAAAGCCGTCATATTTAAGCGTTCCGTCACCATTCCTGGTCGAGTAGAGAAAATATTCATCCTGTCCATCCAGACGCAGAACGGCTGTCCCTACCAAGTCTGCCGTAATGGTCATGGAGTCTCCCATTTTCCAGACTAGGTGGGATTTAAAGATCAACGTGTAACGTACACATGCTTCAAAATCCTTCCATTTGGTCTGCAAATCATACGGTGGTTGATAGTCATCCGAAAGCAATGCAAGTTGTTGAAGTCTGGTAGCCATCTTGCGTGACTGGGAGATATCATCCATGTTTATGCAGCGATTCGATTCCTGGTCGAACGCATTCCTCGTCCCCTTGAATACCATATGCAGGCCTTTATCGATCAAAGCAGGGAAATCATACGTATTGCGATTGATAGTGATCACCCGATCCAGGCCAAGCAATTCCACTCCATGCAGCCATTGTAAAAATGCTCCGGCAGCGCTATCGATTAGATTGTCATTATTTTGTGCATCTGATAAAGCAGGCTGGATCTTATCGTTATACTGATCTATGATCATCTGGATCAACGAGACGCATTGTGAGTCATCCTGTCCAACACATTGTTTAACGGCATTCGTCAATTGCTGGGCATAAGCATCCGCAGGCGAAGCGACCGGCTGATCGGCCTGGTTGGCGATGCTGCCGGGCGTGCCGCTGGCGGCCCCGTGCCCGCTGAACGAGAAGATCGGCAGTGTGATGGTCTTGCCGTCGCCGCTGGCCAGGTCGAGGTGAAAGCCATCCCCCTCGCCATGGTAACCGAACCCCACCATTTGCTTGGGATCATAGCCTTTTGGTACCGTGATCGTCAGGGTGGCGGGCGTAAGCAACTCCAACCCTTCCGGCTCCAGCTGGACGCCCCCGATCAGCCCGCCCGAGAGCCGCATGCCATCGATGCGTGTGATCGGTACCATGCTAATCTCCTGATCATTCAACAATGCCCCCTTCGGGATATTCAGGTTGTAGGCCACTCCGCTCGGCAGGGTCAGGATGACCTGGCCGCCCTTCGCCGGGATGAGCGCATCCACCAGGTCTTTGTTATCAAGTTCAGGGGTAACTTTCGTCCCCGGCCCGAGAGTTGGTTGAGTGTTAGAAACCGGAGTGCCTGCACCTGAAGGGGTGGCAGTTGTGGGGCTGGCTCCTGTAAATATACTGCAGCTGAGCAGCAGAGACGCGAACAGAACGATCAGCATGAGACTGGACGTGATTCTGGCATTTGGTTTCATAGAGGACCTCTTTATGGATTGCTACAAGGGTGGGTAGGGAGGGGAGGCGCCTTGTGATTGGATTGGGTTGCCTGTTGATTTTAGGTTAACCATTACTCCGTTCGTAAGGCTGGTCTGTTTCCCCGTGCTTTGGACGATTGCGGCGGCCATGGCCGCGCCAAAATAATCCTGGAAACTCGCAGGATGGGACTGTGAGATAATTGTTTTGTATGGGATGGATTTTTTGAACCAGATCCGTCAGCAACCATGCGCTACCTCAAGAGCGATCCTGATCAACAGTATTTTTGCCCAATAATTGACGGAGGTATTATCGCACTAAAATGTCAAACCCACAATACGAGAGTGTTGAAAAACAAGTTCTTAATTGACCAATCCATCAGACTTTAATATAATGATTGTGATAGAAGATATCGATCGAAATGAAGTCAATCAGGTTCAGGAGTCTGACATGGAAAAAGAACACTTTGTAGAGACAGGCAGAAGTTCATTCTTTGGCGATTATTTATACGATCAAATAGTGCCTGAGGATCATTTTTTACGTAAACTCAAACAACAGATACCCTGGGAGCGTTTTACCCGGCGTTTGATCAAGCTCTACAAAGGCGGAGGGATCTATGGTCGTCCGCCCTTTGATCCGGCTCTAGTACTCAAGGTCAGCTTGATCGCCTTTCTCTATAATCTATCTGAACGTCAGGCGGAAGTGTATGTGAATGACAACTTATCTGCAAAATACTTTGTGGGCTTGGCGGTCGATCAAAAAGCGCCTGATCATTCTACCCTGAGCGTGTTTCGTGAACGCTTGCAGCAGAATGGAAAACTGGCTGTCTTTGAAGCAATGCTGGCAGAGATAGTACAGATGGCCGTGGAAAGTGGCATTCACTTCGGTTCGATCCAGATTGTGGACAGTGTCCATAGTATTGCCAATGTGAATACCGCCAAGGATCAGGTCCGCCAGAAGCGGGGCAAAGAACCGCATGACCCTGACGCCAAATGGGGTGCCAAGCATAAACATAAAGTCAAAAGGCAGGACGGCCAGGAAGAAGAACAAACAGAATATTTCTTTGGGTACAAAGCGCACGTCAGCATGAATGCAGAAAATGGATTGATCACCAGTCTGGTGACCAGTTCCGGGGAAGCCTATGATGGACATTTCTTCTGTTCCCTGGTGGATCGAGACCTGCTGCAACAACTGCCTGTGGAAACCTATGCTGGCGATAAAGGCTATGATGATAGCGAAAATCATTATTGAACTAAGCGCTTCGCGCAGCTGACTTTTCCCCATGTAGCTCTCCATAAATTTTATAGTCCTCAATCGGGGCTATATTTCTTGCAAATGTTCCCAATCTTAATTTGCAGGAGGTATAGCT
>JBEKEB010000187.1:0-6988 GCA_050014055.1 Anaerolineales bacterium | reverse complement strand
ATGGGTACATGATTTTCTATTGCTTCGAGATACGCTTTTCCCTGCCAGTCCATGGCTTTTCCCGAGTAAGACCGGGGAATTTTGCGATGCCAGCCGCGTACCATATCGTATAAGTAGTTTGTTTTGCCAGGCAGGGATCCAAAATGTTCCTTGTGCTCCGGAGTCGCTTTCACCTGATCAGTGGCTAAAACTTACAACCGAAGTAAGGTTCTACTTTCAAAGACAGAGATATCAAGTCGCCCTTGCAGTTGCTTTCTTGAGCTGCGATGCTCTTCGACCGGGAGAATTAGCCTCCTTAAAAAAATCCAATATTGACATCGATCAATTCTGGATTTGCCTTCCCCGTCCAAAGAAAGGGCGGCCGGAATATATGCCTCTCCCAGCCTTCCTGATCGAGCCATTGTCCAGGTATATTTCGCATCTCAAACTTGATGATCGCCTCTTCATAAACCTTCAGGGGACTCCCTGGACGCGCAAAGACATTTATCGGGTTGTTAAAGCTCATGCTGCTGAGTTGGGCATAAACGATGTTGTGCCACGCAGGGTTCGGGCTACCGTCGGGCGCCTCTTGCGTAAGAACGGCGCCACATTAGATCAAACCCGAGAGTTTTTACGCCACGTAGAACTGCGGACAACTGAGCTACATTACGCACCGGATAATATTGAAGAGCGGCAGCAGATATTCCAGGAATACCATCCCCTGAGTTCGAAGAATATTTCACGGAAGGTGTCGTGATGGCTCTTGTATTCTTTTTTCAAAGTACAATGTTTCTGTCTTTAGAAGAAATATCTTCAGGCTGGCCTATAAGCCGCATTCTGTCCGGCGGTTGTTCTGGTTTACGCTAGAAACGCTTCATCCCGGAGCGCGCGCCTGTGCGATCATCTCTCTAAGCAGCCTACCCGGGACTAATAATGAAGCGAGCCGCTTCTCGTCCCTGCTTGGCCTTGCTCCCGGCGGGGGTTACCTGGCCGCCCGCATTGCTGCGAACGCCGGTGGTCTCTTACACCACCTTTTCACCATCACCTCTGCACAAGGCAGAGGCAGTCTGTTTCTGTGGCCCTGATCCGGCAGGTTGCCCCGTCCCGGGGTTTCCCCGGCGCCGTGCCCTATGGAGTGCGGACTTTCCTCGACTCTGCGCTTACGCGCAAGGCCGCGACCGCCCGGCCAGCCTGAAGACAACGGTATCATACCGTCTATGAAGCGGCGAGTCAATCTTGAAGAAAGAAAAAATTTAACCACGATCCCGCGGAAGACCAGCGCGGGACAGGCGTATACTAAGGAAGAACTTTTTTTGGTTTCCTTCGTGTCCGTTGTGTCCTTTGTGGTTGAGCGTTTTTCCCTGCAAAAACAAAAGAACTAAGATACAATTTGAGGAGATTTATCACCCCGGAATGATGACCATTTTATAGCGGTAAAGTCCGCAGAATATGCTTTAATGTATAAGAAAGGTAAATCATCCTAATGGAGGTAAAAATGTCCAAGAGCGTTGATAATTTGAAGACGGCCTTTGCAGGCGAGAGCATGGCCAACCGCCGGTACCTGGCGTTTGCAAAGAAAGCGGATCAAGCCGGATTCCCGCAGATTGCCAGGCTCTTCCGTGCCGCAGCCGCGGCGGAGACTATCCATGCGACCAACCACCTGAGGGCCATGGACGGCATCAAGGACACGGGCGAGAACCTGGAAGTTGCCATCGCCGGTGAGAATTACGAGGTGGTCACAATGTACCCGACCATGCTGGCCGAGGCCCAGACGGAAGGCGATAAACGGGCCGCCCAGTCCTTTAATTATGCGTTCCAGACCGAGAAGATCCACGAGGCGCTCTACCGCGAGGCGGCCGAGACGCTCGGAAAAGGCAAGGACCTGCCCGAAGTCGAATATTACGTTTGCCCGGTGTGCGGCCACACGCATGTCGGCCGGATGGACGGCGGCAGGTGCCCGATCTGCAATACGCCCTTCGAGAAATTCGAGAAGATCGTATAGAACTTTTGCCAATCCAGAGTTAATTTAACCGGAGATACCCCCAGGGGACGGGTACGGTGTCGCCGGGGATGAATGTTTTTTTGGTTTGATAAACAACGAAAGACTTGTTTTTCAGGATTTGAAATTCTGTTTATCTCTGTTCATCTCCGGTGAATTTTTATTTTCGATGGCTTTCGTAAAACCGGAGGGTGGTAAATCTGGACAGATTCCCCGGCGTAAAGTAAAATACTGTGCTTTGGTAGCAGGTTCCTGCGTGCTGCCTGTTCGTTTGAATTATCAAATGAATTGAATGAAAGGCAGAGGCTGCAGTATATGCACTCCGCCGGGCAATCGTATTATTTATGGAGGAAGCAAGTGGCTAATATCAAGTCCCAGATCAAGCGTAACCGACAGAACGATAAGCGTCGTCTGCGCAACCGTGTTTACCGCGGCACCGCCCGCATCGCGGTTAAGAATGCCCGCACTGCCTTCGATTCCGGTGTACCCGAATCGAAAGCTGCCCTGGCCAGTGCCATCAGTGCATTGGATAAGGCGGCCGAGCAGGGTGTCATTCATAGAAATAATGCCGCCCGCCGCAAGAGCCGCCTGGTGAAGGCGTTTGCCAGGATGGAGCCGGTCAAGGTGGAGGCCGAGCCCGCAATGGTGGAGCCGGCGGCTGAACCTGAAGTAAAGAAAGCTGCGCCGCGCAGGCGGGCCGCCAAGGCGGAAGCCAAAAGTGAGCCCAAGACTGAACCGAAGTCTGAGCCCAAGGCTGCGCCCAAGAAGGCCGCCGCAACCAAGTCCACGAAAGCGAAGAAGGAACCTGCCACGCCCAGGAAACCACGCGCAAAAAAGGAAGAGTAAGCGTTCACGGCTTGCAAAAACTTTGAGCGGGAGCGCCCAGAACGAATGGGCCTCCCGCTTTTTTGGTGCTATTGAATGAGATATAATCCTGACCAAGGTGACCATGTTCCAGTCTGAACAGCAAGCCATCGAAGACAAAATCAAGAACTTTGCGTCGGCGCAGGGCATCGCTCTCGCCCCGTTGGAATGGAAGCCCATCCCTTTCAGCGGGGAGTGGGGCATTTCCACTTCGTTTTTTGCCAGCGCCGCGCTCGCTGTGCTCGAAGCACGTGAGGGAAAAAAAGTGGTCGTGCCGCAGCGCGCCCAGGAAATCGCCTGGCAGGTCAGGGAGGCGCTGGTCAATGCAGCCGGCATCAGCCGGATCGAGGCAGTCAAGGGCTATCTCAACCTGTACTTCGAAACGGCGGAATATGCCGGCCGGGTGGTGGAGACGGTGCTGGAACAAAAGAGGCGCTTTGGAGGCGGGCCCGCCACCGGCCAGCGCGTCATGATCGAATTTTCCCAACCGAACACGCATAAGGCTTTCCATGTCGGCCACCTGCGCTCAGCCATCCTGGGGGATGCGCTCGCCCGGATCATTGAATTTGCCGGTTATGAAATAGTGCGAGCCAACTACCCCGGCGACATGGGACTGCACGTGATCAAGTGGTTGTGGGCATATTTGAAATACCACGCCGGCGAAGAGCCGGGTACCGACATCACCCAGTGGATGGGAAAAGTCTATGCAGATGCCAGCCGACGGCTGGAAGAAAACCCCGACCTGGAAGCCGAAGTGCGGGCTGTCTACGCCCGTTGGGATAAACGCGATCCGGAGATCGTGGCGCTGTGGGAGAAGACCCGCCAGTGGTCGCTGGAAGGTTTCAACCAGATGTACGACCAGCTCGATATCCGCTTTGACAAGTATTACTTCAACAGTGAAGAAGAAGACCCGGGCAAGCAAGTGGTGGAGGCACTGGTCAGGCGCGGCATCGCTACGGACGAACGCCCGCA
Organism: Anaerolineales bacterium; assembly: GCA_050014055.1. Classification (GTDB taxonomy): domain Bacteria; phylum Chloroflexota; class Anaerolineae; order Anaerolineales; family Villigracilaceae; genus UBA877. Next base: position 3,174 of record JBEKEB010000187.1, on the reverse strand, counting down.
GGGTGGGGCGGTGCTGGTCAAGATCGATGACCTGCTGGGACTGACGAAAGAGCAGTATCGCACCACGGTAGTGCTGCGCTCGGATGGCACCGCCCTATATGCCACCGAAGACCTCTCGCTGGTGCTGCACAAATTCCGGGATTACCCGGACCTGTTCCGCTCCATTTATGTGGTGGATGTGCGCCAGTCCCTGCATTTCACGCAGATCTTCAAGATCCTGGAAATTGCCGGATACGAACAGGCCAGGAAATGCGTGCATGTGGCTTATGAACTGGTGACCCTGCCGGGGAACGTGGTGATTTCCAGCCGCGAGGGAACGGTGGTGCTGTTGGAGGACCTGCTGCGCGAGGCCATTAGCCGGGCACGCGCAGAAGCCGCCAAGAAGAACCCCGACTTGAGCGGGGAGCAACTCGAGGCCGTGGCCAAGGCGGTTGGGCTGGGTGCATTGAAATACCCGATACTGGCGCGTGAGAATACCAAGCTGGTCACCTTTGACTGGCAGGCTGCCCTGGATTTCAACGGTCAGGCGGCTCCCTACATTCAATATGCACACGTGCGCTGCAACTCCATATTAAAGAAGGCAGGAGTCGTCATCGGCGACCTTCCGCCGGCTGAATTTACTTACAAATTGGAACCGGCTGAAATCGAACTCATCGATAGCATCAGTCGTTTCCCAAATGAAGTGCAGCGGGCCGCGGCCGAGTACAAGCCGCTGGTCATAGCCAGTCTGGCCTACGACATCGCCAAAGCCTTTGCCGGCTTTTACGATGCCTGTCCGGTCGTGCAGGCCGATCCGCCGGTACGGGCGGCGCGCTTGCGGCTGGTGGCGGCGACCAAATATGTTCTTGCCAATGCATTGGCGCTTTTGGGCATCACAGCCCCAGAAGTGATGTGACGCACTGACCGAAGGTCAGTGCGAAAATCAGCGCGTTCCTGCTTCACCGCAAGGTGCCAGAGCAAGTACAGGAGCTCCGAAAAAGCGCAGGAGCCTCCCGGCTGTCGCCGTTGTAAGCCAATGGCAACGGCTGCCGCGGTGAAATGAAGAACCTGGCTGAAATTCATCTTTTCTGTCAAGGAGTTTAGTTATGTCACCAGTTCGTACTCTCATCATGGGCGCCGCCGGGCGCGACTTCCACAACTTCAATGTCTTTTTCCGTGACAACCCGGACTATGAAGTGGTGGCATTCACCGCGACCCAGATTCCCGACATCGAAGGCCGCACGTATCCGCGCCAGCTGGCCGGGAAGATGTATCCGAAAGGTATTCCGATCTATGCCGAAACCGACCTGCTCAAGCTGATCAAGAAATTTAAGGTGGAACAGGTCATCTTTGCGTACTCGGATGTGCCGCATGAAGTGGTGATGCACAAGGCTTCGATGGTATTGGCAGCCGGAGCGGACTTCCGCCTGATGGGCGAGAAGCTCACCCAGCTCAAATCCACCAAGCCGGTTGTCTCGGTCTGCGCCGTGCGGACCGGTTCGGGCAAGAGCCAGACCACCCGGCGCGTCTCATTGATCCTGCGCGGGATGGGTTACAAGGTGGCGGCCATCCGGCACCCCATGCCGTACGGCGACCTGGTCAAGCAGGAAGTGCAGCGCTTTGCAACCTACGCCGACCTGGACACACAGGAATGCACCATCGAGGAGCGCGAGGAATACGAACCGCACATCGATAACGGCGTGATCGTCTATGCGGGGGTGGACTATGAGAAGATCCTGCGCCAGGCTGAAAAAGAAGTGGATATCATCCTGTGGGATGGTGGCAACAACGACTTCCCGTTCTACGTCTCGGACCTGAAGATCGTGGTGGCCGACCCGCACCGCGCCGGCCATGAGAGCACCTACCATCCCGGCGAGGTCAATGCGCGTGATGCAGACGTGATCGTGATCAACAAGGTGGATACGGCTGATCCCCAGGCGGTCATTAAAGTGCGCGAGAACCTGCGCCGGCTGAATCCCACAGCCACCGTCATCGAAGCGGCTTCCCCGCTGTTCGTGGACGATCCTGCCGCAATCCTGGGCAAGCGCGTCCTGGTGATCGAGGACGGCCCGACCCTGACACACGGCGAGATGGCCTATGGGGCCGGCTACGTGGCGGCCAAACGCTTCGGCGCGGCCGAGATCGTCGACCCGCGCCCGTTCGCGGTGCGGTCGATTGCCGCCACCTACCAGAAATACCCCAAGACCGGCCCGATCCTGCCGGCCATGGGCTACGGTGCCGCCCAGATCAAGGACCTTGAAGCCACCATCAGGAAGGCGGATGTGGACCTGGTCATCATCGGTACGCCGATCGACCTGACGCGCGTGCTCAAGATCACCAAGCCCTTCCAGCGCGTGCGCTATGAATTGCAGGAGATCGGCCACCCGACGCTGGAGGATATTCTGAAGAAGAAATTTGGTAAGAAGAAATAAAGGGGCTGAGAACAGAGAATAGAGAATAGAGAACGGTGAATAGTCAGTAGTAAAGGAGTCGGGCAAATCCATCGCCCGACTCCTTTACTATAATATTCATTTTTCATTATCGTAGAACCCTGGGGAATTTATCAGTGTTCCATTAGTTTCAATTGCGAGTAGGGTAACCTTTGCCTGGTCATCTTTGATTGGCTGGACATGGTCTTCGGGCATGAACCAGGCGATTTGGGCCTGAATTTTCAACCCGGGACAGTTAAATTCCTAAATTTAGTAGTAAGTAAGATAATTATAAATTGACTTACTTATTAGTATATGGTATATTTAATCTACTATTACAGAAGGAGATTATTATGGAGACCATTGCTACATCCAAAGGACAGGTGGTCATCCCATCAAAGATCCGGCGCAGATTGGGAATACAAGAAGGTACCTACATCCAGATTGAAGTGGATGAAGCCAACAAGCGTCTTATCCTGACGCCGGTGACGCGCGAATATATTCACAGCCTGCGGGGAAAATATAAAGGCAAAGGATTGATGAAGGCTTTAATGGCTGAGAAGAACCGGGAAAAGGAGCTTTAAATGCCGCGCAAACCGAAGGCGCTGGTGTTGGATAGCTGGGCGGTGATTGCCTATTTGGAGGACGAACCTTCCGGCCAGCAGATCGCCGATTTAATTGCCGGCGCCAATGAAGAGAGGATTCCAGTATATATGTGCGTTGTCAATGCCGGCGAGGTCTGGTACATCATTGCCCGGGAAATCTC
>JBEKEB010000186.1:0-6997 GCA_050014055.1 Anaerolineales bacterium | reverse complement strand
AGATTCAGTTGCTGTTACTTTTTTGAACCGTTCCCATTGTTATTCCCGTTTCCATGACCATTGCCATGGCCGTTTCCATTGCTATTCCCATTTCCATTGGATGTGGTAGTCGTAGTGGTCGCAATCGCTGTTGGTGTAGGCAGGAGAGTGGCCTTGCCGGACATGATACTGCCCAGGTTTTGATGCGGGTCAGTCAAGACCAATTTGCGGATTTGTCCCCAATTGGTGGCGGTTACACCACCAGGAAGGACTAGGCCGCTATAATCGCCAGTGCTCTTGGCGGTAAGGATCTGGTCCAGCAAAGTTGCATTTCCACCCAGGTTTGAGGTCATCCAGGCGGCTTGTGTGATCACACCATATCCATAGCCTGCAGCGAAATCGGCTGCCAGTTGGTCAAAGGTCACACCCAAGGCCGGTCCGAAATAATTCCCCAGATTCGTTACTGACTTGGAATAGGTCGTTGAATTCAAAATGACCGTTGGATCAATCGCGATTGACGTGCCGATTTTGGTTGTATCCACCGTGGCTGTGACCAACCCCAACGAAAGCACGTCGGAAAGATCCAGGCTGACCACGTGTACCACACTGGATGCATCCGTCAACGTTACAGAAAGCGAGGTAATTCCCGTCCCTGGGTCGGTAACCAGGACCAGGTTGTTCACAAAACCGCTCAATGTACTCGAGAGGGTCACATTGGTCCCGATCCCCGCGATATTTACGGCGGTGATGACCAGTCCCATCTTGACGGCCGTTTCCAGGCTGATGCCAACCTTTTCCGCCAGGCCGGCGCCATCCATAAGGGTTACATCAACGGTAGTGACCTTGGTTGTCGATTTTGTATCGATACTGATACTCTGGATGGTTCCGGTCCCCACCGTGCTGGTGGCTGGAGCAGCAGCTGCCACGATGGCAGGGATGGTGGCGAGCATGGCAACCACCAGAAAAACGGATAATAATTTGTTGCGGTTAATATCTGTACTCCTATAATTTCCTGACTTGCTTTTTGTAGATTTTTATTCCCCCGGTTCCATATCAATTTTCATCGCGGGAACCTTTAAGAGTATAGCACGTGCCCACCTTGGGGAAATAACAGAATTGTTAAGTTGGATTGCACCGGTACTTAAGGACTACCTGTCCCGCTCGCCAGCTATTTGGAGATGGAGTGATGCATGCCCACCTTATTGGTGTTGTGTAAGGAGGCATACAGCAGTCAGGGCTACTCAACATTTTCTCTGCCGGTTATCCCTGTATTCCTGGTGAGCCCGATGGAGGGGTGTTCATAAGTTGCAGGAAGACCAGCGTGTTGCCATCCATGTCGGTGGCGTCTGCCTCGATCCCATAAGCATGCTCCGTCGGAGGCAGCGGAAACTGCACGCCGTTCCTTTGCAGCCGCTCATGGGTGGCATGGCAATCCTCCACCTGGAAAACCATGGTTGGATTATGCCCGGCAAACAGCAAATGCTGGGCGCGTTCTTCCCCTGAAAACCAATCGGGCGGCTGCAGCACGATCTGTACGGCCGGCTCGTCTGCCGGCGCGACCGTGATCCAGCGTTGTCTTTGGCCATAGGGAAGATCCGCGCACTTCACAAAGCCCAGTTTTTCGGTGTAGAAGCGCAGCGCCTCTTGCTGGTCGCAACGCGCAGGGTTACTCGTAGCAGTTTCATAGGACCTCCAATAGCTTAAGTTCGATCAGACTCTCCTCTTTCCCCGAATGGGGAGAGGGGCCAAGGGCGAGGGCTGCCTGCCCGCTATTTTTCCTTACTCAAATTTCTCCAACCAATCAATCGTTTGGTTGAGTTCCCTGACCTGTCTCTCGATGGCTGTTTTTTGACTTTCCTTTGGTCGCAGGGCGGATTCTTTGTTCAGCCGGATGCGCCGCCGGTCCCCTTTCCCATAATTGCCATAATTGGTGTTGGCGGTTTGCTGCCTGGCCTCCACGCGGATCGAAGACATTTGTTCATTTACCGCCTTCTTTTCGGTCAGGTATTCTTCCTTTTGTTGTTTGCATTCCTTTATTAATGCTTGCAAGTCGTCGGGGTTTTCAGGGATGAAAGCGATCGCAGACTCGAACTGCTCGATCATGGCTTCCATGTGGGCTTTTTCCCTGTCAAGCCGGGCTTGTTCGGCCTGCCAGTGTTTCTGCTCTTTGCGTGGATCGAATAATTTGTTAAAGAATGGTTTTACCGCATGTTCCTGCTGGTACTGAATAAGCACCTGGGCTGCCTTTGCCTGTTTTTCTTCGATTGTTTTCAAAATGGAATGCAGCGCCTGTACTTCAGCCGTGGCTTTTTTGTTCCATTCGGCAACTCCAGCGAGGCTGTGCAATTCTTTTAGTTCATTTACCAATAGGTTTGCGTTGGCTGTGTCGTATTCAAGCGATGCCGGGATATGGATGTCAATCATACTGCCTCCTTACCTTGTGAAAGAGCGGAACCGCGGCCTGCCCCGGTGCCGGATGGGAAGCCAGGGTTGGGTGCAACCACAGTGTGCACATATGGAGAATTGGATAAATGAATTGTTCAGCCATACAATGCCCGGCATTCCTCCCTGAGCACGTCCCCAATCACTTCGATCATCACAGGGCTTTTCTCGATTATCTCTTTTGCGCTTACCCGGATGCGGCTTTTTCCCATGGCGGCTGTTTCTTCGATGGAGACCCCGTAAACGATGGTTGTGAGATTGGCCCACACTGCCAGGGAGGAGCACATCGGGCAGGGCTCGCAGGTTGAGAACAAGATCGCGCCGCTCAGGTTGCTTTCTCCCAGCGCCTGCACGGCTTGCCGGATGGCATTGTCTTCGGCATGCCGGCTGGGATCGCGCTCCGTGACTGCGGTATCGTGCGCTTTCCCGAGAATTTCATGCCCGCGCACGACCACGGCGCCGTAGCCCTTGTTGCCATCTTGCTTGGAGACCCTGGCCTCGGCAATGGCGAGTCTCTGCATTTCTTCGAAATCCACCCGGACAATGCTTTCCATGCAATGATCCGAATAAGGCCGGATCTCTGCATAGCTGCGCAGGAACCGCAGCTGCGGGTCAAGCTGGGATAGAAAAGCTTGGGTCGACTTCTCATAAGCCCCCCGGCATACCTGGCGCGTGTCGAGTCCCAGCCGTTGACAGGCTTCCAGGGTGGGGCAGCGGTTGAGCGAGCGCCATACGATTTCTGTGTCTGTCTCGGAGAGAACCGGCAAATCCTTGGCAGGCAGGCCCATATACTCGAAGAATAATGCCTCGAAAGCTTGGCGCGGGCTGGGATGTTCCGGCTTGCCGGCTGCAGTACGGTTTTGCGTGACCCAATCGATGCGCTTCTGGGCGACTTCCCTTTCGATCTCCAGGCAGGATGACTGTTTCAACCGTTCCATTTGTTGTTCGATTTTTGACTCGAAGTTTTCAGTCATGCTGTTTCTCACAGGTACGATTTTACACCGGATGGCTGGCAAATCGCGTATCATAGCCAGTGGGGTCAACCCCAGCGGCGGGACCGGCGATACCTTTATCATTTTTAAGCGATTTCCGGTAAACCACGCCGGTTTCGAGCGGCGGAGCTGCTGTCTGCCCCGCCTGTCCCGCGTACTCCGCAGGGTGTATTTTACGGGGTCCGCTGGAGTCTGTAGGCGGGATGATCAGATAATTCCGACTCGTGGATTTCCATGTAGGCCAGCGAACCGGAGACGCATTTTGAATAAGAGCGAATATCAATGCCTTGCGTGAATCGCGGCCCGTCAATGACCAACGTGTGATATTCTCCTTCTTCACCGCACAGGTCTAGGCCTGTTCTCTCACTAATGATGCGCAGCTCAACAATCGCCGAGTTATTCAACTCCCGGCCAATCCAATTCTCATCCAGCCAGCGTGTATTAACGCAGGAAAAACGCGCCTTGAATCCTCTGTCCAGAAATTGTCCAAGTAATACGTTTCGATCGCGCTTCCACAAAGGCATATGGACGTTCATCCCAACGGGACGGCTCCGCTCGCGAATCCAATTTGGATTTCCGTTCACTTCCGCGATGTCTCCTGTGACAACGCAGTTAATGCCCATTTCATCTCGTAGCCTGCACAAGCTGGTCTCGTAACTCTTCTCGAACGGTGCACTGATGGGCAAAACATAGTGCGGCAGCGCCAATGCCTGGGCCTGCATTTTGATGAAGCCCAGCGGATGTGCTAAGAAATTAGGCTCCGGTGGCGCGAACGTGACGAGACAACGAACGCAATAACCGTTTTGGTCAGCTTCATACAATGCCATCGAAGAGTCTTTGCCACCGGTCCAGAGCATCGCTGCATTTTGCATAGGATCAACCATTGTTCTGCCGCCTGACTCGCATATAAGCGCATCATATACCAGCTTATAAGCAATCCATATAAAATTCCAAACGTTTATTCGGATGGCGAATTGTTCACCCTGCGATAATCTTACAGCATATCCACTGCGCGGGCAAGCGTTTTATTTTATTCAAAAGTTGCTTGACAAATTAGAACATATGTTTAATTATTAAAGCACGCTAATGTAATCCTTGCCGCCTTTCTCTCCGCACTTTGAAAATCGAAATTCTCCATCCATCTGTCCATCTTCCTCCCCCTTTCCCCTTTTCTCTCTTCCCCCCTCTCTCGCGAAGCATCCCGTAGGGGCAAATGCGTACTTTGCATATGGAGATCGCGAAGCAACTTGTCCCCGAAGGGGATCCCGGAGCTTAGCGGAGGGAGGGGCAGGGGCTGGCCGAGGCGGCCTCACCTGTACCTGCGGTACTGGCGCAGGCAAGCCGCCAACTTGTACCCGGTTTTTTCGGGTATCGGCCGGTAGGCGACATTGGTCGCCGAAGAGGGCCCGGAGGGCGGGTGAGGTTGCGCAGGCTATTCGTTCCTCCTTTCGTTCCTCGGAAACGAATCCAGGCCCCGGCAGTTATCCACCTTCGCAGGAGCTATTCGTTCCTCCGTCGTTCCGAGGAACGAATAGCCCTGCATCATTCTCCCTTCCATCCCTGCCCTCTTCATCGAATGATTGACCGGTCTCCGGATGCCTGAAGCCATTACTTATAATCTGATATAATATATCCGAATTAGTGTTCTTTTTAAAGAACACCGTTCTTAATGGGATAGAATTTTCAAACACAAAATCAAGCCCTTTTCCTGCCTTTGTGAGGCTTCGTGTCCGCTTGTCCCGCGCTGCTCTCCTGCGGGATTGTGTAAAGATCTTTCCCCCAACTACAATGGAGTTTTTCTTTTGGAGGATTTTTTATGGAAACCAACCAGGTGACGATTGGGGAATACCTTATCAACAAGTTATACCAGCATGGGCTGCGGCACGCCTTTGGGATTCCCGGAGACTATGTGCTGGCCTTTTATAAGCAATTATATGATAGCAAAATAAAATTGATCAACACCTGCGATGAGCAGTCCGCTGGTTATGCCGCCAACGCCTATGCCCGCGTGCGCGGCTTGGGTGCGGTCTGCATCACTTATGGCGTCGGCGCACTGAAGGTGGTCAACACCACCGCCCAGGCCTATGCCGAAGAAAGCCCGGTGGTTGTGATCAGCGGCGCCCCTGGCATCCAGGAGCAGGTCGGCGATCCCCTGCTGCATCACAAATCCATGAACTTCAATTCCCAGCGCAAGATATTCGAGCAACTGACCGTTGCCCAGACCGTGCTCGATAACCCCGAGACGGCCAGCCGGGAGATCAACCGCGTGCTGGCGGCAGCCATCTGTTACCGGCGCCCTGTCTATATCGAAATCCCGCGCGACATGGTCTCGGTGAAAGTCTCCCCGGTTGAAGAGAAGCTGCTGCTCCCGGATGTGGATAAAGGCCCGTTCAAGGAAGCCTTGCTGGAAGCCGCCGAGATGATCAACCGGGCCGAACGACCGGTGCTGGTTGCCGGGGTGGAACTGCTGCGCTTTGGCATGCAGAACGCTTTCAAGAAACTGGTGGAGAAAACCAATATTCCGGTCACCTCCACCATCCTGGGCAAGTCCGCCTTCGGCGAGCGCGACCCGCTCTACCTAGGATTGTATGAAGGCGGCATGAGCCAGGAGCAGGTCCGCCAATATGTTGAGGGCAGCGATTGTTTGATCCTGCTGGGTGTACTCCTGACCGACCTCGACCTGGGGATTTTTACTGCAAATTTGGACCAGGGCAAATCCATTTATTCCACCAGTGAAAAGACTTCCATCCGCTTTCATACCTACAATGCGGTCTATCTGAACGGTTTCCTGCAAGGGCTCCTGCAGGCGGATATCCAGCGCCGGCCGGACACGGTCATCCCGCATGCCGCGCCCATGGAAGTTTTTCAACCCATTCCCGACACGCCGGTGACGGTGCAGCGCCTGTTCAAACGTCTGGAAACTTTCCTGGGTGACAGCACCCTCGTCATTGCGGATACCGGCGATGCGTTATTCGCCTCCGCCGATATCTCGATCCCGCGCGCCACCGAGTTCATGTCTTCGGCCTATTACGCCACGCTGGGGTTTGCCGTGCCCGCCGCCCTCGGCGCACAGCTGGCGCTGCCCAAACTGCGTCCGTTGGTGCTGGTCGGCGACGGCGCCTTTCAAATGACCGGGATGGAACTGTCCACGGCCGCCCGCTATGGCCTTAACCCGATCGTCATCGTGCTCAATAACTTCGGGTACGGTACCGAACGGCCCATGCTGGATGGGAAATTCAACGACGTGGCCCCCTGGCAGTTTGCCCGCCTGCCCGACCTGTTCGGCGCCGGGAAGGGCTTCACGGTCCGCACGGAAGAAGAATTGGACCAGGCCCTCGAAGCCGCCCGCCTCTACACGGAAGGCTTTTGCATCCTGGACGTGCAGCTTGGCCAGTACGACTTTTCCCCGGTCCTGCAGCGCATGACCGGCGCAATGGGTAAAAAGGTCAAGTAAGCCCGGCCTTCGGACTCGTGCTGTTCTAGAAGCCCGGCCGAAAAGCTCGCGTTTTTCGGGGTTTGGGAGTACACTCCGCGATAGACCAAATCAGGAGTGAGACATGCTTGGTAAACATTCTCAGCAAGGC
>JBEKEB010000185.1:0-7016 GCA_050014055.1 Anaerolineales bacterium | reverse complement strand
CGCCTGGGTACGCAGGTAGACCCGGCCCTGCTGGATGTCATCATTGAGCGGGTGCTCAAGAGCACAGGAGCGAAATAACCAGATGCTGTTCGGCAGAGTGAAAGGCACAGCAGTCTGCACGCTCAAGTACCCCGGAACCGAAGGGCTGAAGTTGCTGATCGTCCAGCCGTTGAACAAGAAACTGGAACCGATTGGAGCCTTGCAGGTGGCGGCGGATGTGGTGGAGGCCGGGCCGGGCGATTTGTGTGTGATGGTACGCTCGCGCGAGGCAGCCCTGGCCATACCGGCGATCAAGTTCGTGCCGGTGGACCTGGCGCTGGTAGGCGTGGTGGATGATCTGGATATCCGTCCAGACGGGGAGTTCGATTACACGCTGAAACCGGGGAGGAATTTATTCACATAATGATAGTAGCTTATGAAAACATTGGTACCTTATTGCCATATCCGCCGGGGGGCTGTCCCTACGGGATGCTCCGCGAACGCCCCCGGCTAAGAACAAAAGCCCGCTAAAGCGGGCTGAACTCAAGCATATGGCGACCTTGATGAGAATTTGTGTCAACAGGAATGATATGATTATTGGAAAGGTGATTGGAACAGTGGTGACGACGATCAGCCACCCGGATTATAAAAACCGGAGACTGCTGGTGGTGCAGCCCATGCTGATGGAAGGCGAAAAACCCGACGAGGATTTCCTGGCCATCGACAACACACACGCCGGCATTGGGGATACCGTACTGGTCAACCGGGAGGGCAACGGGGCGCGCCAGGTGCTCAACAACCCGGACGCATGCGTGATCTCGGTAATCGTGGGGATTGTTGACTCGATCACCCTGGAAAATTAATTCATTCCAGAGGTGATATACTTTGCGGCAATATTCCTTATGAAGGATTTCCCATGGCTAAAAACACCCCGGAAAAAATAGTTCCGTCTGTTTCCATTGACCTGGCCGAGCATGAGGCCAGGATCGAAAAGCTTCCTGCCAACGAGACCGGCAACGCCGGGCAGGTAACACTGCGGATATCAAGCAGGAAGAAGGGTGGGGGTTCCGCCAGACCACTGACGCTTTCAGAAGAGCAGCTAATCGAACTTCTGTACAAAGCCAGTGTGAGCGGGGTCATATCGAACAGTTTCATCGGGAAATTGCGCGAGAAAATCGAGATCTGAGAGAGTTTTAAGACTCTAAACACCATCCCGCGGAATAGTAGCGCGGGACAGGCGGCCACAAAGGAGCACGAAGGAACACGGAAGGAAGAAATCCATCTTCTTATTACTCCTTCGTACCCGGTTCAAGGATTGAATTTAACCTAGTGTATTGGCATTCGATAGTTCAGGTATTAAAGTTACTTAGGCGAGGTCCAATTTCCACCTTTTTGTATGCCGATAAAAGATAATTAGGTCGAGGATAGAACATTTTCGACTTACCCCAAGAACCTATTAAATAATCTGTGAATTAATCGCTCGATAGGAATTAATTTAATCCTTCTGAAGAAAAAATGAGCATTCTACCTGAAAAAAAAACACCAGTGCGTTCGTAAATTGAATCGATTGGCAATTGTAGGTTTTATTAGTGGAATCTTGTCAATATACCCAATTTTGATCGTTTTTTATATCATTATTAAACAACTTCTCCCTAGATCACCAATTATTTTCTTGGATAAATGGTTCGAATTTAATCCATCGTTTTCCACATATTATTATTTCTTCGGCAGTTTCCCGTTTATAGTACTTAGCCTAATAATGGGAATTTCTGCGCTCATCCAAATAAGGAATCGGGGTAAAAATGAGAAAGGCAAGACATTGGCAACTTTTGCTCTCGTCTTCGGGTCAATAGGATTTATATTTTTACTGTATTTGACTTATTTTTCTGCATGTATGTTGCCATTTAAGATCCCTTGGATTTGTGTGTATTATTAATGTTTCCGCAAAAGAATCTTGAAGCGTCTTTTCCTGGGCAGCGGCGGGATGCAGTCCCGCCCTACTTTTTATTCTCACCACCCCAATGGATATCTTCCAAAAGAATACCCTGGCCAGCCTGTAAAGCCTTGCGAGCGCGTTCGAGGCGCGCCAGTAAACGCGCATCGCGCTCCAATCGATAATCGAACCAATCATCTTCCGATTCGAATCCAAGAAAACGACTACACCTGCCCTGGCGGGCGGTGCCAGGGAAGTCGTTACTACAATTCTTATCTATATTTCCTGCTAATTGCCTGTTACCCTGCTCCCTGCTCTCTTGTGGCGGGATGAAATCCCGCCCTACAGATATTCCTTCAACTGCCTGGCCCGGCGGGGGTGGCGCAAGCGGCGCAGGGCCTTGCCTTCAATCTGGCGGATGCGCTCGCGGGTCAGACCGAACTTCTCGCCCACTTCTTCCAACGTGTAGGGGATGCCCGTTTCCAGCCCAAAGCGCATACTCAGGACGCGCGCCTCGCGGGGCGTAAGTGTGCCCAGCACTTCCTCGATTTTTTCCTTGAGCAAGGACTGGAAGGCGCTTTGCGCCGGTGTGGGGGTGAGTTCGTCTTCGATAAACATACCCAAGTCGGAATCTTCGTCGTCACCAACCGGGCTCTCCAACGAGAGCGGCAACCAAGACACCTGCAGGATATACTGGATCTTTTCCGGTTCCATTTTCAATTCGGCAGCCAGTTCCTCGGGTGTAGGAACGCGCCCGAGGTGCTGTTCCAGGTCACGATTGGCCTTGTAGATCTGCCGGATGCGGTCGTTAATATGTACAGGAAGACGGATGGTACGTGCCTGGTCAGCGATAGCGCGTGTAATGGTCTGGCGGATCCACCAGGTGGCATAGGTGGAAAAGCGGAAGCCTTTATGCACGTCGTACTTTTCGACCGCCTTCATCAAGCCGAGGTTACCTTCCTGTATCAAATCGAGGAAAGCCACACCGCGGCCCATATAGCGCTTGGCAATGCTCACCACAAGGCGCGTGTTGGCTTTTATGATTTGTTCGCGCGCCAGAATACCATCCTGAACCAGGGCTTCGAAGCGCTGCCGTTCCGGGCTATGCTTGCGACCCGGGCAGCGGGCCATATCCATCCTGGCCTTGCGTCCCATTTCGATACGAACTGCGATCTCCCATTCCTCATTCGCCTTCAGCAGCGGGACACGTGACATTTCCTTGAGATACATCCCAACCGAGTCATCGCTGGTGTAGTCGTTGGCCTCCGGCTCCATCCAAGGAATCAACTCCGGTGCTGTTAGCCCTTCCGTGGAGAGTGGGTCATAATCAGAATCCAACATTTCCACGCCGCGATGACGCAACGCCAGCATAATGAACGACAGGCGTTCGGCATCTTCGCTCAACTCCGGACTGGCCTCCAGCAGGTCATCGGTCGTCAAATAGCCTTGCACGGAGGCTTTCTCCATGAGCTGGCTGAGGATTTCCCGATTATGTGGCCGATCAATTGGTGCCATCTCCATAACCCTCCTTTTCAGGCACTTTCTACTTGAGCAGGTCCTTCAGCACCAGGAACGGGCTATCAAGCTCAGGGCGATGCCCGCAATCCGCCTTATTCAAGTTCTGCCCGCAGACCGGGCACAAGCCTTTGCAATCCGGCTTGCAAACCGGGCTGATGGGGAATTCCAACAAGGCATACTCACGTAATAAAGGCTCCAGATCAATTTGACCGTTTTCAGGCACCAGCAAGCCGGATTCGGTCATATTGCGATGGTCAAAAGCATATAATTCAGTGAGCGACCATTTGAGGGATTGTGTGAACGGATCCAGGCAACGTACACACTCAAGCTCCGTTTCTGCCTGAAAGTCGCCCTGCAACACCAATCCCTGCGGAGTGTGACTAAAACGGGCAGTTCCAATAAACCCTCTCAAGGCCAGATCATCCCCCAGATGGATAGACTCGTAACCGAAATCGAAAGCGCGATTCGTACCGACCGGTGCATGGATCAGGAAACCGACATTAAGCCGCAGAAGATGGCGAGGGTTTGTCACAAGATACTTCTATGCGCAAGTATTGGAACTGGCTCATTCTAGCACAGCGGGGACTCGAAGTCAAGAATTCTTTAAGGCAGAGACAGATTGTTCTTAAAGTCCACGAGGAGCGTCAGTGCAAGACATTTTTTACCCAAGAAATCCGCACCAATAGCCTGGAGATTGCTTAACATACAGGTATGCTACGGGAACGACTTGGCAAAAACGTTGGTCTTGCAATGACATATATCAAGAAAATAGCGACTTTAAGAAGACCCTGAAGGGAGCGAGGAATGAATAGCGACCATTGTCACATCGTCATCCTGGGAAGAGCCGGACTGGTAATCCGCCAGCGCTGCCCAGAGCGAATCGCAGACCTGCTGCCCGCTCTGCCCTGCCTGGCCGGCCAGGGCTGACTGGACACGTGCATACCCGAATGATTGTCCCTGCGGATTACGACAATCTGTCAAACCATCGGTAAAAACGAGCATGGTACCGCCCGGCGGCAGTAAAATGGAATTTTCATCCAAAAGAAGGTCCTCAAACATGCCGATGGCCTGGCCGGTGGTGTGTGGAAGGGTCCGGACTGCGCCAGCAGCATCCAAAAGCATGGGCAATTCGTGGCCGGCGCGGGCAAAATCGAATTTACCGCTGGCACATTCCAGGATGACAAACAGGGCGGTGACAAACTGGTCGGATTGCCCCAGTTTGATCAGATGGGTATTTACCCGCCACAGGATTTCGCCCGGCGTACCGCCGTGCAAGGCCTCTGCCATGATCAATGCATGGGTGCGGGCCATGAAGATGGCGGAAGGAATGCCTTTATCTGAAACATCGCCTACCACCAAGCCAATACGGCGGCCATCCATTGTGAAAATATCATAGTAATCCCCACCGACCATACGGGCTGGATGCATGAGCGCCCCAAAAGTGTAACCGGGTACGATCGGGAGTTGGTGCGGAAGTATGCTCACCTGGATCTCAGCGGCAACCCGCAGTTCATGTTCCAGGCGCTCCTTCTCGATGATCTGGACCTGGGCGTCCTTGAGTTCATCGTAGGCCTGCTGCAATTGGCGGTTCTTTTCCTGGAGATCGTGGAATGAGAGCATGGTGGTGGCATCCAGGCGCTTGGTGAGGGTCTGTACGATGGTATAGGCGAGCTTCGGCTGGCGATTGAGCAGACCGTCAAAGTCAGCATGTGTCATCATCCATAGACGGCTGGCCTGTACCGCCCGCACCGAGGCTGTGCGGGCCCGGCCGGGAATCAGCAGGCTCATCTCGCCGATGAACTCACCCGGGCCAAAAACTGCCAATTGCCTTTCATCGGGCGTGCCCAAGGCCAACAAGATCTGCAATTGGCCTTCCAAAATAATATACAGGCTTTCGCCCTGGTCGCATTCACAGAAGAGCACTTCTCCCTGCGCCAGGTTCACAATTTGCAGGGTAGCCGCCAAGTAATCCAGCTCCTTGCGCGGCAAATCACTTAACAGAGGAACTTTCTTAAAAAGGATAGTTTGCGCCATAGGGACCTTCTAAATAAACAGATCAATACCTGGGAAGCGAGGGGATGAATTTATACAATAACCCAGCACCAATACCGGTTGCAACAAGTAGGATAATCAAAACAAAAAAGAGAATGGTAAAGGCCAACCCAACATACCCGAGTATCAAACCCCAGACTGCGCCGGTACGGCCCGGAGCACCAGTCTGCCGGATCTGTCCCAGCGCAACGTGACCAGACACAATGCCAACCAGCCAGAGAACGAAAGGCAGGATATCCAGCACTGAAGAGCAAATGGCGCCCGCACCGGCGGTAATGGAAGCCAAGAACAGGCCGAAGGTCAGGTCAAAACACCATTGCAAGAGATACAGAAGCCAACCAAGTATGCCCAGGATCAGGCTGGTTTTGGCAAGTTTATTGGGGGCAGGGCTCGAATCCAGCATGGGCGGATTGGGGGCAAAACCATCTTTCATGCCTGGGTAAAGTCGATCTCTTCCTTCCCACCCAGCTTTTCCTGGATGCGCTGCACCACCAGTTCCAGCGCCATGGGTTGGTGGACGAAATCCACATCATCCGTATGGATGGTGAGGACAGGACACAGGTCGAAAGACAGCAGCCATTCATCATAAAAAGATTCCAACAAAGACAAATACTCGGGAGTGATGCCTGTTTCCATATTGCGGGCACGCTTGCGGATGCGCTCCATCAGTACCCCGGCCGGGCATTTCAAATAAACCAACAGGTTCGGCTGAGGCAGGCAGTTCACCACCAGATCAAACAATTTGCGATAGGCGATGTAATCGCGCTCGGAAAGGTTGCCCATATGATGCAGAGCCCGTGAAAAGATATAGGCGTCTTCGTAAATGCTGCGGTCGAGAATGGCCGGGCGCGGGTCCTGGGCCGCATTCAGATACTGGTCAGCGCGATGACCAAGGAAGAATATTTGCAGATGAAATGACCAGGCATGCATATCGGCATAAAAATCCGGCAGGTAGGGATTACCGGCAACGGATTCAAAGTCGGTCCGCCAGCCCAGACGTGAACCAATCCGCTCGGTAAGCGAAGTCTTACCCGCCCCAATATTGCCGGCAACAACAACCAGTCGCTTGGGCATTGCTCCTCCTTAATAACTTGAATAATTGTACACCCGCTTTTACGACAGACCCGGTTATTTCGAGGCAAAGACAGCCTGGCAAAAGGCAGAATCTGCTAATCCAGGCACCTCTTTACGAATAAAAAATGGATTGGTGAAAGTTCGTGCAGATCATTGGATTACCGCGGCTGGGGAACCGGGATTATGATAAATCAAGTATGCCTGGGTGGTACTCTGCAACCATGTACCGACCGGTGAAACAGCTTGACCGCCAAACCTTAGCCGGTAATCGTAATATTTGAGGGCGGCAAATGTCTCCTGCCAGCGCGGGCCGTGGATTTCCCTAGCTGTTTTTTTCAATCCCTGTCAAAATACAGCTCATGCGGATGAATGTGACCCAAATTTTACAAGAATTCTCCCGAATTGCGTTCTTATAAACTGACCCGATTAAACCGCAAACGCCCGGCCGGGCGTTTGGGTG
>JBEKEB010000184.1:0-9681 GCA_050014055.1 Anaerolineales bacterium | reverse complement strand
AAAATCTCCATCCACCTCTTGTTATTTTCGTATATTATCGTATACTACAAAGTAGAATACCATTCTAAATCGAGGAAAATAAAATGACAATTACATTGCAAGATCAAGAAAAGGATAACGAAAAGCCTCCCAGTTGTCTACCGCGTCCGGCGCATCCGTGGCGTGTGGCAGTGCTCGCAAACATTAAGGAGCATGACAAGCCTCTCCCACCGGATGTTCCACCAGATGCCGGAGCGGACTACGATTATATAGAAACCATAGATTATATCCGGGCAGCCATTGAAGCCGATGGTCACCAGACGTTCTTTATCCAGGCCGATGCGAACCTGCCCACAGCTCTTAAGGAAATCAAGCCAGATATTTGCTTCAATATCGCCGAAGGTCTAGGGGGCGACGCTCGTGAAGCCCAAATTCCAGCCTTGCTGGAAATGTTAAAAATCCCCTATACTGGTTCGCGTGTCCTGACCAATGCTGTTTCGCTGGACAAGACGCTGACCAAACGCCTGTGGCGGGACCGCAACCTGCCCGTTGCCCCATTCCAGGAGTTTACGTTCGGCGACGAACCGCTGCGCCCCGAATTGCGCTTCCCGCTATTCGTAAAGCCGGCGCGTGAAGGCACCGGCATGGGCGTGGATGCCAAGGCCATTGTCAACAACGAGACCGAACTGCGCGAGCGTTCCGAATATCTGATCCGCATGTACCATCAACCGGCCCTGGTTGAGGCCTTTTTACCGGGCCGCGAGTTCACGGTCGGTGTCATGGGGCGCCACGACACCATTCTATACTCACGGCACCCCGAGTATTACGATAAAGACGGTTTTCATCGTCTGCCTGTGCTCGAGCTGGATAGTTCGCGCTCGGTTACGCCCGGCGTCTACGGGATTGAAGCCAAGGCGCAGTCCGTGGGTTCCGAAGGCGCACCCAGCTATCTTTGCCCTGCCCCGGTTGAACCGGAACTAACCAGGAAGCTTCAGCATCTGGCATATCGTGCGCATGTCGTTTTGGGTGCACTGGATATCTCCCGCACCGACATCCGCCTTGACGCCGAAGGCCAGCCGCGTTTGATAGAAATCAACACCTTGCCTGGCCTGACACCCGGTTATAGCGATCTTTGCATCCAGGCTGCCTCTGAAGGTATTTCCTACGAGGATCTGATCCTCGAGATCTTGTATCTGGGCGCCAGCCGCTGGGGGCTCCTGCCTGCCCGCGTTATATCCGTTTTCCAGAAAAAGAAAACGGGACCTTTGAACGCCAAGCCCAATGGAAACGGAAAACCAGCCAACGGGAAACAATTCGTTCTGGATGGACGGTTCGCGAAACATACCGAAGATTCTCTGGTATAATTCGCCCGCTCAAACGGAGAGGTCGCGTAGCTGGCTTAGCGCGCACGCTTGGAAAGCGTGTAACCCACAAAGGTTCGCGGGTTCGAATCCCGCCCTCTCCGCCAGGAAAACACCTCTTACTAAGGGGTGTTTTTATTTTTTTGTCGATCTTTTCGGGCGCATGAATGCAGGTTTCTGTTATACTTGGCAGGAACATGAAACCTGCCCATATCCCTCGTACGCTCATTATTTTAAGTATTGTTCTGGTTTCCGTCACCTTCCTGGCAGGCGTTTTGCACGCCTTTAATACTGCCTGGGCGGCTTCTGCCTCACCGGCAGCTATTGTCAGCCACCAGGCAGGAAATGAAACGGAATTCACGCCAACACCTGGTCCAACCCCTGTCTCGGTTTCCGGAGATACCACCGGTATCATCACACTCGCAATTGTAATTGTCATCATCGTGCTGGTCGGTGCTATTATGGGCACAAACCGGCCATATAGGAAGAAAGCTTCCTGAAAAATCCTGGCGGTTTTCTCGCTGGGGCTCTAAAAATTCCCTTAATAATTATCAAAAATAATCTTGTTCTTTGTTCCATTATGTGAATAGGGACATCGAAGCAGAAGCAGCAAAACGGAAGGGTGGTCAAGGGAAAAGTGGGGTTGACGGGCCTGGGAGCACGATCCAGGAGCGGCCAGAACGAAGCAGAACTGGCAGTTATGCTGGGACGGGCAATGGAAACTGCCCCCAATTTAGTTTCAAAACGAGGGAAGGAAGGGAAAATCCTAGGTACAGGCGCGTTGAATGAGCCGGACGGGAGAATTCCCAGGCGGATTGAGTGAAAGCCAGAGGGGCTCAGGCAGACGCTCAGGACACCAGAGAGGCCAGAGTCGCTTCACGCACCAGGCGAGCCAGCGTGCTCAAGGTATCCAGGACATCGGCCAAGAAGAGCAGGGCTTTGGAGCGGAGCATACCAAAGACGGGCATGCGTTTCAAGCCCCAGCCTTCGAAAGTGTCATTGCGGTCTTCCACAGCATTGCGGGCGCGCGGATAGAGGCTTTTCCAAGCCGAGCTGCGTATCGGGACATCCCGGACCAGGCGGATGGAAGCATCGGCAAAGCGCTCGCCCACATTGATGACCCGGCCATGGGGCTGATTGGCCAGGTAAGGACACTCAGGCGGAGGGTAGGCGACTTGGGAGAGCTTGACCTGGGGCTCTTTTCCCAGCAGACAAGCCTGGTCACAGGCCCATTTGTGGCGTTGGCGTTCACGATCGAAGCCATAGGAGATCAGAGAATGCCCATAGGAGCAGATCGGGCGCCCATGATCGTCATAGCCGCGCGTGGGCCATTGGGTTTTGTCCCGGTCGGTTTCATGGCAGCGGCGATCGATCACGCGGCAGGCCTGCAGTGCGGCATAGACGGTATGCAGATAGGCTTCAAAACCGAACCCGGCATCTCCGGCCACGGCATCCACCTGCAGATCGGGATAATGGGTCTTGAGCTGCAGAAGCAAACCAGCCGCGGGAATATCTTCATGCCCATTCGCCGGGCGTACATCGTCCAACAAGGTGACACTGAAACGTCGGAACGGATCCGCCAGGCGCAAAGGCAGGCTGCGGTAGTCATAGCGGGCTTCGCCGCTTGCATGTTCGGTTGCATCCGGGTGGGTGGAGTGGTTCTCGGGCTATTGGAGGATTGGTTAGCGTACGCCCCCTTCGGTGGGGTAGACCCCGTTGTGAAAGCCAAACCAGACGGCATAATCGGCATAGCGCACATCCGCCAGGTTTTGGAGGCATTGGTGACAGCTCCAGCGGTTCGCAATTTGCCAAGCAGTCAACAGAAAAAAGGAAACCGGGTCGAAAGGTTCCCAGCCTCGCCCGGATTTCCAGCCAAAAAGTTGTGCCGAACTGGGCGCAGACCCCTAAAATCAACCAGCCGCAGGGCCAGGTCAAAGTCGGACAGGCCTTTCCAGGCCAGCACCTGATCAGGGTCTGCTACTGCCGATCGCCAGGGGGAAACATATTCTGACCGGTAGTGCTTTTTAAGCGATGCTGGCATGCCCGCGGGAGTCGGCCAATGCAAGGGCAGGTTCTTCCACAGGCTCAACAGGCCACACCGGTTGACGAAAAGAGCCTCTTCCGCCCGGGTCTGCTCGGGAGTCCCTTTAGTGGCATCCACTTCGCCCTCCCCCGCCGCCGCAACCAGGCCTGTGCCAATCGATCCGCCAACTCATATTGGGCTTGATCATGCCGGGCCAGCAGGCTGCGCAGTTCCTGGCTGTGGGCAGGCTGTCGCAGCCAGACCAGAGCAGCTATTTCCAGTTGGCTGATCCGCTGCTTAGTGACCCCAAACCGTTTCGCGATCTCGGGCTGGCTGTGCGAAACATATTCGTCCAAACCATAATGTATCTGGATGATCTGCGCCTGCTTTTCGGGCAGCCACCTGACCAGCCCAGACAAGCTTTGCCGCACATCTTCCCAATCCCGCAGCCTGGCCGGGTCAGGACTACTCTCGGAAAAGTATAGCCCCAATACTTCCGTGGGTATTTCCCGACGAATTCGGCGTACCTCAGCCTTTACAGCCCCCCAAACATACTTCATAATTGCCTGGTAGGCGTAGGTCGAGAATTTGCTGCCTCTCTCTGGGTCAAACCCCAGAATGGCATGCCATAGCCCGCGCTGCCCTTCCTGCACGGCGGCTGCGTATGGCAATGTGTATAACCACTGACGTTGAACGACCCAATGTACCAGTCGTTCGTGCCTGAGCAGGAGCAGATTCAAGCTTTCCTGGTTTCCACCTTGCGCCTGCTGGATGAGAGCGGTTTCGGGCTGGCAGCCGAAGCCGCTTTCCTTTTCCAAAATCATAAGGGCACCTCCATGCTTAAGATACCCTCGATTGAATCAGATTTTTCCGGTTCTTGGTGGGGTTGATTTTAATCTTCCCTACAAAATCCCGACTTGCCGCTACGTTGACAAATCAATTCCATGAGTATATAATTGCGTTTTATAATTATTAGAAATTGAAACTATAATGAACGAAACACCCGACCAAGCTGGAGCGGAACTACTCGAAGTTGTGCCCCAACTAATGCGCATTATCCGTGACCATATGCGGCAGCATCGCAATGCCGACCTGTCCGTGCCCGAATTCCGCGCACTCGGCTTTATAAACCAGCATTCCGGCACATCGCTCATCGCGGTCGCGGAGCACATCGGGCTTTCGTCGGCTTCCATGTGCCGGTTGATAGACGGGCTGGTGACGCGTTCTCTGGTCAAGCGCGAGCGCAAGCATGACGCCGTAGACAGACGCTATGTAACCCTGGAACTCACTGCACGCGGGCGTGCGATTCTTAAATCAGCTCGGGCAACCACGCAAGCTTACTTGACGGAGGTGCTGGCAACGCTTTCCCCCGCAGAGCGTGCGATGGTCGTGCAGGCGATGCAATTGCTTGGGCCGCTCTTTACCTCCGACCGCGAGAAAGAAAGGACATTGGCGAGGGGACATGATGACCATTATTAGGACCCACCATTTGACACAGCGCTTTGGTGGACCAATCGCGGCAGGCTAGTAGAATAAGGCAGAAGCGGGCGAGCAGTTCTATCCTTCTTGAACAAATGGCGTGAGCAAGACTACTACGCTCAGAATGCGATCAGGCTACTCTTCCATCAACGACATAGTAGCAGTTGTGGGCATCCTTCACCAGGCAAGCGAGGTCCTGCGGATTATAGGCTGTGTTCAGCAACATTTGTTTGACGGTGCCCCCTTTATTGGGTACGAGAATCTGCTCATCTTTGCGAAGTCGTGTGATTTACCACGCCGGGAACAGCGAGCGAGTATTTGGGTCAGATGATTCACCACTGAAGATCGCCCAGTTGATGCCATCGAGATTTCTCACAAATCCATTTGAAGGGACAATTCGCCAGTTGGGAAGCATAGTGTTTTTTTAGATCAGTGGATTTTTTTTAAACGGATGATGAGGTGAGTCAAATGAGTTTGGAAAAACCACTCGCAGGCTCCGGGCGTCGCCGGTTGAGTCACATCGATTACAAATGGATTGCCCTATCCAACACAACCTTGGGCGCGTTTATGGCCGCGCTCGATGGCAGCATCGTCTTAATTGCTTTGCCGGCGATCTTTCGCGGCATCGGCATCAACCCACTGGCACCGGGCGAGACCGACTATCTCTTGTGGGTGCTGATGGGTTATGGGATCGTCACGGCGACCCTGCTGGTGACGTTCGGTCGCATTTCGGATATGCTTGGCCGCGTACGCTTGTACAACCTCGGCTTTGCGATCTTTGCGGTCGGCTCGATCTTGCTGTTCCTGGTGCAAGGAACGGGCAACGGGGCTGCGCTGCAGATCATCATCTTTCGCCTGGTTCAAGCAGTCGGTGGCGCATTCCTCTTTTCCAACTCAACTGCGATCTTGACTGACGCGTTCCCGCCAGATCAACGCGGGATGGCCATGGGCATAAACCAGATCGCACTCCTTTCCGGTCAATTCATCGGCCTGCTTGCCGGCGGCCTGCTCGCGGCGATCAATTGGCGGGCGGTCTTTCTTGTCAGCGTCCCCTTCTCCGTCGGCGGCACGATCTGGGCCTACCTGGCGTTGCACGAGACGGCCAAGCTGCGGGAGCACCAGAAGCTCGACATTCCCGGCAACGTTCTCTTTGCATTGGGTTTGACAGCGGTGCTCACCGGCATGACCTATGGACTGGAGCCGTATGGCAGTTCGAGTATGGGCTGGGGCAACCCGTTCGTTATTAGCTGCCTGGTAGGTGGAGTAGCACTGTTGGTCGCATTTTTCTTTGTGGAACAGCGGACGCTGGAACCAATGTTCCGGCTGGAATTGTTCAAGATTCGGATGTTCCTGGCGGGCAACGCCGCTGGTTTCCTCGCCTCGCTCGCACGCGGCGGCCTGACCTTTATGCTGATCATCTGGCTGCAAGGTATCTGGCTGCCTTTGCACGGTTACAACTTCGAAGATACGCCGCTGTGGGCAGGCATTTACATGCTGCCGCTTACCGCTGGATTCTTCGTAATGGGACCGTTGAGCGGGTATCTGTCGGATCGTTTTGGCGCGCGCTTCTTTTCGACCGGTGGGATGTTGTTGACCGCGGCGGGTTTTGGAGGCCTGATGTTACTGCCGCCAAATTTCTATTTCCCGGCCTTTGCAGTCATCATTTTCGTCATCGGTATGGGGATGGGCATGTTCGCCGCACCCAACACGACCGCGATCATGAATTCCGTCCCGGCAGAACATCGCGGCGTCTCGTCCGGGATGCGCTCAACATTTCAAAATACGGCGAATACGTTGAGCATTACGCTGATTTTTACAATGGTCACTGCAGGCCTGGCAGCGAGACTGCCGACTGCTCTCTATAACGGCTTGACCCAGGCTGGACTGCCGGGTAATGCGGCACAGGGCATCGCGAATCTGCCTCCGACCGCGGCGCTCTTTGCCGCGTTTTTAGGCTACAACCCTCTGGGCACGCTGCTCCCGGCGCAATTGCTTCACAGTCTGCCGGCAGCAGCGCAGGCGCATCTATTGAGCAAGACCTTCTTTCCCGGCTTGATCGCGGGGCCGTTCGAGCAAGGGCTGCGGATCGCGCCGTTCGAGCAAGGGCTGCGGATCGCATTTTCGATCTCGGTTGTGCTATCGGTGTTGGCGGCGCTCGCCTCGCTGCTGCGCGGCAAGCGTTACATTCACGGGCAGGTGGAAGCGGAAGAGCCAGCGAACGTCGAACCGCTACCGCGAGAAGAGCTGTCAATTAAATGAGGCGGAGGATTGATATCCCGGAAAAGAAATAAGATGGTAATTCTTGAAACGAAAGCATTGACGCGCAAATATAAGAACTTCACTGCAGTGGATCAGCTTTCCTTGAGCATTGAACAAGGCGAGGTATTCGGACTTTTGGGGCCCAATGGCGCCGGGAAAACCACTTCAATTAAAATGCTGACCACGTTGCTGCCGCCCACTTCCGGTCATGCGACCGTCGCTGGTTTCGACATTGGTACACAGCAAGCCCAGGTACGCCGGTCGATTGGTTACGTACCGCAACTGCTCTCAGCCGATGGCACGCTCACCGGGTATGAAAACCTGCTTATCTTTGCCAAACTGTATGATATTCCGAAGGCAGAACGAGAAACCCGGGCCCGTGAATCGTTAAATTTTATGGGTTTGAATGATTTCGCCGATAAACTCGTGCGCGAGTACTCCGGCGGTATGATCCGCAGGTTGGAGATTGCTCAATCCATGTTGCATCGCCCCAAGGTATTGTTTTTAGATGAACCTACCATCGGATTGGACCCCTCGGCGCGTAATCTGGTCTGGGAACATCTGAAGGAATTGCGACAGAATTATGGCACCACTATTTTCCTGACCACCCACATGATGGAAGAAGCTGACTCAATTTGTAACCGGCTAGCCATCATGCACCTGGGTAAAGTGGCAGCCATCGGCAGCCCGGCAGAGCTTAAGGCGTCTATTGGAAAAACCAATGCCACGTTGGATGACGTCTTTATATATTATTCTGGAAATGTTATCGAGACAGGAGGTAGTTACCGTGAAACTTCACGCACTCGCAAAACAGCCCGTAGACTCGGTTAGTGCAATAACGGATAGAAACGCCAACCCGTTCACCCAGGTGTATCAATTTATTAATAAAACTCTGGTGATTACCGAACTGGAAGCGCGTAAACTGCGCCATGATCCATCTGAATTAGCCACACGCGCCATCCAACCGGCCTTGTGGCTGCTGGTCTTCGGCCAGGTGTTCACACGAACGCACGCCATTCCTACCGGGAATTTAAGCTATATGGATTTTATGGCGCCGGGTATCCTAGCACAAAGTGTCTTGTTTATTGCCATCTTCTATGGCATTGCGATCATCTGGGAACGCGACCTGGGCATCCTGCATAAGTTCCTGGCCAGCCCCACGCCGCGCGGGGCTTTGGTATTGGGGAAAGCCCTTTCGGCCGGTATCCGTGCCATTACCCAGGCTCTCATTATTTTCCTCCTGTCTTTGATTTTAGGCGTTCACATTAACTGGAATCCCCTGTCATTGCTCTACGTGCTCCTGGTGGTCGTTTTGGGCGCCTCATTCTTCTCGACTTTTTCTCTGATCATTGCCTGCATCGTCAAAACGCGCGAGCGCTTCATGGGCATCGGGCAGATATTGACAATGCCGTTATTTTTTGCAAGCAATGCCATTTATCCCATCTCGATCATGCCTGGTTGGTTGCAGGTGGTGTCAAAAATCAATCCGTTGACTTATATGGTGGATGCGATTCGATCGATGATGATTGTTGGTGGTACCAGTTCTACTGGATTTGGCCCGGATATTATTGTACTGGTGATATCAACGGCAATACTTGTCCTGATTGGTGCCAGGCTTTACCCAACCATCGCTTACTAGTTGGATATGGCAGAATAAGAGCACCCCCGACAGGTCGGGACATTCTGATTAGCCTATCAAAAGTTGAGCGAAATTACCCGGTGCAGCATTGTGATACATGCCGATGAATGGAATTGACGGACCATGACACTGCCAGTCTGGCTGTTTTTAACCAATGCAAAGAAGCCATGGTCTAATCCTATTTATTGACCTTAAGGCGGCTAATATCTACCTCAATCGTCAGCGGCTCTGCCGGTCGGAGGCAGGCACGATTTACCAGGACTGGTGCATAATTGAGAAAGGGTATCGCAATTCACTGGAAGCGGCTAAATCGTTATATGCCAACTGCGACCATTCCAGCGAGGTAGATTTCCGATCTACGGGTCCAGGCTCAGGTCGAGACTGTTGGCTGAAAAAATGATACACTGGCGCTGCATGCGCCGGTTGGGGCTCGCCCGAAAACGCTCTCCAGGATGGATGGCGCTTTTTTTGTACCAATACAATAACAGGCATGTGCCGCAGGGACATCGAAGCAGTAGCAGCAAAACGGAAGGGTGGTCAAATGTACCAGTCGTTCGTGCCAGAGCAGTAGCACATTCAAGCTTTCCTGGCTTCCCGCTTGCGCCTGCTTGATGAGAGTGGCTTCGACCTGCTCACTGAAGTCACTTTCTTTTTCCGAAATCATAAGGGCACCTCCATGCTCGAGATGCCCTGAATTGATCCGGATTTCCCGGTTCTTAGTGGGGTTGATTTTAATCTTCCCTACACAAATAATAACCTGTCAATGCTACGGACATTACTAGGCATAAAGATTTAGGTATGTTTCTGCGATCAATGGTTTTTCTTGATATAAAAGACGAGCCGACCGGTTAGGAACCGATCCGGCCCGTCTCTCATAGGGGGTAGCTTGATTTTAACACAAGAAACCTGGTGCAAGGCTGAACGTTAACAACTTAAAACCT
>JBEKEB010000183.1:0-7284 GCA_050014055.1 Anaerolineales bacterium | reverse complement strand
GGGCTTCCCGATCGGATGTGGTGAGGCGATAACTGATAATCTCCTGCAGCCCTTCCACCACCAGCCGGTCGCGCACCCGTTCCTCTTTTTCAAGCAAGGGATTGCCAATTTGCGGCGGCAACTGGTCGGCTATGCGGGTTTCGGGGATACGGTCGTAACCATAGATGCGCGCAATCTCTTCGATGACATCCGCCTGGCCGGTAACGCCTTCACCGATATCCAGGCGGTGGTCGGGAGCAACGGCAGTGACGGTTTCACCGCTCAACTTCACATCAAATTCCAAACGGCGCAGCAGGCCGGCGATTTCTTCAGCAGATAGGTCAATGCCCAGCCAGCGCTGGACGTCGCGCGGCGTAACCTGAACCTCGGGCTGCGCAGGCGGCAACGGATACACATCCACCAGGCCCGCGGCGACTTTCCCATCCGCCCAGGCATGCATCAGCTCCAGACCGCGCCGGACGCCGCGCCTGGCCATGGCCGGATGGACGCCGCGCGAAAAGCGGTAGGAGGCTTCGGACGGCAGGTTCTGCCCGCTGGCGGTCTTGCGGATATTGATGAAATTCCAGGCAGCCCCTTCCAGCAGGATATTGGTGGTCTTTTCGCTCACCTCGGACTCGGCCCCGCCCATGATACCGGCGATGGAGAGCGGGCCGGCGCTGTCACATACCAGCACGGTGCTCTCATCCAGCGTGCGTTCGATGCCATCCAGGGTGGTCAGCTTTTCGCCCGGTCTGGCGGTGCGGGTGATGATCTTCACTTTGGTTGTCGGGCTGGAAGCCCGACCTACAGAAGCCCGACCTACTAGCACGTCATAATCAAAGGCGTGCAGCGGTTCCCCGATATCCAGCATGGCATAGTTGGTGGCGTCCACGATATTGTTGATGGGGCGCATACCGGCCAGCTTCAGGCGCAGTTGGATCTGGTATGGGCTAGGGCGGATTTCAACATCCCGAATCAGACCAAGCACAAAGCGCGGGTTCATTTCGGGATTGGTTATCTCGATCTCGGCAAAGTGCCCTTTACCAATGACTGGTTGCTGACCGCTGACCCTGGGTTGCTTTAATGGCTTCCCGGTAATGGCGGCAATCTCACGCGCCACGCCCAGCATATTGGCACAGCGCGCCGTGTTCGGCAAGATGGACACTTCCATTACGGCATCTCCCAGATAATCGACCAGCGGCATGCCGGCCGGGGCAGACTCATCCAGGATGAGGATGCCTTCATGTTCATCCGATATGCCCAATTCCTTTTCCGAGCAGACCATCGAATATGATTCGATCCCACGGATCTTGGCGCGCTTGAGCGTGACCAGCACCTGGCCATCTGCATGACCATCGTAAATTTGTGCGCCTTCCCTGGCAAAGGCCACTTTCAACGGCCGGGGCAGCGGGCCTTTGCCCTTGAACTCAAACAAGTTCGGCGCGCCGGTCAGCACCACGTGATCCTGCTGACCGTCGAAGAGTTTGCACAACACCAACCGGTCGGCGTTGGGATGCGGCATCACTTCCGAAATGGAGGCCACCACCAGTTTCTCGCGGTCCCATTCGATCCCGATCAAGCTGGCATCGCGCGAGCCCTCCTTTGGGATGGGCAGACCAACAAAGCGGATCTGCTCCACTTCCAGCCCGGCCATCGTCATCTTGTGAGCCAGTTCCGGGATGGGAATGTCGATATCTACGAAATCTTTTAGCCAGGAAATGGGAACTTTCATAAGTAACTCCTAGAACTGTTCAAGGAAGCGCAAATCATTCTGCCAGAAATAGCGGATATCATCGATGTGGTGGCGCAGCATGGCCATGCGTTGCGGGCCGAGGCCGAAGGCAAAACCGCTGTAGCGCAGCGGGTCGTAGCCGCCGTTGCGCAGCACCACCGGGTGCACCATTCCGCAACCGCCAATCTCCAGCCAACCGGCGCCTTTGCATACCGCGCAGCCCGCGCCGCCGCACAGGAAGCACTCCACGTCAAACTCCGCGGAGGGTTCGGTGAACGGAAAGTACGAAGCCCGGAAGCGTGTACGGGTATCCTGTCCAAACATGCGCCGGGCGAAATTGGCCAGGGTCCCTTTCAGGTCGCTGAAGGTGATGCCCGGCCCGACCGCCAGGCCTTCCAACTGGTCGAACTGGGTCTCGTGCCGGTTGGTGACTTGTTCGTAGCGGTAGCACATGCCGGGCAGCACGATCCGCACCGGCGCGGGGTTTTCCGGGTTCATGGCCGTGATCCAGCGCATGGCGTGGATTTGGCCGGGCGAGGTGTGGGTGCGCAACACGATCGGGTTGTCGCCACGCTCGCCAGCCTGCACGAAATAGGTATCCTGCATATCCCGGGCGGGATGCCCAATCTGGAAGTTGAGCAACTGGAAGTTGTATTCATCCGTCTCCACTTCACGGGAACGGAAGACCTGGAAGCCCATTTCCCCAAAAATGGAAAAAAGCTCGCGCATGGTCTGCGTGTCAGG
This sequence comes from Anaerolineales bacterium, assembly GCA_050014055.1. Taxonomy (GTDB): domain Bacteria; phylum Chloroflexota; class Anaerolineae; order Anaerolineales; family Villigracilaceae; genus UBA877. The sequence goes on along the minus strand of JBEKEB010000183.1, from coordinate 4,829 downwards.
ATGCAGGCGGCCCAGCGGCAGGCGCCGACCTGGCAGGGTTACATCCAATTGCTCCTGTTCGAGCGAACGCTTCAGGGCCACCTGCCGCAACTCTTCGGATTTCGCCTCGAAAGCGGACTCAAGCGCATTTTTCACCTGATTGGCAAGCTGGCCAACCACCGGTTTCTCTTCCCTGGAGAGGTGTCCAAATTTGGCGAAGACCTGCATCAAGCCGGAACTGCGTCCCAGGTGCGCCACGCGCCAGGCTTCCAGCGCGGCTTCATCCTGGACAGATCCTAGCGCTTTAAGGCCATCCTCTTCAACTGTCTTCAATTGTTCCAGCATACTTACCTCCGATAAACAAAACTCCCGTCCAACAAAGGGACGGGAGGGGATTCCCGCGGTACCACCCAGTTTAGCCGCTCGCACGGCTCGCTTTGGAGAGCAGAGATCGGATGCGTAGAGATCAGCATATTGATCTCTATTCTCTCCTCCCTAATCTCCTCCCCGCTAACGCTGGGAATGCGGCCCAAACTATTGTGTAGAGGCGCAATAAAATGCGCCCTACGGTTCACCCGGGCAGCTTTGGAGGGAACTTCGGACGGTTTCCACCGGGTGCGGGTCTCAGTCTGTGCCCGCATCTCCCTGTTGGCTTCCGCTGACCTACTTTCCTCCGTCCTTGCTTTTAATGATAGGCTCGCCTGTTGCTTGTTATTATCCGCAGAAAAAGCAGACTGTCAAGGGCGCATCAGGCAGCTGGATACCAGCAGGGCTTTGTCTGCCAGGATCTCCTGCGGGGTTCCCTCGGCAACCACCCGGTGTTCCTCGCCAAGCACATAAACACGCCCGGCGATGGTCTCCAGGATGCCCAGGTCATGCGTGGCGGTGATCACCGTTTTGCCGGCCCGGCCCTGCCGGTTGATAAAATCGAGCAGCCAGGCTACGCTGCGCGGGTCCAGCCCGGCGGAGGGCTCATCCAGCAGCCAGACCTGTGGGGAGAGGCCCAGCACCGAAGCCAGGGCCACTCGCTTTTTCTCACCGCCGGAAAGCTGGTGCGGAGCACGCTCGCGCAGTTTTTCGATCTGCAGGTCGCACAGCGCTGCTTCAACAAGACGCTTGACTTCCTGCTGGTCAACCCCGAGCTGGAGCGGCGCGAAGGCCAGCTCATCCCAAACGGAGGGCATGAACAACTGCACATCGCTATCCTGGAAAACCAGGCAGACCCGCCGGCGGAAATCGAAGTTGAAAGCATCCTCCTGGAAGGCATGTTCGGTCAATGGACTCCCGAAAGCCGATACCGACCCCTGGCTGGGAAAGTACAGCCCATCCAGGATTTTCAGCAGCGTGCTCTTCCCGGAACCGTTCGAACCCAGGATGGCCACGCGTTCGCCTGGCCGGACCGACAGGCTGACATGGTCCAAAGCCGTGATCTGGTTATTATAGCTGTAGCAGAGTCCATTTACATCAAAGGCAGCGGGGGTTTCCATCAAACAAAATATCCTCAGCCTTCCTATCTACCCAGCCAGATGGCCGCGGCGGCTATGATGACTACCAGTGTGCCCGCCAGCCAGTCAACCGTCCGCATTTTGAAGGTATCCAGCGTGCGCGGATAGTTTCGGAAGCCGCGTGACTGCATGGCCAGATACACCTCGCTGCTCACCTGCAAGGATTTGTTCAGCAATGTGCCGGAGGTGGCCGCGATCAGCCGACGTTCCTCGGGTCCGTTCATCCGCCGCAGGAGCCGGCTTTTACGCGACAGGAACATGTCATTGGTGAGATGCAACAACAGGTGGATATACCGGTAGGTCATGCCCAGGATCAGGATGATGACTGCCGGGATACGCAACACACCCAGGGCCTTGAGCACGCTGTTCCAGGGCGTGGTCAGCACCAGTAGGACCGCCAGCGAGACCGATGTTCCGACCCGCAGCAGCAGGAACACAGCCGTGGTAAAACCGGTCTTGGTGATGACCAGTCCGAGCGGCAGGTGCGCCAGTACCGGGCCAGGTGTGATAAACAGCGCCGGAAGCGCGATCACGCCGGTGAAAAAGGGGATGAGTAACCAGACCCGTTTGACGAAGAACCCCAGCGGGATTTTGGAAAAAAAGGCCAGCGCCAGCGCCAGAAAATACAGGGCCAGGATAACCATCAGGCTGCGTGAAAGACCGACCGCCAGCAGCAGCAGCAGAGCCGACAGGATCTTCAAGCGCGGGTCCAGTGCCTGGAGCAATCCCGGGCTCCTTGCAGTCCGTTCAGCAAACAGGGATTGCTCCAGGGTATGGTTGATATCCACCAGCGTCCGCTCGACGAAATCGCTGCGGCTGGTGCGTTTTGTTGAACGGAAGGATGTGCTCAATTGAGTTCTGACTTGCCGGGTTCAGCCTTACGCGCAGTCACCAGCATCGTGAATAACCAGACTACTATTCCGATCACAATCGTTCCAACGATTCCCGAAAAGATATAAGCCAGGTTTGAATTTTTCAAGGCCGGCAGATTGTAGCCGGACATAGGAGCAGACCAGAGACCGGAAAGTTTGGCCAGCCCTTGAGGAACGAATGCGAGCCCCAAGCCGGAAAGCTGTCGTGTGCTCCATTCTCCCCAGGCGGTACCGGGCGCCAGCAGGCCCACCGGAACCAGAACGATCAGGACCGCCAGTATGACCCACAGGAAACGCCACTTTGCAAACCCACTTGATTCGGGTGAAATTTCAGGTTTCTTGACGAATTCCAGGGCAGATTGGTTGGTCCGCAGCAAATAGGCAACCACCAGGGCAGTCACCAGCGCTTCGACTGGCGAGGCGATCAAGGCATGGGCAAAGACCATCGCCGGGACGGAAATCGAGAGGGGATAAGGGGCATAAAGGGGGGTCCCATTGGCGGTATGGAATAACATCGGTTGGATGCCAAATTCAAAACCGGCGAAGAAGGCCGCCACCGTCAGGCCGGCCCAGCCCCCCAGCGCCGCACCGACAATCCGCCGTTTTGAGGTGACCGGCCGGTTTTTCGAGATGACCTGGTAGATGGCATAGCTGACATAGGGCAACACAACCGCCATATTAAAGCAATTCGCACCCAACGCCAGGATGCCGCCATCCCCAAAGAAAAAGGCCTGGATGACCAGCGCGATCGATATGGCCATGGTTGCAATTTCAGGCCCCAGGATAATGGCAGCCAGCGCCCCACCGACCGCGTGGGCAGTCGTACCGCCGGGAATCGGCACGTTGAACATCATGATGATGAACGAGAAGGCCGCAATAAGGGCTATCAAGGGGACATTCTTAGCGGTTATCTTCTCGCGCAACTTCCTGACCCCCATAACCCAAAACGGCAGAACGATGAGAAACATGACGATCGAAGTGGCTGGGCTGAGATACCCATCCGGGATGTGCATGGCCGTCGTACCAAGCCAGGCGGCCAGGATGCCATAGTAGAGCATCAAGTTGCGGGGTGTTCCCCGGGTAAGAGAATGGAGAGCAGTCTTGATTCTTACCATGGTTGCTCCTATGGTTTTTGCGCACAATCCGGGCACAGCCCAAAAAATGTCAGATGACCGGCATCGATCTGGTAACCGGTCTGGAGTTCGAGTTGGGAAATAGCCCCCTGAAGCGAATCCGGCAAAAGATCCAGCTGCGCCCCGCAAGACCGGCAGACCAGGTGGTGGTGGTCATGTCCGACCAGCTCGTAGGTAAGATGGCCGCCGCCAATCTGTGCCGGGTTTACCACGCCATTTTCCGCCAGGAATTCCAGCGTGCGATAGACGGTGGTCTCGGTCATGCCGGTGGCACGGGTGCGCTCGTAAACCTGCCCGGGCGAGAGATGCCCGCCTTCGTGCAGGGCCTGTAAAATCGACAGGCGCTGGGGGGTCATACGATAGCCGCGCGAGCGCAGGGTCTGGGTATGTTTGGGTATGCAGGACAAGGGGAAGCTCCTTATTGCAAGTTTTATCAATAGTATATATATTATACAACAAAATACAACCCCGTTTCCTTGAAAGAAACGGGGTTGTATGGCTCACTGATCACGAATACGAAATTACGTTTTACGAATTACGGTTCCCACTGCAATTGCATCACGCTGAATATATAGGGTTGGTTTTGAACGTACTCCACCCCAACCAACAGGGTGCGCCAGGAGTTTTCGTTGCCGGCCGGGCCGGGTTTGTAGAGTGAATAGAAGTTGATATTGGCATAGATGGCCGGCCAGGAGGTATCGTAACTGGCGCCGCCCGTCTGGGGAATATTGCAACTCGGGGTATAACTGCCATTCAAGACATCCAGCCATTTGGGCACGACCTCTGCATGGATCGACCCAACCGTATCCAGCCCGCTGCCAGGCGCAGCTCCCCAATCATGTGCAAAGGTGCTGGTGAAGATCCACTGGGAATGTGCCTGGTCGAAAATAACGGCATTGCCATTCCGCCACAGGCGCACGGCCATGCCATGGTCCGGGCTGACCAGCGGCTGCAATGCGCCGCCATTGGAACTCTTGACGGCATTTCCAAAATTAGCGAGCAGATTGGTGACGCGCGCATCCGCGCAGAAAGCGGCCGGGGCCACATATTCGGTCAGGTAGGCCGAGTCGACCCAGCCGGTGCCGCCGCCCAGGCTGTTCACCTGCAACCATAAGGCGTTGTTCAGGTTTGTGCTTGGGCCGGTCCGCATCACGTTATTCGCGGTGGCGGCAAAGGTACCGATGACGGAACTGCCCGTCCCCGCGGCGGAGCGGATATTCAGCGTACCGCCCGCGGCAACCTGGATCACGCCGTACGGACCGGAGGGCGAGCCGGGCAGGATGACGCCGGGGGCAGCGGTTGGTACGACAGCCCCGGGGAGCGCGGTGGAAGCGGCCGGA
>JBEKEB010000182.1:0-7315 GCA_050014055.1 Anaerolineales bacterium | reverse complement strand
TGTTTGGCCCGGCTTCCGCCGGGATTGCAGGATTGACAAGCGCTACCGCGGTTTCCGGCAGCCATTCGTCCACGCCGATGGCAATGAAGCCCGGTTTTTGTACATCCGCCGGAACCTCATGCACCACCTGGTAGCGCTTGTACGTCTGCAGCGGCGCCCCGGCCGCGTTCACACTCTGTGTTTCGGCCAGCACCCAGCCAAAGCGGAAGGTCACATCCCGGGTCAGCCGGATACCGGTGAATCTGGAAGGCGTCAGCATCTGCAGGTCCTGCCCGTCCATCCAGCCGTAATTGACCAGGTAGTAGGTCTGGCCGTCCGTGCCTTCCCGGCTGGTGGTATAGGCCACATAGGCGGGGAAATTGGGCAAATGGCCGTAGTTGCCGGTCTTCCCAACGGCATCCAGGAAACTGGCATACACCTTTGCGTTGGCATTAAGGACATTGGCGTATTTATATTTCAGCACGCCCAGGGACGGATCGAGCGTCTGGTACCAGGCCGGTTCGGTGGTAAATGGGAGCTGGCTGGTCGATGTGGGAACAGGAGTTGCCGTCTCGGTGGGGGTTAGCGTGGCGGTTGGTGCATCGGTGGGAGCGGCGGTAGGAATAGGTATGGGATTGGCTGCCGGTTCGCAAGCGGACAGGAGCAGTACAAAAACTATCAGCAACCCGTAGTAACGACTTAAGTCGTTACTACAATTCTTAATCATCCCAGCCTCGGCCAAATTCTTCAGGGGGCGGGTTGGATTTCCATAGTTTCCGAAACCAGTCTTGCCCCTGGCTTTCTTCATACAATTTAAGACTCGACCACGGCCATTCATAAATTTCGTCGGTATATCCATGCTTTATGGGATTGTAGTGTATGTAATTAAAGGTTTGATTAAGTTGGGTTTCGTTGCGCATCAAACGATCTGAGAATTTATACCGGACCCGGCGTTTTTCGGTGAGATTTTCTTGCAGATTCCACTGTCTGGATGTTTTACCATGTAGATACTTAAGAGCTGCTGATACTGAATCAAGGGATTCAACGTCAATCAGGATGTGATAATGGTTCAATAGTATGACCCAGGCAATTACTTCGGCATGGATTCCCTTCATTGATTCCAGAAGAAGTATCTCAAATTCTGTACGACGTTCTGGAGAATCCATTATGGGTGCATGCTCAAAATTCGCAGCTGTGATCAGGTAATATCCTGCTTCCCGAAAGGGATGTGGTGGAGCATGTAAAGGATAGCCATGTTCGTGTCTGTAAAGAACGCTTTCTTCGCGTTCGCGGGATGTGAGTTTGCGATATTCGTAAGGCATATGAAATCGTGACCCGTAGTAACGACTTTAGTCGTTTCAACGCATGTAAAGAGAACTAAAAACCCTTTGTGGTCCCTTGTCCTTTGTGTACTTAGTGTCCTTTGTGTTAAAAGTTCTTTTATCCATGCGGCCAATCCAGCAATAAAACTTCCACCTGCAAGCGCGGGTTGACATTGCGCTCCAGCTGGTCGATCGCCCCATCAGCCGCTGCCACAAGCGCGCGCGCTTCGGCCAGCGAGAGCTTGCCTGCCAGCGCCTCGATCCCTTCAGCGCAGTCCACGTTGGTGAGCGGAGTCTGCGCACCGGAACGGCGCAACAGGATGTCCCGCCAGAATGACAGCCACACCATCAGGGTTTCGCGCAGCCGTTCCTTCGCTTCGTTCTTCCGGTCGGTCAGCTTTTCGGCATAGGCGAATCGTCTCCGCCGGTTGGAATGCAGCAGCCCTTGCAGCTCCTCGAGTCGCTGGGCGCGGAAGTCCAGCGCCTCCTTGTCCTGCATCAGGCGCAGGGCGTATCCGGGCCGCCCGCCCGAAATATGCGCCAGCAGGTGGGCATTGTTTGGATCAGCGCCATGTTCTTGTAGATAGCCTTCCACTGTCACCACCGGCAGCGGGCGCAGCCGCAGCACCTCGCAGCGCGAGACGATCGTCGGTAGGAGCTGCTCGGGAGTGTCGGCGGTCAGTACCAGCACCACGTATGCCGGCGCTTCTTCCAGCGTTTTGAGCAGGGCATTGGCGGCGTTCGCATTGGCCTCCTGGAAGCGCAAAAAGAGCGCCACGCGGTAGCTGCCCTGGTAGGGCTTCAACACCAGGCTTTGACGGATAAAGCGGATTTGATCCACCTTCAGGGTGCCGCCTTCTTTCTCCGCCTGGATGACGGCCAGGTCGGGGTATTGCATGCGTTCGATCTGCTGGCAGGTCTTGCAGGAGCCGCAGGGTTGCCCGGGCGCCAGCGGCTGCGGGCAGTTCAAGGCCTGGGCCAGGCGCAGTGCCAGGGTCCGGCGGCCCAGCCCGGGCGGCCCGCTGAAAAGATAGGCGTGCCGGACGGAATCATGCGTGAGATGCTGTTTGAGCATTTCCACCGCCCATTCATTTCCGAGCATGCCCCAGTTATCTTGAATAGTCCCGGTTCCAGCAAAGTCCCGACTGTTATTGTCGGGGCGGGATGTCGTCATTCTTCTCCGGCTCTCAAGCGTAAATACGAATCATACCGCTCCGGGCGCACCGTGCCGGCTTCGACAGCCGCCCGCACCGCACAGCCCGGTTCGGTCTTATGGTTGCAGTTACTGAACTGGCACTGCGCAACCAGCGGGGCCAGTTCGGGGAAATAACCGTCCAGTTCCTCCGGCTCGGTGTCCCACAGTGCCAGGGAGCGCATGCCGGGCGTATCCGCCACGTAGCCGCCCTGTTCCAGTGGGAACAATTGCCGCACGGTGGTGGTGTGGCGGCCCTTCTGGAAGGCTTCGCTGATCTCCCGCACCGCCAGGCCCAGTCCCGGCTGGATTGCGTTCAGCAGGCTGGATTTTCCCACCCCGCTCGGCCCGGCCAGCGCAGAAATCCTGCCTTTCAAGTGTCCGTGCAATTCCTCCACTCCCTCGCCGGACTTGGCGCAAGCATAGATTACCGGGTAACTGATGGTGGGGTAAAAGCCGAACATCGCTTCGGCCTGCTTACGCCCCACCAGGTCGATCTTGTTGGCAACGATCAGGGCGGGCAGCCCCTGGCGCCCGGCGATGACCAGGAAGCGGTCCAGCATGCGCATGTGCGGGGCGGGCTGGGCGCAGGCGAAGACGAACACGGCCTGGTCGGGATTGGCCAGGATAACCTGCTGGTAAACTCCCTGCGGGCGCGGGTCCAGCCGCACCAGCGCCCGGCTGCGCGGTTCGATCGACTCGATGCTCCCAATCCCCTCGGATTGGCAGGTTACCAGCACCCGGTCACCCACTGCCGCGATATCGCCGACGTGCTTGCCCTGCTTGAGCCGGCCGCGCAGGTGGCAGGTCAAAACACCGTTTTCAGTCTGGACGGTGAAAAATCCCGATTGGGAGCGGATGATCAGGCCGGGGATAGGTTCCGAGGGCATTTCCGAGTGCATTACGGCTTGGGAGTGGGCGTGGGTGTTACGGTCGCGCCATAATCCGGGTTGACGATTCCGAAGGATTTTTCCCACGGATAGACCGTCTGCGGGTGACCGAAGAAGTAGATCTCCATAATGCGCCGGAAAATCGGGGCTGCCCAGATGGCGCCTTCGCCTTTATTGCTGACGAGCACCACCACGGCAATATCCGGCTTGTCAGGAGCGTTTTCCTCACTGTACCCGGCGAACCAGGCGTTCGGTTCGACTGCGCTGGTCTCGGCGGTGCCGGTCTTGGCAGCAACATTGATACTGAAGTTACCCAACGTGTAGTAACCTGTGCCGCGCGGATTTACGGCCACTTGGCGCATGGCCTCCTGGATCACAGCCAGGTTGGCCGCACTGACCGGCAGGGTGCCATCCGCCTGCGGCTTGAAGACTTCGATCGGATCTCCACTGACCGGCTGCACCTTATCCACCAGTTGCGGGCGGTAGAGTGTGCCGCCGTTGGCGACGGCAGAGAGGAAGGTGGCCACCTGCAGAGGTGTCACCAGTACCTTGCCTTGGCCGATGGCGATGCTGGTCGCATCCAGCCCGTCGGTGGGGTCCGGGATGTTTCCGGTGGCTTCGGCAACCTGTCCGATGCCGGTGGCCTTGCCCAGGCCAAAGGCCCTGGCCATGGTCGAGATGGCATCTTTGTACTTGCCGCCCTCCTGGGTATACAGGGTATAGCCGATATGGTAAAACCACGGGTCGCACGAGCGCATCAGCCCTTCCGGCAGGCTCAGCATACCGCTGGGCTGGCTGTTAACCTTGGAGCAGGTACTATTGCCGGTGGCCGCCTTTTCAGTCTGGCAGTCCTCCCAGGTCCAATCGTACAGGGTGACCCCGGGAACCTCGGTGAATGAATACTCGCAATCCAAAGTGCTGGCGGGTGTAAACACGCCGCTCTCCAATGCAGCCGCCATGGTGATGATTTTAAACACCGATCCGAGTGGATATTGTCCCTGCGTGGCGCGATTGAAGGTTGGTTGGGCCGGGTCATTTAACATGGGCTCGAGACCCCAGCGGTTGTTGAAATTATTGGCGTCGTACAGGTTTGGATCATAGGATGGTGATGAGACCATTGCCAGGATTTTCCCGGTATTCACATCCATCACAACCGCCGCGCCGGGCAACCCATCCATGGCATCCTGGGTCTGTTGCTGCAGGTCATTGTCTATCGTCAAATAAATGGAATCGGCCGGTTGCGAATCGGTCTTGGCGAGTATGTTGCTGGGGGCCCCGGCCACATACAGGCTGGCCGAGTCTCTTCCGTGCAGGTAATTTTCGCCCCATTTCTCGATCCCTTCGAACCCCACCCGTTCCGAGCCGTTATAGCCGAGCCGCTTGTACGTATTTAAATTCTCCGGGGAGATATACAGTGTATATCCCACCGCGTGCGGGGCGGTATCCGGTTCATAGAACCGGGATGTGTAGGGCGTCAGCGTAACGCCGCTGTAACCGTTAATGCCCGATTTATTGGCCGCATCCGCGCTGGCCTCCCCTACCGGGACGTAATCGCCCGATTTGGTATTCTCGTACGCGCTGCGGATGGTTTCCGGGCGGATGCCGGTCAGACGGAAGAGGGCGTTAATCAGCGCGGTCTCCTTATCCGAAGTAGCCTGCCCGGCCACCAGGCCGATTGCATCCGCATCCATTTGTGTGACGATGGCGTTGCCATTGTTGTCGTAGATGTCGCCGCGGGCGGGTTGAACGTGCGCGGCATCCAGATGCTTGCCGCCGGCCAGTTCGGGCAGGATCAGGCCATCGTCCCACTGGATCTTCCATCCGCCGTTTTCCAGGACCAGGTTTACGTTGATATCGCGCGCGATATCGCCAAACAGGACGGTGTGATAAATAACGTGGAAAGCCGCCTGTGCGGATTGCGGGTTGGTCAGGGAGGACAGGATGTTGTAGGCAGTGCTGCTGACACTCATGCTGTTCAATGCATCCGTGTAACGACTGGCAAAGTCGCTCTGGCTGATGGCGGCTTGGCTGGCCTGGGAGAGCAGGGCATACATGCTGGAGTAGTTTTCCACCAACTGCGCATCCAGGTATTCGCGCAGGGCCGTATTGGCGTCCGGAGCAGGAATGACAGTGACCTGTGCGGTCGGCAGGGAGGAGGTCTTCGTGGATCCCGGAGAGAGGCTGCCTGCGCCTTTACAGGCGGCCAGGCCGAAAAGAACCAGGGTCAGGGTTATCCATCGGGTGATCTTCATTCGAAATCTCTTTCTTTCCTCAACCAACCATTTCCCCGCGCAGGACGGCGGAAGAAATGGGACAGGCATACCCCAGAGCGGACTGGCACTCCGCGGCAATGTTGCTCCGAGGGAGAATCTCCAGTTTGTGCAGGCTGCGGGTAAGATGGCAAAGCGGGAGTCCCATCACGCTGGCATAGCAGCCCCGCAAGGACTCGACCGGGTGGAACCCGGCGTTCTGGATGGCATATGCCCCGGCCTTATCGAGCGGGTCGCCGGTGGCAACATACGCCTCGATTTCATCGTCGCGGTAGGTTCGCATCGGCACATCCGTGATGCACAGGTCGGTGACCAGCGTGCCATCAGACAGCCTCAGCACGGCAATGCCGGTATAAACTTGGTGGCTGCGTCCCCTCAGGTCTTTCAGCATCTCCACTGCCTCAGCCGTGTCTTTGGGCTTGCCCAGGATGTCGTTGCCATTTATTACGGCGGTATCGGCTGCCAGGATGATCGACTCTGCGTCGGCGGGTTCGGCGCAGGCGTGCGCCTTGCTCTCGGCCAGGCGCAGCACGTACGCCCCAGGTGCTTCCCCGGGTTGCTGGCTCTCGTCCACATCCGCAGGCCGGATGCGGAACGTCCAGCCGCCCAACGCCAGCAGTTCCCGCCGCCGGGGTGAGTTGGAGGCCAGCACCAATAAGGGATTGCTCACGCTGCGGATTCTAACACAATCGAACCGGGAAACTGGCCAAACACCCTTGCAGAAATGGAACAATAGTTCTAAAATTACCTGGCAACAGCTTTGGAACAGGTTCTTATAGAAATCCGCATGGCTGCAGGTTTTGTAAGGAAAGAAAGGGCTCTTCCAATGCTCCTCCCTGCCATTTATTCGTTCCGCGCAAAAAATTACAAAAAGTGACTTTTATTCCGGATAGGTTTCATGGGACTATATGAAAGAACACTACCTGATTATCGGCGGACCATATTCGTTCCTCCTTTCGTTTCCAGGAAACGAATGCTGCTCTCCCTCATTCATCCCACTCTTTTCCCTTTACGTTTCACGTTTTCTTCATCCTTCATCAATCAACAATCCTCAATCCTCAATCTGTAATCTTCAATCCTCCATTCCCTATTATCCCGCCTGGTTGTAAAATGGTACCTGTCCAGACTACTGATAATCGGAGGGTTTATTATGAAAGAACTGATCGAACGTATCCGCCGGGATGGCAGGAACCTCGGCAACGGGATTCTAAAAGTGGATGGGTTTATCAATCACCAGGTCGACCCGGCGCTGATGGACGCCTGCGGGAAGGAATTGGCCGCCCGCTTTGCCCGGTTGGGCGCCACCAAAGTACTGACTGCCGAGATCTCCGGCATTGCCCCGGCCCTGATGACGGCTCTCTACCTGGGTTTGCCGGTGGTCTATGCCCGTAAAACCAAACCCATCACCATGCCAGACGAGGTCTTTCTGACCTTGGCGCCTTCCCATACCAAGGGCCGTATGGTCGAGTTGATCATCTCACCCGAGTACCTGGCCGGTCATGAGAAAGTCCTCATTATTGACGATTTCCTCGCCTCCGGCGCCACCATCATGGGCCTCGTCCGCCTGGCGCAGACCGCCGGCGCGGCCGTGATTGGCGTGGGCACCCTGATCGAGAAAACCTTCGAGGGCGGGCGCACCCTGCTTCAGCCGCTTGGCATACC
>JBEKEB010000181.1:0-7363 GCA_050014055.1 Anaerolineales bacterium | reverse complement strand
ACGAAAGTAGGCCGGTCCCTGGTCATGCGGGTCACCCAGAGCTGGGCCAGCACCACCAGGACAGCCGTACTCGTCAGCATGAAACCATATGCCTCAGTGGAAAAACCGTGCATATTGCGCAGGTAAACCGGCAGGAAATTCTGCATTTGAGTGTATACCAAAAGCATAAGAAGGGAGGCAAAAAGAAAGGCCATGAAGGCAAGGTCGCGCAGCGCAATTCGATAGCCTGCAGCAGTCCGCCAGATGGTTTTATGGCTATTTTCAGCAAGTGCGGCAGGCTTGGTCTCGGAGACGAGTTTGTAGAATATCACCGCGATGATGCAGCTTAAAACCGAGTCAATCACAAACAGCATGAAGAATGATCTGGTCGCCACGAGTCCGCCAACGGCGGGGCCGATGATCCAGGCCAGGTTGTCAGCAACGCGCAGAATCCCGAAGCCTTCGGAGCGCTATTTTTCAGGCAGGAGATCTGCCACCATGGCATCATAGGCAGGACCATCAATATTGGAGAGGAAGCCAATTCCAACCGAGAGTAGATACAGAACTGCCAGTGAATTGGCCAACCCGAGAGACAGGGAGCTCAGGGCGCTGAATACCAAGCTGAACAGAATCAACTGTCGCCGCCCGAACCTGTCGGTCAGCGCGCCTCCGACCATGCTGCCAACCAGCCCGGAGGCAGAGTATATCCCCAGGTGATACCAGCCTGGGTCATGCCAATGTTGAATTTCTGGGTGATGTAAAGCGAGAAGAAAGGGAAAAGCAGGTGACTGCCGAGGCTGTCAATAAATGAAACCAGCACCACAATCCAAAAACGTCCTCGGGAATTCTTGATGGATCTTGTTTAGTTTCGTGAACATAGATCTCGTTATGCCCCTTGGATCTGCAGATGAAACAAAAACCGGGCAGGTATTATTATTGAAGAACAACTGCTCCTGGCACAGTGCCTGTAAGCATGCGTATTATAGGAGCGTTGGGGGAGTCAGTCAACAAATTATAAATCCGGATTTGTCAGACAATTGACATCCGCGGCATTCTTGATTACACTATAAGCGGTCTTGTCAGACAACTAGACTTCCTCCATATGTCTACTCTTTTGATTAAGAATGCTGCCATACTGGTCACCATGGATGACCGCCGCCGGGAAATTTCGGATGGTGGTCTTTTTGTGCGGGACGGATTTATCGAAAAAGTTGGCCTGACAAGCGAAATTCCCACCAAAGCCGATGAAGTGCTCGACTTATCCGGTCACCTTGTCCTGCCGGGGCTGGTCAACACCCACCACCATTTCTACCAAACCCTGACACGCGCCGTACCGGCTGCCCAAGATGCCAATTTATTCAACTGGCTCAAAACGCTCTATCCCATCTGGGCGCGGATGACCCCGGATGACATTTTCATTTCCACCCAGACCGCCCTAGCCGAACTGGCTCTTTCCGGTTGTACCACTGCATCAGACCACCTGTACCTGTTCCCAAATGGCTCCCGGCTGGACGATGAGATTGCCGCCGCCAGGGGGATTGGCGTGCGCATCCAGGCTTCACGAGGCTCCATGTCGCTGGGTGAATCGAAAGGCGGGCTGCCGCCAGATTCGGTGGTGGATACGGAGGCGAACATCCTGCGCGACAGCCAGCGGCTGATCGAATCGTACCACGATCCGAAGGCGGGCGCGTTCGTACAAATCGTCCTGGCACCTTGCTCCCCTTTCAGTGTGACCGGGGAATTGATGAAGCAGTCCGCCAAATTGGCGCGTGAATACGGGGTGCACTTGCATACGCACCTGGCCGAGACCGAGGACGAGCAGGCTTTTTGCCTGCAAAAATTTGGATACCGCCCTGTCGCGTATATGCAGTCTGTGGATTGGGTTGGGCAGGATGTCTGGTTTGCCCACGCCGTCCATGTGGATAATGATGAAGTGAAGATATTTGCCAAACACGGCTGTGGTGTGGCACATTGTCCCAGCTCGAACATGCGCCTAGCCTCCGGAATTGCGCCGGTAAGAGAGTTCCTGGCCGCGGGCGTGAAAGTAGGTCTGGGCGTGGACGGATCCGCCAGCAACGACGGATCGCACTTGCTTGCCGAGGTCAGACAAGCGATGCTGTTAGCACGCCTGAAAGAAGGCATCACCGGATTTTCTCTTTCCAATGACCCCAACCGGAAATTAATGAACGCCCGGACTGCCCTGGAACTGGCAACTCTCGGCGGGGCAGCCGTGCTCGGCCGGTCCGACATCGGCAGCCTGGAAGTGGGAAAATGCGCCGATTTCTTTGCAGTCGATCTCAACCGCCTGGATTACGCCGGCGCATTGCACGACCCCGTTTCCGCGGTGGTCTTTTGCCAGCCGGTACGTGCAGACTATACAGTGGCAGGCGGCAGGTTCGTGGTTAAGCAAGGCCAACTGGTTCCGCTGGATGAGCACAAGCTGGTTGAGAAGCATAACCGGGCTGCCAAACTCCTGCTGGAGTCCCGATGAACGATCTGCAGGCGCTGCCCTTGAAGAACTTCACGGGCGTGGCGAACGGCTACGAGAAGATGCTGGTCGAGATGGAGGACACGCGCAAGACCGGGAAAGTCATCGGGGGACACTATCCATCGACGGATCCGGGCCCGACCTTCCGTGCGTACGCGGCCGGCGGTCTTGAACTACGACTAACGGATAAGGGCCTGGTGGATGCAACGAACTTCACATTCCTGCCGGTTGTCGAAGGGCCGGCATAAAAGTTCAGGAGGAGATTATGGGACAATATCCATTCAGACGTTTGCAGGAAGACCTGGCAAAATTGATCAGTTCGTTGCCAGCAGAGACCCGCCTGCCGTCCGAGCCGGAACTGGCTCGACGGATGGGAGTCTCGCGTGCCACCCTACGTGAGGCTATGCGTTCTTTTGAAGGGCAAGGGATGATCCGGCGCCGCCAGGGCGTAGGCACGTTCGTTTTAGCCCAGGTACCCGTTCTCGATTCCGGGTTGGAAGTCCTGGAGAGCATTGAGACCCTGGCCATGCGTATCAACCTGTCCGTTAATATAGGCGAGTTGGAGGTCCGGCAGGTGCAAGCCGGCGAGGAGGAGGCGGCAGGTTTGAATGTCCCGGTCGGGACGTCTCTGACGAGGGTGGCGCGTGTCATCTATACGGATAACTGCCCGATCGCCTACCTGGTGGATACGCTGCCGGCGGATCTCCTACCTTCCGCAGAGCTAAAATCCGGGTTCACCGGTTCAGTGCTGGACCTATTGCTGAGTCGTGGCAACCCGAAGCTGGTCCAATCCCGGACGGATATCCGGGCGGTTGGAGCCAGCCAGGAGGTTGCACACGCCCTGCAGATCCAGAGAGATGATGTCCTGCTCCACTTTGTTGCACATCTTTATTCGAACGAAGGCCGCGTGGTGGACTATTCGTTCAGCTATTTCCTGCCTGGCTATTTCCGCTTCCATGTGGTCCGGAAGGTCGGTTAATGCAGAGAGCAGAGAAGAGAGAACAGGGAGAAGTAATCAATATCCCGGGTCTTTACTTTCCTCTACTCTCTACCCTCTATTCTCTATTCTTATGTTTTCTCGGAGGTAAAAATGCGTAGTTTTGCTGGTCGGGACATCCTGTCCCTCAAGGAATTTGAACGACAAGAATTTTTCCACGTTTTCGACGTGGCCGCGGAGCTGGAACCCATTGCGGTTAGCCGCCGTAATAGCGACCTGCTTGCGGAAAAGACCCTGGTGACTGCCTTTTATCAACCATCCACCCGCACCCGTCTGGCACACGAAGCTGCAATGCACCGCCTGGGTGGGCACGTGACCGGTTTTTCAGATGCCAAAATGACACGTGCAGGGGACTTTTATCAAGAGTCCATCAAAGATACTGTCAAAATGCTGGAGTTTTATGGCGATGTGATTGTGATGCGGCATTTCCAGCAAGGCGCCCCCCAGGAAGCAGCCAAATGGGCTTCCATTCCCATTATCAACGGTGGGGATGGGTGGGGAGAGCACCCCACCCAGATCCTGACCGACCTTTACACTGTGCTTAAGGAAAAGGGCACGATCGACGGGTTAACCTGGCTGGCGGTGGGCGATATGCGCATGCGCACCATGCATTCGCTCGGTTATGCCATGAGCCAGTTCGATTGCCCGATCACCTTTGTCTCTCCGCCGGATATGTCCCCGACTGAGGAGTTCAAGGCTGAACTCAAGCAATATAGCGTCAACTTCCGCCAGGCCGAACACGTCGAGCAGGCCATAGCAGAGGCCGATGTGATCCTGGTTGAGCCGGTTGTCCAACCGGATTACACCAAGAGCCGTGATGAGCGAGCCGGCAAAGACGTGGGGCTGACCCCCGCCAACTACAAGATCACACGCGAATTGCTCGAGACGAAAGCCAAATCGGATGCCATCCTCCTGCACTCCCTGCCACGCATGGACGAAGTCCCGCCGGATGTGGATATCACCCGCTGGTCACGCTACTGGCAGGAAGCCTTTAATGGTGTAGTGATGCGAATGGCGCTCCTGGCGCTCGTTTTGGGAGCGATGGAATAAGAGTCAAATAGACTGGAGACTAAATTATGCAAACCTTTTTACATGGACGTGACATGATCAGCGACCTGGACTTCACGAGAGAAGAGGTCGAAACTGTTCTGGACGTGGCTTTCGATCTGAAACGCAAGCGCGCCCTGAACGAACCGCATCCCTACCTGCGCGACAAAGTGCTGGCGATGCTGTTCTTCTTCTCATCCACGCGCACGCGCGGCTCGTTCGAAGCCGGCATGGCCCAACTTGGGGGTCACGGTGCCTTTATCGAGAGCAAGTCCACGCAAATCGCCCACGGCGATACACCCAAGGAAATCGGTGAAATCTTTGGCCGCTATTACGATGGCATCGCAATCCGCCACGTGGATTGGGGTATTGGCAACGGCTACTTGAACGCGGTGGCCAAAGCCTCGCGCGTCCCGGTATTGAATATGCAATGCGACATTTACCACCCCTTCCAGTGCCTGGCCGACCTGATGACCATTGTCGAGAAAAAAGGCCGCGACCTGCGCCGCAAGAAGATGGTGGTTTCGTGGGCTTATGCAGCTTCCTACCAGAAGCCCATGTCGGTGCCGCAATCGCTCGTCCTGCAAATGCCACGCTTTGGCATGGACGTGGTGCTGGCGCACCCGCCGGAGTTCAGGCTCATGCCGGAGATCATGGAGCAGGCGCAGGAACAGGCCAGGAAGTATGGAGCCAGTTTCGAGGTGATGGATGATATGGAAGCCGCCTTCAAAGACGCGGATATTATCTACGCCAAGTCCTGGGGCGCGATGGTCCATACCCCTGATCCGGATGAGGGAGCCAAAATCATCAAGAAGTACGAACATTGGATAACAGATGAGCGTAAGATGAAGCTTGCCAAACCGGATGCCATCTATATGCATCCGCTGCCGGCTGACCGAAATATCGAGGTCACGGATGGCGTGATGGACGGCCCACAATCGGTCGTTTATGACCAGGCCGAAAACCGGATGCATGCCCAAAAGGCTGTCATGGCCCTGACGATGGGCTAGGAGAATTTAAAACATGAGTAAAAAGGTCGCTGTTATTGCTGTTGGTGGCAACTCATTGATCAAAGATCCAAAACGCGTTACGGTTGAGGACCAGGAACAGGCGCTGCGCGAGACGGCTTTCCACATTGTGGATATGGTCGAAGCAGGCTGGGATGTTGCCATCGGACATGGCAATGGACCTCAGGTCGGCTATATTCTGCGGCGTTCGGAAATTGCCGCAAAAGTGGAGGGCATGCACGAGATCCCATTGGACGTCTGCGGCGCTGACAGCCAGGGTGCGATCGGATACGAGTTCCAACAGGCCCTGCAGAACGAGTTGTTCCGCCGTGGAATCAAGAAGAATGCCTGCACCATCATCACACAGATGCTGGTGGACCAGAATGATGCAGCCTTCAAGAATCCCAGCAAACCGATCGGTAGTTTCATGGAAGAGGCCGAAGCCAAGCGCCGTGAAAAGGAAATGGGCTGGTCGGTGGTGGAAGATGCCGGGCGCGGCTGGCGGCGGGTGGTGCCTTCACCAATGCCGAAGGATATCGTTGAACTGGTTTCGGTCAAAACCTTGATCGATGCGGGCGTGATCGTGATCACAGTAGGGGGCGGCGGTATACCGGTCGTTGACGCGGGTAATGGGTCCTATAAAGGGGTAGCGGCTGTGATTGACAAGGATTTTGCCAGCAGCCTGCTCGCCAGCGAGATCAAGGCAGACCTGTTCCTGATCGCGACAGCCGTTGAAAAAGTTGCCATCAACTTTGGCAAGCCCAACCAGAAATGGCTCGACAAAATCACCCTGGCCGAAGCCAAACAATACCTGGCCGAAGGGATCCATTTCGCCAAAGGTTCCATGGCCCCCAAGATCCAGGCGGTTGTCCGCTACCTGGAAGCCGGAGGTAAAGAGGCTCTTATCACGAACCCGGAAAATATTGGCCGGGCGTTGAAAGGTGAGACGGGAACACGGATTGTTCCATAAAAACATAACAACTATAAACAAAGAATGGTTAGTACTTCATAGCACAACCCTGAGATGGGCAACGTAATATGAATTATAATTAAATTGCCGCCTCGATTAAAAAATCGAACTCCGTCAAACGTGAACTAATCAGTTCAGGCATAGAAGACAAAGTGGACAAGCTTGGATATAAGAAACCCTACTAAACCATTCTTGGGAGAAGATTATTGCGATGTTAAAATCACGTCAATATAACCACAAAAGAAGAATGTTATACGAGGTTACGCAAGATGTCGTTGCAACTGCCATGGGACGGGAACCGGCGGATTTGATCATCCGGAATGGCCGCCTGGTAAATGTCAATGTAGCCCGCATCCAGGAAGGGATGGATATAGCTGTCCGACACGGAATCATTGCATTTGTGGGAAAGGGTGACCATCTGAGGGTGGGTGAGAACACACAGGTCGTCGATGCAGACGGACGATTCCTGGTACCCGGATTCATCGACACCCACGATCATGTCGAGAGCAGCATGGTGGATGTGCGCAGCTTCGCGGCGGGCATCCTGCCAGCCGGCACAACCACCATCGCTTGCGACAACCATGAACTTACCAATGTTTTGGGTGTGCGGGCGGTAGAACTCTTTTACCAGGCAGCCGAAGGTTTACCTTTGAAAGTCCTAGTTGCCATGCCGGTTTGCGTTCCATCCATTCCCGGGTTTGAGGATGCAGGTGCAACGATAACCGCCAGCGAAGTGGCTCAGGCCTATCATGAGGGTTGGGCACAACTTCAAGGGGAACAGATGAACTTTCCCGGCGTTATCTATGGCGATCCACAGTGCCACAGCATTACGGCGGCTTCCCTAGAAGCAGGTGTGATCCTGACCGGTCATTATG
>JBEKEB010000180.1:0-7376 GCA_050014055.1 Anaerolineales bacterium | reverse complement strand
GTTTCTTCTTTTTTCCATAACCTGAGCTCGCAAATACGGCATTTGGACCAGCATTTCGCTTCCTTGACCTCGATTTTCGATGTCCACTATTCAGAAATGCCGGTTCTCGGCTGAATTTCTAGCTATAATATTTTCTGTTTTCTTTGCAGCATTAGCCATTTTGATAACATCAGGGGATAATGAATTTGTTCGATTCTTGCAATCTGAGGGTTTTTATAAGAAGATAATATTTACTTTTAAATACACCCTGATATTATTATTTATTGGATTTATTCTTGCAATTTCCTTATTTATTGGTATATTACCTTATGCCTTGTCAACCACTGTATATATTTATCCAAAGTTAAACTTTCTTGTCTTCACATTTATTGCAATTTATTCCTTATTTGCTACAGCCAATTCATCTTTGGATGCGATAAAATATGCCGAATTTAGAGCAAGATTCTTGGAAATAATAAAGGAAGAACCGGAAAATCCAAACCGGGATAAGCCATCCCCGAAGATCATCATTAAAAATAAGCGCATTAAATCGTAATCTTGAAAGCTTTACTCGCCAAGTTCACACTACCCTCCGGACTTTTTCCTGTTTTTCACTGCTGGGATCGTAGCGGAATGAATCCCCCGGCTCATCGCGCAAGGACGCTGAAGCGCCCTCGCCTGCAGCCCCGCAGAGGCTTTTGCTCTGAGACCAATCTCTTCTGTAAAAACCAGGTTTTCCTTCGTGTTCTTTCCCCTTCGTGTACCTTGGTGCCCGCCTGTCCCGCGCTGTTCTTCCGCGGGAGCTAGTCCCGCGGCGGTCTTCCGCGGGATCGTGTTAAAAACCGCCTCCGCCGAATAGAATCCCCGTAAAAAGCCCGCAGGATGCGGCGCCAGCTGGCGCGGCGTGTTCCGCCGGCATTGCTTGCCCGTTGTGGTGCTCGTGAGAGGCGCCTTCGGTTTCCGCAAGATGCATTCCACCGTGATCCATGGCTTCCTGGCCGGGATCAGCATGGCTGTTGGCGTGATCTTCCCCGGAATGATGCTCCATTAACGAATGATCCCCGCCGTTAAGTGCGTCTCCGCCTCGTGAGGTTCGTGTTCCTCATTCACGCTATTTCTCCTTCCGTAACACCATTACCAACCCGTGTCAAATAGTTAAGGCAAGGTTTTTAGATATGTGATCAAGTCGGCCAAATCCTCGTCGGACATATTCCAGCGCGGCATATCTGAATTAAACTGCGAACCATCCGAGTCCTTCCCTTCCGTAACTGCCAGCTTAAATTTTTGGGCATCGTAATCATTTTGTAAAGTTGACCAGCGTATGTCCTTGGCATCCATTGTCTGCATCATACCCATGCTATGTACGCCGCCCTTTCCGTCAGGTCCATGGAAGGAGGCACACGTCAACTGACCACCACCCATCATCCAACCGTTCGATCCTGGACCACCCGTGTAGGTGATTGCAGTGCCGCGGTCGCTCGTGGCAGTAAAATAGATCCGTTCGCCGTTCGTGTTAAAGACCCCGGTCCCCCAGCCGGTTCCCTGCGACGGTTCCGGCTGGATATGTGATCCGCAGGCCGCCAGGAATAGACCAGCCAGGATGGCCAGAACCAGACAATTGATTTTTTTCATATTTGGCTGCTCTATTCTGTTGCAGCATGTCTGAAGAATAGCCTGTAGTACCACGATCCAAAACACCAGAGCGTAGTGGTAAGGATTGTGCCTCCTATGACAACCATTCCTCCCAGAATAAACCCCAGCACCGGTAGCCCAAAATAAAATGACAAACCTGAACCTGTCAGCAGGACAGTGGAAAGTATGTAGGAGAAGCGTCGCGGTGTTGGCGTTGATGGAAGCGGCGGCGCATGGAATAAATGACGAATACCGAGGTTGTAAACCAGATCAAGAATCATGCCGTTGGGGAACAGGGCTCCGCCCAACGCAACCAGAGCCATGACCCCAATCCAGATGGGTGACTGCAGTAACAGTCCGACCACGATCAAAATTGTCCCTAATCCGGGCGAGAACCGCAGTGGCAATGCAAAGCGGGTTTTCGCCTCCTCATCCAATTTTCCAAATCCTTGCTTGTTCAGGTTATTTTTCGTAAAAGCACTAAGTTTTGCCATTTTCAAAGGCCTCATTAAAATATTCGCGCATCATAAACAAATAGTACTTCAAATCCCCCCCGGCCATATCCGCCGAAAGGGGAGTTTTTATCTCCGCCACTTGGGGGAGATTTGCTGGTTCCCGCGTTGAATAGATCGGCCTGATTGTGCTTTGCACAGGTCACTTCTATGACGATATCTTTTGAATCACTTGTTCAGGTGTTTATTTTGGAATTCTAGTGGTGATGCTGGGTTTGTTCTTCCGTCATAATGTATTT
Source organism: Anaerolineales bacterium (assembly GCA_050014055.1). Lineage (GTDB taxonomy): Bacteria > Chloroflexota > Anaerolineae > Anaerolineales > Villigracilaceae > UBA877. The sequence goes on along the minus strand of JBEKEB010000180.1, from coordinate 5,014 downwards.
TTCCGGTTCCTTGTCGAAGTCCTTTTTGCATCCGGGCGAGCAAAAATAATACATCTTTCCGTTATATTCTGATTTATTGGTGGCAGTCTTGGGGTCGACATCCATGCGACATACGAGATCTTTTTCCATTAGGAAATCCTTTCTTGAGTGATTAGGTTTACCCAACTTTACTCTATATTCCGTGAAGGAACCAGCGCCAATTGCCACGTCTGCACCTGGAAGGGGTAATGTTTTACTCAGACTTAAGGACAATATACGCTTGCGAAGTGAATGGCTGCCCTTGATCACTGTGGTGGATAAGTCGATTAGATGAATCCCCCGGCTCATCGCGCAAGGAAGCTGAAGCGCCCTCGCCTTTAGCCCCGCAGGGGCTTGCGCTTTGCTGTGGCTGCCTGAAAGAATATCCGGTCTGCTGCGCCCATAGTCCAGGCCCAAATGTGTACCTTCTGTATGAAAATTGGGCGATTTATTGCAAAGGGGTACCATTTGTTGTATAGTAATCCAGTAATTGATTGTTTAACGCCGAATCTTTTGATCGGGGAACCCTAACTCCGGGGTAGAGCAAGTCTTCTGTTCCAGCCCGACAGCCAACCTCGTAGGCGTCGAAGATCACGCAGGAAAGCCCTTGTTATTGGGTATTCAAGTCGTGAGTCTTCGCATACTGCGAAGAGAAATGTCGGATGAACGAAAGACTTGTTTTTATTTAAGGAGAACAAAATGGTTAACTTCTACATCAATACGCTTCCAGAAAAACGGAATGCCTGGAGAAACGCGTACGAAATCAACATGGCCGCTCTCGAACACGAAAAACGGCGAAACCTGATGATGGACGGATACGCTCCAGCGAACCATCCCTAGGCACAAGCCAGGGGGAAGCGGCAGGCCGGTTGGAGCGCCATCCTCAAGGCGCCCTTGCATCTGCTGACGATCCTGATCGGATGAACGTATAATGGAACAAGAAGGAGCGAGGCCCGCTAACGGCCCCGCTCCTTTTTCTTTTCAATACTTTTCCTCTGAATGTGGGGAAAGCCGGAGAATACCGGTTACTCCGAAGATATCACGCTATACCGATTGGTTGCTCTTGATATCCTTTCGAGAAACTGCCAGATAACTGACAAAACCGATGATCAATATTAATAGCACTGCACTGACCAATCCGTTGCCATAGCCCAGGCCGCCGGCTGCCTTGGCTTTCCCAAATAAGTCGGCGAAGGAGGCGCCGAACGGCCGGGTCATAATGTAAGCAAACCAAAAAGCAATTATCCCATTCAATCCAAGCTTCCAATAAGCAATTGCAGGGATCGCAAATAATAAGGCGAATAAAACCCCGGAAGTCAGGAAGCCCAGCTTCAAGGTGATGGCAGTCCAATCCCCGGCTGCAGTACCCAGGGCAAAGGTTGCAATGACTGCGATCCAGTAAAAAATTTCACGGCGAGGGGTATGGATACTATGGATCGATAGGGTCTTCTCAACTTTGTACCAGATCAAAAAAATAATGGCGAGGACAACGGCAAAAAATACCGTCGAGATGGCATAAGGCACTTTTAATACAATATGGATCACATCAGCGGCCATGGTACCGAACAGGGCAACCATGGTGACCGTAAACCAATAAATCCAGGGTATGTATCGACGCACCTTAAACTGAAGTACCACAGCGATGGCAAAACCAATAAATCCAAGAACGACTGCCATAACCGGATCGATTTGGTGCACCAGGTAGTCTGAGGTTGACTCACCCAGGGCGGTGGTCAATAATTTTATAATCCAAAAATAGATGGTGATTTCTGGAACCTTTCGCAAGGTTCTGGTTGTCAATAATGCAAGAATAGATTTATTCTCTTTAGATTCGGGTGGCTTTATCATTTTGATGGTCAGAGGCTTCGATAATTTGGGTAAGAGCATGATCGATTATAACTTCATATTCCGAACAAAGTTGGTACCCTTAGTGCTGAGGATGGATGCATCCAATCGCCCTCAATTAGTCTTTTCATGCCGGCTCGTGAGCCGCCGGTCGGGTGAGACATTCGTTTCTCCTTTCGTTTCCAGGAAACGAAACTTGTCCCTCGCGAAGCAACTTGTCCCTGAAAGGGATACCCGCAGGGTGCGGCAGGGGATACTGCCGCTCTCAGAACTAATCTGTTCTTCAAAAACCAGGGCTTCCTTCGTGTTCTTTTCCCCTTCGTGTACCTTGGTTCCCGCCTGTCCCGCGCTGTTCTTCCGCGGGAGCTAGTCCCGCGGCGGTCTTCCGCGGGATCGTGTTAAAAAATGCTTCTGCTGAATAGAACTCCCGTAAAAAGCTCGAAGGATGAGCCGCCAGCAGCTGGAACTGCCCGAACGAGCATGGATACGGCACCCACAGATCGGTTTTTCAAGATGAAAGGCCGTTGATGCAATCAGTCTTCTTGATCCGTCAGGACCATCAGGTTGGTCAGGATCGCCGGCGGTAGAGCGACAATGAGCATCCACCCCAGGATCAGCAGGATGGGCCCCGGGTCGAAACTGATGATCGGCAGATCGGTCGAGAGGTTGCCAAAAGCGAGAGCCAACCACCAGGTTCCTGCTAGTGCCGTGAAGAGTGCAACCAGGGAGAGACCGAACTGCCCCAAGCGGGAGCGCAGGCGCGTGGCGAGGGCAAAACCTAGCGCGGCCCACAGGCAGCCGGCCGGGATGAACAGTCCGGTAGGCGGCGTGTTCAGCGCCACGACATCGTAGACGAACAAGCCGGCGGATAACGCCGCGCCTCCGATCACGCCTGCCAGAAGCGTACCCAGGAGAACACTTTTGCCCCAGTACCGGCTGGCTATCTGGCGTGTCAATGCCAGGCCGAACCCGAAGAAAGCCCCCAGGAAGATCCCGGTCGTGATGGAGGCATTGATCCCGACCATTTCGAGCAGGTGTCCGGGGTAGCGATACGAATAAGCCAGATACGCATAGAATCCGAACCCCAGGGAGGCGCCCAGGAATGCCAGCCCATAGCCTGCCAGCAGCCGCCAGGGATGGACAAAGAGGCGCTGCAGGATCCACGTAAAGGATACCCCCAGCCGCACCCGGGCCGGGGTCAACGCCGGGAGACTGCCGGCTACCTGCTGGATGGCCATCAGGACAGCGGCACGCTGCTCATCGTCGGTGCCTTGCAGGACGATTTTCACCGCGCGCCGCGAGCGCAGGCGGCCGATCAGTTCGGCGGCTTGCCCGCTCTGGGCGGTCCCGGCCAGTGCCAGGCGGCCCAGCGCTTCATCCTGTTCCGGGCTGAACGCCAGATCGCGCCATTCCGGTGAGGCGGGGGTCAGGCTTTTCAGGGCTTCCATTCCTTGCTCTTGCAAAAAAGGATCATCGCCTGTGGAGGCCAACTCCAGCAGGGAATCAGTCGTTTCCCTCGGGATCAGGCTCTCACCACTGCCCAGCTCCGGGTCATGGGTCAAATGGTAGACCACGCGTGCCCCGATCATTTCGATGTGCCTCTGCAGCAGGGCGGTCGCAACCGCCAGCCGCTCACGCAGGCTGGTCAACTGGCTCCACCAGATATCATCGTTGTAGCCGTAGGTAAGAGCATGCAGCAGCATGAATTGCAGTTCGCCGACCGGCAGGCTATCCGGTGGGGTCTGCCGGATGGCGGTGTCGATCAGGGCAAATTTGGTCAGGCTGAGGACAGTCCCTTTCTTAAGCGACCAACCGCTTAGAGCGCGTTCGAGCAGGAGTTGGGCGTCGATCCTGCGAAGAGCAGCTTCGTCCAGGGATGCAGCAGCCGGGCTGGGAGCCGCAGGCCGATCGAAAAGCGTGAGAATGAATCGCATGGCTTCCCCGGCGGTGGGGGGCCGGGCTGCAGGGTCAGCCGAGGTCATGGCGCGCAAAACTTTAACCAATATTGGAGGCAGGGCCGGATTGATCTCGCGTGGATCGGGGATTTCATCCCCGGAAGATAACTGCTGCATCCCCAGGACTTTTTCCCCTTTCCAGGGCAGCTGGCCTGTGAAGAGTTCATACAGCGTGACGCCAAAGCTGAAGATATCCGACTGAGGCGTCATGCGGGACTTGGTATGCTGTTCGGACGGCGCATAGGGTGGCGTTCCCCGCCCGGTGTGCAATATCTCGGTCGTGGGCGAAATGAAGAGTGCCAGGCCAAAATCGGCCACGTAGGCGGTCTGGCTCAGATCCATCAGGACATTGCCCGGCTTCAGGTCGCGGTGGACCACACCCTGGGCATGCAGATAATCCAACGCTGCAGCGATCCCGGTCGCGATGTCCAGGGCGTCGGCGGTAGTGAAGGAGTCCGACTTGAGCCTGTCCTGGAGCGTGCCGCCGGGCATAAAGGGCGAGACCAGATACTGGATCCGCCCTGACCTTCCATATTGGTAGACCGGAAGGATGTGGGGATGTCTGAGCTCGACCAGCCGATCCATCTGATGGGCGAAGTCCTGATCGTCCTTGTTTTCCAGATCTGAGATGGGAATCTCATTGAACTTGATGGCGACGATCAGTTGGTGGAGGCTGTCCAATGCGGACCATACCTCTCCCTGCCCACCCAAGCCGATCTTTTCCAGCAGCTGGTACTGCTGGAAAGTGGAGCCAGTATGGATGTCAGTTAACAGCATGGGTTGCACGGTGGAATGGGTGGGCAATTTGGAGATTTATCTGGAAGCTGAAACCGGGCACCCAATATTAAAACCGAGCTGTACCGTGTACCCGGTCATATCGGGGGGATGCGAGAAAGTTATTGTCAGGGTTGCTGTAGTCCCGTTGGATATTCGGCGAAGGGAGGCGGGGCCGACAAAGGGATGGTCCTCAGGCAACCGTGTCGGGGAGGTGGCATCCATTGGATTTCCGATCTGGGCACCGTTAAGGGTTACGGTATCCAGAGTCTGGGCGATCGGTTGGTTCCATGTGACATGCAAGGAAGTGATCGTGATCGGCGCACCGTAATTATTGGTAATGGACAAGGTCAAATCATGCCCACTTTTGTTGAGAGTTCCCAGGCTGATCTGCCCGCAACTCGGCGTGTTGGTGGGCGGGA
>JBEKEB010000179.1:0-7436 GCA_050014055.1 Anaerolineales bacterium | reverse complement strand
CCTCCTGTGCAGCTCATGCTAGCAGCTGATAGGCAATCCGTAACTGTCCCATTATTATTATATAATTCCAAATGTCTATTAGAATACCGATAAAATCTACCCTATAATGACTATACAATGAATCCAATGCAAGAGCAAGCGGCGGCGAGCCGCTTTTTCCAAACAAGCTTGACAAATTAGAACATATGTTTTATTATACAGGCGCGGTAGGGTCATTCATAGGGTATTCCTGGCCGCCCCATTGCACCTTAACAATCGCACTCTCCGCCGGCTGCCGCATTGGGCGGAGGGTGATCAGGGACGCGAACCCTTCCCGCTGGCAGAGCGGGAAGGTACATATGTGAGTTATAGCAAGGGAAGTGCTTCCCTGATTGGTGTTACATCAATGAAGGTGGGATTTCAACCCCCAGCGTTGTTTCGCTGGTAACATAGATGAACCATTTCATCATATAAAGCGTCATACCATGCTGGGCAACGGCTTCGAGGCTGGGATATTTCTCCACACCCCATCCACTCCACTTTTCATCCAGCGAGGCTACCATTGCGAGCACCTCGCCTCCGACCGCCTTGCGCGAGGCTTCGACCTTTGCCGCAAGGTCATGCTGTTCCTCGGCGGACAATGCATACCATGCCGGTGTATAGGACATCCTGAAAAGCTTGTAGACCGCTTGCGCCATTTTAACCTCCTCTAATTCAAAAAAAAAGGAAAAAGGAGAACAAAGTTACTATTAAATAATAGTGATTGTGCGGAATAAAGTCAATAGGCAGATGCCCTCGAGTGCATGAAACAAAGCAACCTAATGAGAATAAATCCAGCATTGCGATAGTGAAATGTTAGAGCGCACCGCCTCACCGCCCCGCCGCGCTTCCTGGGCAGGCATTCGTTCCTCTTCGTTCCGCGGAACGAATAACCTGCCAGCTGGGCAAAAATATATATACATTTTCCCCTCTCCAAATCCGACCTGTCCCCGAAGGGGGAGGATTTGGGGAGGGTGCCCGCAGGGCGGGTGGGGTTGCCGGGAGTATTCGTTCCTCCCTTCGTTTCCAGGAAACGAAACATGTCCCCGTCAGGGGATACTTGTCCCCGGCAGCCGATCTTGTCCCTGATAATGTCTTCATTTCTCTTCCCCCTTCTTTCTTCTCCCCTCTCCAATTGCGTTTCCGAAGGATTTGGGGATCGCGAAGCCTCCCGAAGCGTAGCGGAGGCAGGGCCGGGGCTGGCCGAGGCAGCCTCACCTGTACCTGCGGCGTCAGTGGCGCAGGCAAGCTGCCAACTTGTACCCGGTTTCTTCGGGTATCGGCTGGTAGGCGATCGCGTAGCATCCCGTAGGGACGTTGGTCCCCGACTGGCCGAGGCGGCCTCAAGCCGCCATCGGCCGATAGGCGACATTGGTCGCCGAAGGGCGGCTGGGGTTACCGGGAGCTATTCGTTCCTCATTCGTTTTTTTCGAATAACGAATGCCTTATTAATCAGACACCTGACCCGGCTAAGCCTAAATAAATCACCAAGCTCCCGCCCAAATGCACCTCGGGACTGGCGGCCACAAATGGGCATCCAGAAAAATTATAAACACGAGACCTCCGAGTTCTTAAAGAACTCGGAGGTCTGTCAAAAATGAACTTTGTATACCTTAGTGTCCTTAGTGTCCTTAGTGGTAAAGTTTTTTACCCCGCCAGTTCCCGCAGCCTCTGCACCATCAGCGAGACCCCCATTACCAGCAACGCTGCCAGGATGATCCATTTCCAGAAATGGATGAACAGGATCACGCTGGCTACCATCGCCAGGAGCAGGGTGACCCAGGCAACCGTCTCGACGAAGGCCCCGCGCAGGATCGATTCGATCACCACAAAAAAGATCAGGGCAAGGGCCAGGCCCACCCACACATACTGGGACGCAAAGAAGACCAGCCCGGCGATCACAAACAGCAGCAGGCTCAGGCTGACCGCCGCCCAGGTCTCGGCGGCGCGGTCGAAGCGCAGCTTCTCATCCGGGTTATCGGGTGCATCCAGGTGTTTGATGTGGGCATGCGGATCATCTTTGAGGCCGGACCGCAGGCGTTCCAACTGCCGATCAAAGCCCTCTAGCAGGGCCACATTTTCCGTCTGCTCCTTGCGCAGGTCGCGCAACTCGGCCGACAGTTTCGTGATGCCCTTTTCCTGCGCGGCATATTGTTTGGCCAGGTGCGGGTTGCCTTCCATCCCTTTCAACTCCATGCCCATCGATTGCAGCAGATCGGCTTTTTCCGGGATGAGTGGCTTCAGTTCTCTTTGCCGCCGGGAGATTTCCTGGCTGTCTTCCTCCAGCATGTGCACGGCCTGCGGCGGCGGCGGCACTTTGTCCAGCCCGGCAAAACCGAGCGGATCCACCCAGCGCCCGCGCGGGGTGCCGTCCCGGTTATACATCGGCCCGGCCGGGGCATTCCCGCCTGAGATCGGGTCCCTGGCGAACAGCCCCCACAGACCGTGATACTGGCTCACCCACGGAATGGTTTCATCTACCAGAACCGGCGACCAGGGGTGCGGTCCATCCGGACCGATGCGCAGCCCATCCGCCCGGGCGTAATCCACGAAAGGCACGTGGAAGGCCTCCACCGGCTTCTGGCCGAACGTCTTAGTCCATAGCGTATTCCAGGCCTTTATAATAGCGGCTAGCCAGTCCGGCTGGGGCAAGGTCACCTCGTCCTGGTACTCCCCACGCCGGAAATAGGAAGCATGCGACCCCGCTCCGGCAAAGACCACCGGGTGGCCGTTCTCCATGGTCAGTTCCGTCTGGTCATCCCAACGCCGCCGCAGGTCATCGCCGTTGAAATCGTGCGAGGCATAGGCTGCCCACTCCGGGATAAGCTGGCCGTCATCTTCATATAAATACAGGCTGATCATCTCCCAATCCGACTCGTGGTCGTTGACGCCGTGAAAGCCGGAGCGCCAGGGGTTGGAGTAGTAGAAGAACCAGTATTGCAGGACGGTCCAGCCGGCCTGGCGGGTCACCCTTCCATAATAGATGTACTCCGGATGTTCCTCCCGGATGGCGTTATAGTCCAGCTCGGCCGCGGCCATGTCCGCCGCAGGGACCCGGCCTCTCAACAGGAACGAAAGCGAGAACAGCCCATCCGCTAGGCGCGGCAGGAAGCCGCCGCGTGCCAGCCGGCCGATTCCGGGGCGAAAATATTCCCCGATCCTCCGGCGCAGGGCCGCCTGATCTGCCAGTACCCGGGCTGCATCCCCCAGGTCTAACGGCTCGATAAAACGCAGGTAGCGGATGCTGCCGAAGACAGCCGGTCGCGGCTCGATCAATTTCTCCATGGTCATTTGCCCCTGCGGCACCAGCAGCTCCTCCGACCCGTCGGGATGGTGCTCCCGCAGGCTGCATTCCCTGACGTAATACTCCACTGCTGTCGGATAAACCTGTTCCCCCTTGGTATAGTACACCACCGGCTCGAATTTGCGCAGCAGTTCCAGGTCGGGAGTATCGGCCGGCGCGCTGGGTCGATCAGATATGGGCTTCATCGTCCCTCCTTATATCGAAGGCGCGCTGCACGCCGGGCAGGTTGAGCGCAAAGGCGATGATGACGTTGGAAGCCATGACGACATAGTTGGCATGGCTGTAGAAGAAATCGACCAGGGCGATGATCAGGGAAGCCCCCGTCCAGGCCATCAGCAGCACCCAGCTCCAGCGCTGCAGGCGCAGGAAACCGATCAAAACCAATATCCCGGCCAGCGACAGGATGAGGTAGGAGATGCTCGAAAACAGGTCATTACCGAGCGGAGTCAGGCTCAAGCCGTTGAAAAGTGGCCCGCTGATGCCGTTCTTGAAGAAATTGTGGCGGATCATTGGTTCATACACCTGGTACAGGCGAATAAGGAAGAGCACCACGATCGCCACGGCAATCACGCTGACGGCAATCGGGCTTTTCTTTTTATTACTTTTCTTTCTTCTTGGCATGGATCCACCTTTCTAATGGATGCGGAGTTGCGACTTCAGTCACTTTTTAGTCGAATGTATCGCATTCCTGTTTTTTTAGGGTAGTTGCACCTGCGTTTTTCGTGTCCTGCTGATTATAGAACCAAGCCGGAGAAAGTGGTGAGGGCTGGCTCCATTAAAGTTGATGAGATTTTCTGCCGCCTGCGCTGGGGCATGACTATCAAAGGAACGTCCCCGGTTAAATTGTTAATGTTTTATAGTTATAGGGCTGGTTTGCCTCCCCGCCCGACCTGTTTTATGCGATAATGGTTTTAGACCTTCTGACCGGTTATATAAAGGAGAATTTTCTATGGATATTGCCATCATCGGACTGGGAAAAATGGGCGGAAGTATGGCCCAACGCCTGCTCAAGGGCGGGCAGCGGGTGGTCGGGTTGGACCAGTCGGCGGAATTGACCCGCAAGCTGGCGACCGAACATGGACTGACACCGGTATTTTCAATTCCCGAGGCAGTTGCGGCTCTGCCGAAACCACGCGTATTCTGGCTGATGGTACCGGCCGGGGCGGCGACCGAGGCCGTGGTGAACGAACTGGCCGGGTTGCTCTCGGCCGGGGACGTGATCATCGACGGCGGCAACACTTTCTACAAAGACGACATGCGCCGCGCTGAAGCACTCCATTCCAAGGAGATCCATTACGTGGATGTAGGCACCAGCGGAGGCGTCTGGGGCCTGGCCGAAGGGTACAGCTTGATGATCGGGGGAGAGGCGGAAGTGGTGGAAGGATTACGCCCGATCTTCGAGACGCTGGCCCCGGCTGCAGAGCGGGGCTGGGGGCGGGTCGGGCCGGTAGGGGCGGGACATTTTGTCAAGATGATCCATAACGGGATCGAGTATGGCTTGATGCAGGCCTATGCCGAGGGCTTCGAGATCATGCATGCCAAAAAAGATTTCGAGTTGGATCTGGAGCAAGTGGCCCAGATCTGGCGGTATGGCAGCGTGGTACGTTCCTGGCTGCTCGATCTGACCGCGGATGCCCTGTCGAAAGACCAGGATCTGGCCAGCATCCAGGGCTGGGTCGCCGATAGTGGCGAAGGCCGCTGGACGGTAGCCGAGGCGGTCGACCTGGATGTGCCTGCCCCAATCATCACCCTTTCGCTTCAGCAGCGGTTTATCAGCCGTCAGACCGAAAGTTACGCCGCCAAGTTGCTCGCCGCGATGCGAAATGAGTTCGGCGGTCACGCCGTAAAGACAAAACCATCATGATGGAATGCGGGTCTGCCACCTCAATTGTCATCTTTGGCGCCTCGGGCGACTTAACCTGGCGCAAACTGATCCCGGCTCTCTATAACAATTTCAAGAAGGGCCGGCTGGTGGAATGCGCGCACATTGTCGGCTTTGCGCGCCGCCCATTGACGGATGATTCTTTCCGGGCGCGCCTGCGGGAAGGCGTGGCCCAGTTCTCGGCGGGGACATTCGATCCGGCCTCTTGGGAGACCTTTTCCCAGATGATATATTACTTCCAGGGAAACCTTGACGTGCCTGGAGATTTCCCCAAGCTGGAGGCTTTTCTCCAGACGCTGGAAGGCATGCCAGACAAACCACACCAAGCGAGCGGGAAGGCGCCTGGCCCGCAGGATGCCAACCGTCTGTATTACCTGGCCACTGCACCGGAGCATTATGCAGATGTGGTGAGCTCGCTGGGCGCGGCAGGGATGGCTTCCCAGAGTCCATGCTGGCGGCGGATAGTGATCGAAAAACCCTTCGGGCACGACCTGAACTCGGCCCGGGCTCTGAACCAGGCCGTGCATGCAGTCTTCGACGAAAGTCAGGTCTACCGCATCGACCACTATCTGGGCAAGGAGACCGCACAGAACATCCTGTTCTTCCGTTTCGCCAACACCATTTTCGAACCAGTCTGGAATCGCCGGTATGTCAACAATGTGCAGGTGACGGTGGCCGAGGACGTGGATGTCGGCTTGCGGGCGGGTTACTACGATTCCGCCGGAGTGTTGCGGGACATGTTCCAGAACCACCTGCTGCAATTGCTGGCACTGGTGGCGATGGAACCGACCAGTTCATTCAACGCAGACACAATCCGTAATGAGAAGGCCAAGTTGTTCGAAAGCATCCGCCCGATCGCACTGGACGATACCATACGAGGACAATACGCAGGTTACCCGAAGGCCGCGGGCGTGGCTCCGGGCTCACTCACGCCCACTTATGCCGCCTTGAAGTTGTATATAGACAACTGGCGCTGGCAGGGTGTGCCTTTCTTTTTGCGTTCTGGAAAAGCGTTGATGCGCAAGACTTCCGAGATCATCATCGAGTTCGAGCGCCCACCCCACCTTATGTTCCACTTGCCGGAGAAGAGCACCATAACACCCAACATCCTCTCGCTTTGTATCCAGCCGGACGAAGGCATTCACCTGCGATTCGAGGCCAAAGTTCCGGATTTCGAGCAGGCCATGCGCTCGGTGGATATGGATTTTCACTATCGCTCGGCTTTCGACGGCTCCCTGCCGGAAGCTTATGAACGGCTCCTGCTGGAAGCCCTGGCCGGGGATGCCTCGCTTTTTACTCGCAGCGACTCGATCGAAGCCGCTTGGAATTTGCTCGACCCCATCCTGCAGGGCTGGGAGGCGCAGGCTGGCTCAGGCCTGGTGGTCTATCCGGTAGGCAGTTGGGGGCCAGCCGAGGCGGACCAATTGCTGGAGCGGGATGGTCGCGGCTGGCGTCTTGGCTGTGTGGACGAGCCGGGCATTATTCATGCTGGCAAGTAGAAAAAAACAAGAAACAATAAGGAGGTAATCTGGCAACGCGTATGGGCGGAATCGTGATATAATTAGATAATCTAATAATTAGAAAGGTAAACAAACTATGAGTGCTTCCAGAGAAGCCGTCGCGCGCGAACTCCTGGACGTGGTTCCGGTAATCATGCGGACCATCCGGACCGAAATGCGCAGCCACCGGTCAAATGACCTGACCGTGCCATTATTCCGTACCCTGATGTTTCTCGAACGCCATCCGGGGGTATCGCTGATGGACCTGGCCGGGCACCTTGGATTGACCTCCCCGAGTGTATGCAAGATCGTGGATGGACTGGTGGCGCGCTCCATGGTAAAGCGCCAACATTCCAACACGGATCGCAGGAAAATCACTCTGGCGCTCACACACTCGGGACAAAAGGTACTGGATGAAGCCAGAAACAGCACACAGGCCCGTCTGGCCGGCCTGCTGGTGCCCCTTTCTGCGGAGCAATGCGAGACCGTTTTCCAGGTGTTGCAGATCGTCCAACCGCTCTTTATGGCAACCGGAGACAAAATCATTCCAGGAGTAACAAAAATATGATGCGCGGTGGCGGCGGTGGCGGTGGCCACGGAGGTCCTTGGAGTATCCTTAATTCCACGGACGAGAAACCCCAGGTCACCTGGGTCTTACTAAAACGCGTCATGGGATATGCACGACCTTACATCTGGCTGATCATGGCGATGCTTATCATTACCCTGCTGACTT
>JBEKEB010000178.1:0-7532 GCA_050014055.1 Anaerolineales bacterium | reverse complement strand
GGCAACCATGAACCGCCTGGTCAATCAGTACATCTCCCACTGTGCAACATTATCATCCGACCACTCCTATGACCAACTAGCTCCTCCCGCTTAATTCCTCCCCGATAAGACAAGCAGGGGGTAAAAACGCTATATACAGACAATTACCTTTTATTTCAATATTCCTGGCTACATCTTCGGCCACCACATCTAGGGGGTGGTTTAAGTATGCGGCCGTCCGGACGGTTTCGGGAAGCGGAGAGTGGAGGTTTCACCCGCCGCTTCCCTGGATAATCAGCAGTGGGCTAGTCTGCTGACGATCTTTCTAAGGTCCAACTTTTGGCAACCGGCTATCTGCGAAGTCATAGAAGCCGCTGGTGACAAGACCCAGCGCGAGGCCGTAAACAAAGATGCTGAACCAATTCGGAAATGCAGACGGCAATCCCTGCAAGGCGATCTGATAGGCGATACCGAAGGCGACGCCGAGAAGCATCGAAACTATAGCCAACTTTCTCCCTACTAATCCCAATGACTTACTAAACTCAACCAGGCCGAAGATAACAATCATCAGAGGAACGCCTCCGACAAGTAAACTGGTGAAATCATTCATGAACATTCTCCTTTTCAATTTGGGGGCGGGGGTCGACCCCGCCCCCTATCAATTGATCACCAGCCGAAGGCTGGGTTTTATATCCGCATGGTGAAGTTGGCAACGGCGGAATTCATCTTGAACACGGAAGTCGCGGCTGCAACGACCGTAAGGACCAGCAGATGATATTCCGTGTTGAGGATCCAGACCGGCGTGGTGAGCGTGACCACAAGGCGGTGCTTGGCTGCGCTGGCGGCTGCTACACCGGCCGCCAGATCCTGGGTAACTGTGATGGCTGTCACAGTCAAACCAACCGTATCCGCTCCACGTGTGATCTTATTCAAGCTGGCCGTGACGCTGGTACAGGCCAAAGTCCCGATCTCATAATCAACTTCGATGGATTTGAGATAAGCCCCTTTCAATGCAACGGCATTGGATGGGATCTCCAAAGGAATGTTGATCACGGCGGTCTCTGCGGCAGCGGCCTTCGCCATTGCAATCGTACCGGTGACTGAACCGGCTGCCATGGTCCACGTGCCGGTGACATAATGCATGCCAGTGCAGGGAAGCATCTGGGCCATGGCTGTATCGTGGACATAGCCACCGAGTTGGCCGTTCTTTACCCAGGCATTGAGATAGCCAGTATAAGCAACGGCAAAAAACATGACAAGTTTCTGAAAGATTTTACGCATGGCTTGGTCTCCTTATTGCGTAAGGTGATCCCGAGCGGGTGGGCTACACCCGCCCGGGTTTAAAAGATGGGACGAGCCAACGGCTCGCCCCTACGATTACCGCCGTTTGCGTGGTATGGCAGATTTAACTCTCTTTGCCGGTGCTTTCTTCGGCGAGAGATCGACCTCCAGATTATCGAGGTCAATCTTTTCATTGACCACCTTTTGGGTGAACATGATTTGATTGATCTCCTGGATGCTGGCCGATACCTTACGACCATCAGCAAGTACCACATGGACGATATCTCCATCCTGCGCCCATGAAATGGGCGGGATAGTTGGCTGCCCGAGGTGCGGCTGGATGCTGGCTGCCAGAGCAGTTGCCATAACTTGTAATTTCTCCATAAATTTCTCCTAATCACGAAGATTTATATCGGCGATTCATATCGCCGATATAGGCAATGGCGGCTGGAAGCCGCCTTGCCTAACCAGCAACATTCTCTTTATGCAACGGGCGGAAGTCCTGCACCAGCACGGCTGCGAACATGCGTACTTTGATGCGGGTTTCATCGTTCATAAAGACAGCCGGATCGGTGTCATTGCCGGCGGTGTAAATCTCTGGCATGAGGCCAAAGCGTTCACCCACGATGATACCTGGGGCAATGGCCGGATCGATCACGGCTGCATAGTCGGTGGCATCCGTCCAATCAGGCACGGTGACTACTTCCACCTGGCCGGCCCAAGAAGGACCACCTATGGAAGCAATACTGATCACGTCGGAAGCCCAACGAGGCACGAACAATGCCTGGGCAGCCGCCTTCAGCGCGCGAGGGACAAGGCAGATCTTGGGCTCGATTGCCATCTTCGGACCGGTGCCATAATAGCCAGCCGCATTCTTGATCAACATGGGCTGGTTATAAATCGCCAGGGCAATCGCATTCCAGGCGGTGTAATCCGTCCTGATCGCCACAGTGAGCAGGTTGGCATGTCCACCGGCCGTGGTTACGACCGTGTTATTGAACAATGCACCACCATCGGCCATGGTTGGACCGATGCCGGTATTGGCCGTGAAGATGCCGGCAATCAATGCGGAATATTTCCGCAGCGTGGCATTGCCGAGCTCCTTGGCATAGCCGGTCAATCGGGAAACATTATCCCGGTCGATCAGTTCCAACGTCAGCGGGATATAGCCACCATACTTCACGAAGGAAGCCACTTCGGGGCTATCACCGATGGGCAGCTCGGTGTACTCTGCGCCTTCTGAGACGGTCGGCAGGGTCCCAACCGTTCCCACCAGCATGCCGGTGATTTCGTTGAGGGAATTGAAATGCTCCACATGCACGATGGATTTCCACCAGTCATAGCCGGCCTTACCCAGCAGATCCCACTGATTGGTGATGATCTTGTTCAAGGCATTCTTGACCAGACCGGTGAAATCGGCGGTGGTGGCAAGCTGGATGCGTTCGCCCTAATAGCCACCATGCAGGTCATAATCGCCGGTGAGCATCAGGTACAACTCCCGGATGCCGGTCAGCCTGGCGGGTTTCACTTTAGCCAGACGCTCATCCCGTTTTACGCCGAATAGATCGCTGGCGGCGGCTTCAATGGCATCCGTGCTGGTGACCATGCTGGTGATGCGGCCGGGACCTTGAATAACTCCACCGGCGGTCAACTGACTGACCATTTCCTGCTCTTCGGATATGGCGCTTTCCAACTCGGCCGGCTCGAAGGGCAAGCCCTGCTCAACCTGACGGCTAAAGCGGTGATCGATGCGGTCCTGGATGGGCTGGGGCAGTTTGCTGGCCTCCAGCGACACCTTGAGGAGCGTGCGACAGGTCTGCAAACGAAGCTGCCGGAGACTCTCATCGCCGGTTTTCTTGGTCTGCTCGACCTTCTTCTGCGCTTGCAGAAGTTCTTGCGTGGCTTCGGTATCTTCCGAACCCACTGCGGTTACTTCTTTCTCGTCTTCCATGGTTTGATCTCCTTGATTGAATGGGCGAACACCGTTCGCCCCTACGACCGTGGCGAGGAACTTCCCACCACGGGCTGGATCGATCACACAGTCAACGGAGTTGACCTTCGTGATCTGTTGAACCTGCCCCTCTTTCTGCACGATATACAAGTGAGCTGAAAATCCCACGGCTGCCATCAGAGCGGGATCACTGCGCGTAGCAAGCCGCAAGGCTTGCAAAGCGGTAGCCCCTGGGCCAGCCGGTACCAGCTGCGCTTGTATGCCTTGCTCTTTCTCGTTCCATGCCGGCTGATGCAATGCACCGGCGAGGTTCTTTACCGATTGTGCACCGCTGTAATCATGATCAAGGAAGCAAGGCAGGTTATCCCAAAGTTTCAAGGAAGCTTTCAGAACCGCCGCGCTGAAAGATATCCCATGTCCCTTGGCTTCGCCGGCATTGATGGGCAGGATCTCAAAGCCGGTCTCGGTTGGATTGGCATTTAACTTGATCTCGAATTCATCATCCATAAGCTTCTCCACAGGTTACTAAAAACTTATCCACCATTTGCTGCTGGTTCTCCACCATCGACATTCGGGTTATTGCCCGATTTCATCTGCGGCGGCTGCGGCGCAGCAGCTTTAAGTGGCTTCTTTAGCATGGTCGAGTGGCGGCTATCTTGCGGTAACACTTCCCCGGCCATGCGGTAAACCAATCTGAGTAACTCGTTCTCATCGATGCCTCCACGGTCGAAGATCTCCGAGAAAGCTGGATAAACCCGGCTGACTGCCAAGGCAAGATTGGCATTATCCTTCTCAGTCATATCCGGACCGATGGCCTCGATGTGGCTGCCTGGCAACACCAGCCGGTCAAACGGATGGCGGTAGGCTGCGGCGATCTCTGCCAATTGCTGCATGATCTGACAGAAGAATATCTGCGTTTGCTCTAGCCCACGGAAGGTGGGCTGATCGGTAGCCTCGCTGGTTGTGCGTGTTGAACTCTCTGGCTCGGACAGATAATGGATCGGTACCCCTGCACCGGTGGCAATCATCTTTTTCAAACTTAATCCATCCTCGTTGGCATCATGGGAGGCCAACTGCGGGGCGAGAACTGTCCAAGTCTCGCTTTCATCTGACACCAGTACCGAACCTGGCTGCGGTGGATTGGAATTGATCTCAACCTCCCTGGCTGTGCGCGCGGCCCTATCTGCAAACTTACCGGTTACCACATACATGAATGCCTGGCGATACCGATTCAACCTGGCCCGATCCTCGAGCCAGGAGGCATACCTGCCTAGCCAGGGCAGCATCGGTGCCAGATCCGGTTCCCCCCACGAAACGCCTACCGGCTGGTTGTAGGCGAAATGCAGCATGAAGACCGGCTGTTGATTGCTGCGGTCATAGGCCGGCCATGGCGATAAATCTATATTACGCGGTTTGTAAACTAATTCCTGGTCAACGTCATTCTCGGCAGTAACGATCTGATCGACCTGGTCCGCTGGTACTCCACGAATATAGAGCATGCCATTATTCTGGTCGGCTGTGCAAAGAAAAAATAAGTTCCCGCTGCGGGTGGCTTCGTCGCAAAAATTGATACATTTATGGTCAAGCTGATTAAGTGGATGCGTCCACCAATTCTGCAAATACTTGTCGGTATGCTTATTGTCACTTTTGATCTCAATGCCGCCTCCTACGATGAACATGGAAATTAATTTAACAATTCGACGAGCGATAGGGTTGACGCGCCAAGCCCTCAGGCATTCCGAGAAAATGGTTTGGCGGTCGTAGTCGTAACGGTCCCGATACATCCCACTCATGTTGTTGCCTGGATAGAAGGTATTATCATTCTCACTGCCGGCATACTGGCTGGCGGTGAGTTTGGCTTCAATTAGATGGATGGAGGTCTTGCGGAAGATATTGAAAAAGTCAAATAGGCTTGGCATATGGGGCTCCTGAAATATTTCATGCCATCAGGGTAACGCATCCGGGAGACAATAAAAATCCCCCGCGGGTGGATAAACAGGGGGATAGGGAAGGTAGCGCACTGGGGGGAGCCAGATTTGGGGGGGCCGCAAAGTCTGTTCCCTAGAATTGGGGGGACCCCACTTGCTAAAATACCGGGTGGAAAGGGCCTGGAGTGCTCCCATTATGCTCCACAGCCTGTGGGCAGGCTGCCATGCGGGAACGCCGCTCGAAATGGTGCCAGCGGGGTTAATGTATTGCGCGAACCAAGTAAATGAATCAGGCCCAAAGTTCGATTATGTGGGGGGATTAACAGAAGTATGTTCTGGCAGGTTGTTCTGGCGGATTGGTGGAATTTTAGGTACTTATTGGCTTGACTTTTCAACAAAGTTATGCCACAATTGAAATGCCCTTGATTGGCTGCCCCCCTCAGCCAGTCAGGGGTATTTTTTATATTATGGCGGGCAAGTCTTCTAGTCTTTCAGATCGTACAGTCCTGAAGAAACGCGGCAGACCGGGAGGGGCTCAGCCACATCGTTTCCTTGACAGACCAACTACCCCTTCCAAAGAAAAATTCGAGATTACGAATTTCCAGCAGATTTACGCCTTTTATATGAAGATAGCAACAGGATAAGGAAGTCAATATCAACTGGTTTGGTCAGAACGGTTTTGATGCCTTCGGCCATGCCCTGCTGGATGAGTTCATCGGCGGCGTAAGCGGTCATCAGGATGGTGATGAGCTGCGGGTAAGCCTGGCGGGTCTGGCGGTAGAGCGTCACGCCATCCATTTCCGCCATGATGACATCCGTGAGCAACACATCGATGGGGTGGTCATGCAGGATTTGTAGGGCTTCCGCTCCTGAAGATGCCACGAAGGTTTCAAAGTCCTTGAGCACCAGGATGTCAACCAGGGCGTCTGCCATGGAGCGGTTATCGTCAACGATCAGGATGGAGAACATTGGTCAGGCAGTCTAATGTTCGGATATCCTTATTGTCACTACCTGTTCCATCACGTACCTTTGACAGGCAGGAAGAGGCTGAAGGTGGAACCTTTGCCCGGTTCACTCCGGACTGCGATTGTGCCGCGATTGGCTTCAGCCAGTTTTTTGCTGACGGCCAGACCGAGGCCGATCCCACGCACCTTGGTGGTGAAGAGCGGTTCGAAGAGTTTTTTCATATTTTCAGGGCTGATGCCTGTGCCGGTATCCTTGACAGCAATCATAAGGCAAGGACCGGCGGGCAGGGGGGATGAAGCAGGAGGTCGGGAGCTGCGGGCAGAGATGGTGAGGGTGCCGCCTTCTTTCATGGCCTGGCAGGCATTGGTGGTAAGGTTACCGAGCACCTGCTCCAGATGAAGTGGGTCGGCAAAGACCTTTGGCAGGCTGGCGGGGATTTTGAGCTGCACATTGACAGAAGCGGGCAAAGGGAAGCGGGTGAGCACGCGCTGGAGCAGCTCGGGGACGGAGACCGGCTGGCGATCCGGGGAAACAATCCGGCCGAAATCCAGCAGGTCGTTGATGATCCGGCCAGCGGTATTTACCTCCTGCTCAATTATGAGGTGGTATTTCTTGATCTTCTCGTCCACATCCGGCTGGACGAGTTTGAGGTAATAGACGGCGCTGTTGATGACCCCCAGCGGGTTGCGCAGCTCGTGACCAACCCCCCCGGCCAGCTGCCCGAGTGTGGCCAGTTTCTCCTGACGGACGAGCTGCTCCTGGGCATCACGCAACTCACGCGTGCGCTCCTCAACACGTTGCTCTAGGTTGGCATTGAGCTGACGGAGGGCGTCTTCGGCCTGCTTGCGGGCGGTGACGTCGGTCAAGGTTCCTTCATAATATGTAACCTTCCCATGATTGTCACGGACGAGGCGGGCATTTTCCGAGATCCACAGGGTGCTGCCATCCTTGCGATATACTTCTGACTCAAAGCTGGTGACTTCTCCACCCTGCTTCAGTACCTGCCGGAATTCCTTCCGCCGCCCGGGATGCACATAGAATTTATGTTCAAGGTTTTTTGTTGTGGCATTCATTTCTTCGAGCGAGTCATATCCAAGCATTTTTAACAGGGCCGGGTTGGCGGTCATGAATTGTCCTGCAGGGGTGGTCTGGAAGATGCCTTCTATCGCATTTTCGAAGAGCAGGCGGTATCTTGCCTCGGCTTGCTCGAGCTGCACTTGCTCCTGCTTTCGCTCGGTGATGTCGCGGATCAGACCGAGTGTGCCGATAACTGCCCCATTCTGGTACCGTGTGCCGTTCAATTCTCCAATAAATAATGACCCATCTTTGCGGCACATGCTCAATTCAAGATTCCTGCTGGCCTGTCCGCTGGATAAGGAAAGTTTGAAAGCGTCAAATGCCTTGGGAATGTCGACTGCAGCCAGAAA
>JBEKEB010000177.1:0-7586 GCA_050014055.1 Anaerolineales bacterium | reverse complement strand
AGTGGGCGGCGGCGTGGCGGGTGGCGCTGTGGGGGTGGAAAGGGAAATGGGCGTTGGTAAGGGAGCCGGCGCCCTGAGCAGGGAAAGCGTGCAGGCGCTCTGGGCCAATACGGCAAGACAGGCAGCTAAAAGGATAAGGGTACGTTTCATATCTCTCTCCTTTTAGGTGGGGGGTTTCCCACCCAACTCATTTTATCACCACGGTCTGCCGCCGGAAGAGAGAAAAATGTTTCATATTAAGAGCAACTGATTGTGCTCCCAACGATCTCATTTTCGGGGATCGAACGACGGGGCCTGCCTCTCGATCCTGGATTCCATGTATATTTCTACCAAGACCCGCCAAATGCAGGGCATTCCAGACCAGGGTGGAACAGCCTTATCCCCCGCTCCTGCCCTTCCCCCGGATTATCTGAATTTCTTCTTCCTGTTACCTTACCTTCTTGAAATCAATGAATCCCGCTTCCACGTTCGTCTCGGTTAATTGCACGCGCAGACGGTCACCCACGTCCACACCGGCAAACCCGGAAACCAGCTTGCCTTCCACCGGCATATTCAGCAGGCGCACCCAGGTGCCTTTCTCGGAAGCCCCCGTGACGATCCCATCGAACTGCTCCCCGATGCGGTTCTCCAACAGCAGCGCCGCGGCAGATTTGCCGACCTGGCGCTCGACCTTATCGACGGCATCTTCCGCCTGGGTGCAATGGGCCGCCAGCATGTCCAGGTCCTGGATGGCGTATGGCGCCGACCGGCCGGTGAGCGCGGCTTTCAGCAGGCGCTGGGTCAGCAGGTCGGGGTAGCGCCGGTTGGGGGCGGTGGAATGGGCATAATCCTTGACCGCCAGGCCGAAGTGCCCGGGCACGTTCCCATCCGGCGGCTCGGCCACATATTCGCCCGAGCCCAGCAGCTTGATCACCGCCAGGGACAGGTCCGGGAAGCGCAGCGGGTCGGCGGCTTTTTGCGCCACCAGGAACTGCTCCAACGCTTTCGAATCCGGTTCCGCCGGAAGGTCGAATTTGTGATCAGCGGCAATCGCGACGATGCGGTCCCAGCGCTTGGGCACGCGCACCACCCGCCGGATGGAGGGGAATTTTTTGGCCGAGAGATAGCGGGCGGTGACACCATTGGCGGCGATCATGAAATCCTCGATGATCTCCTTGGCGCGGTTCTTTTCATCGATCTCGAGGGCGCTGATCTGGTCGCCGTCGAAGACCGGCCTGGCCTCGATGGTCTCCAGGCTGAGCGCCCCGTGCACATGCCGGAAATTCTTCATGCGCTGGGCGGCCTGATCCTGCAACTGCAGGTTTTCGGCCAGCCCCTGGACGGCCGGGATGGCCTCCGGAATGGGTCCGGTTTTTCCCAGCCAGGCCGCCACGCTGTTATAAGCCAGCTTGGCCTGGTTATGAACCCAGGCCCGGTAGATACTGGAATCTTCCACCGTCCCATCCGAATCGACCAGCATCTCGACGACAATGGAGAGGCGGTCTTCATTAAAATTCAGGGAAGTGATGTCGGTCGAGACTTTTTCCGGCAGCATCGGGAATATTTCGGCGGCGGTATAGACCGAGGTGGTGTTATGGCGGGCGTGCTGGTCCAGCGCCGTGCCGTCCGGTATCGAAGAGTCCACGTCTGCAATGGCAACCAGCACCTTGATCTTATCCCCGGGCATGGCCTCGGCCTCACTTAACTGATCCAGGTCGCGCGAATCATCGTTGTCGATGGAGCACCACAGCAGGCTGCGCAGATCACGCACGTCCTGCAGCCCGGCGGCCATTTTGACAGGCTCCTGAAGCCAGTCCAGCTCGGCCAGGGCGGCCGCGGAAAAATCGGGCAGCAGGCCGCGCTGGAGCATGACCCGGTGGGCAATCCTCTTCAAAATGGAACGATGGCTTTGGTCAATGGTGGTCATAGGATATCCTGTAGGAATTATGCAAGTGTGTTCCTGATTCCAGATTTTTTAACTCAGACACCTGCAAGTGAGGCAAGTGCAAGTTGAACGCAGATGAAAACTGATTTCTTGATGAATCCGAGTGAATCTGTGTTTATCTGTGGAGAATTTTTTCCTGCAAGTTCGTAGCTTTTTCAATACTTTAGGCTTAGCGCTTAGGTTGGTTGTTTCTCAGCTGTTTTTCCTGCTCCTGTTGTTCCTGCTGGCGCTCTTTGCGTTTCTTTTCCAGATCCTGCTCCAGAGCCTTCTGGTCCTGCTGGAGCTTCTTGCGGCCCTGTTCCTGCTGCTGCTCCATTTGCTGGCGGTCCTGCTGGCGCTGTTTCTGTTCCCGATCCTGTTCTGATTTTTGGGTTTTTTCTTCTTCGACCATACTGGTTTCCTTCCGGTAACGGAGGCAGTCCGCATGCAAGGCGCAGCAGTATTTCCGTTAATGGATTGATTGTACACCCGTAGGAGAGGGAAGAAGGGAGAAGATAAGCAAAAACGCCGCACATGGCGGCGTCTGTTTTGGTGCCCCTGGGCAGACTCGAATACCATCCCCTTCCGGGGGCTGCCCTTTTTGCAATAAAAAATCCGCCCTTTCAGGCAGATTTTTCTGTGCCCCTGGGCAGACTTGAATATCATCCCCTTCCGGGGGCTGCCCTTTTTAGCTCCGGAGGCTAACGCTCTGTCCACTGAGCTACAGGGGCCTTTTATTGTTACTAGCTGACTTTACGCAGACGGTCTGCCCATTCGGCGGGGGTAATGATGGGACGTCCAAAAGCCTTCTCCCAGGCTGGCCTTTCAAGCTCTAACTGGACTTTCCCTAAATAATCGTCCACTTCCTTTAGTGAATCCATGAAATCTATGCCATGTATTATTTCGCCGGTGGATGCGTCATCGAGTTGGTACAGGCCAAAATTATGACTGCTCTTTTTCTTGGCTCTGGATTTCCTTAGTTTAAGCCCAAGTCGAAGAGCTTTTCTGCGTACATAGTTCTCAAATACCTTACTACGCATATAGTCTTCAAATGATTTACCATCGTTCATGTTTGCATGCCTCCTGTGCCTGTACCAGAGACTATACTAGAGCTTATACCAGAAGTCAAGGATTTGGCGTTACGTGACGGGGAATGAGGCGATGGTGTTACGAAGATCCTGAAATTAAATCTTGTATATATTTAACCCATTCTGGACTTTGCCAAGTATCGCCGCCAAAGAAGATTTTAAACCACGTTATGGATTTATCTAACTCTTCTACATTGACTGGTAACATAATTAGACACACATCATCCGAGAATCTATCTACCTTAAGTATAAAACGCCTATCATTAAACTCCGGCTTCCAGCCTTTTATTGACAGAGTTGCTTTAATTTCAGGGATTTTGTCTGATGTAAAGGGAGTTATGAGATCTATATATACTGTCACAACATCTATGAGTTGTTCGGTTGAAATGTCTAGAAGTTGACCGAGCATACTTTTTTGTTTTGGGGACATTTTCACTCCTTCTAACATTTTTATTATTTGGGCGGTGTCCAGCTATTGATTGAATAAACCACAAGGTTGTCGAAAGAGACTTTGACTGCGCTCGTTTCACCCGAAAATGCTCCTAAACCAATGTCCCCAACAAGAAAAGCCGAATCCGTTATACTCGTTATGTGCTTATCGTTAATATATATCAAGGAAGTTCCACCACTAAAGGCAATGGTGATTTTATTTATTTGCTGTACTTTGTTTATTGATTTACTGAATGTAGGTCCATATAATAATTTCCATTCGCCTTTATTCGTCATAACAATTGATGCCTGCCCATCACCAGTTATTCGTAGTGAATAGTTGTTCTTTACATTAACATAGCGCCAAATAACTAACGAGCCGGTTTGACTAGGATCGCCCGAAATAAGTAAAGCATCTACAGACAGAACCGCATCAGAAAAATTGCGATTGGCATTAGCCCAATTTTCATAATTGCCTCTTCGCCTACTAATTACATATCGTCCATCACTAATCAGATAATTCGCTCCTTCATTAGCTCCTTGGAGCCAACCGTTTTGATTATTTGAAAAGTCATCAGAATATAGCATAATAGGCATAGTCGATGGTATTAAAGTTGATGGTCGGAATGGTATTGCTGTTGGGGTTGGAGCGGTTAAACCGGATGTATTTCCTTTAGCCTTCCTCCATATAGTAATTATTCCTGTTACAAGTAGCCACCAAACGAAAAAGTTAGCCACCGAGCCTATGGTAAGATTTCCTAGCAATTCAACCGGCTCATTATAGTAGCGGATAATACTCACAATTGCAGCTAAGGCAGTAAGAACGGCGGCTACCTTTGCGCCTTGAACCCATGCAGAAGACTTTGGATGTGGAGAGACAATTTGGAACTTTTCAGTGGCTTGAGATGGGATTTTCTCCGGAGGTTCAGAAGATTTTGGTAGGTCGCGTCCACAGTACCTACAGACTATCGCTTCATCTTGGATTTTCTCTGCACAATAGGGGCATTTTTTCATACCATCCTCCTCTCTACATAACTATACAATAAAAAGCGAAAATTGACATCATTACCAATGGCTCCAGTTTTGCCCAAGTCATTTAAATTTGACTCTGGCTCGCTGAAATAACGCTTAAAAGGTTCGCCGTTACGAAACGCCGGAAATGACTATAATATTATTACTGACGTTCTCTTTAAATATAAATAGAGGAGGAAATTATGGAAATCGCGGCAGTAGTAATAAGCATTCTTGCATTACTCTTTACAGTATTAAGCTTCTGGTGGATGAATTGGCGAAAAGGGAAATTGCACGTCGGCGAACCTCGAACCTATGCGGCTCAAGGCTCGGTTATGGGGAAAATGGTTGTCGTACTTCCTTTTATTTTTTTCAATGATGGCCCGACTCCAATAATCGTAGAAAATCTTAGGTTGGTATTTACTTCTTTAGATGGAGAACCATTAACGTATTGGGCAACAGTGAAGAAACTTGTCACACAAGAAGACCGCACATTGGCTACACAATTTGCTGTTCTTGGTCGAGAGGCAAAACACCTTATATGCGAGTTTCAACGCGAGCAAGAGTTCATCTTCACAAGCCAAAAATACCCTCTAAAACTTGAAGCTCGAATAAATGAAAAAAAAGAATGGGTGGAGTTGTGCACCTTTTCGCTCAATGTAGGCAAAGAGGATGTGAAGACAATCAATAGGGAATTTTCTGCTCATGACAACATGTCTGAGTCCTAATAACCAGAGCATACAACAGTATGAGCACCCGCATAAGTGCGCAATTTACCCGGCAAAATCTTAGCACTCCTAAAGATGCGAGGCGAAATTTTCCCGCTTGAGTAATTAGTTATCTTTTCTTAGAAAGCCTGTCCTAAAGCTTCCAGTTGTCAGTAGGCGATATCTTCACGCTCAAGTACATTCTCGGGCACAGGACGTTGGACATGGTGCAGCATTATCTCCAGATCGCTCAAACCTACGTGGAAATGACGCATAAGAGGGCGTCACCGGCCGACAGGAGGCATCTATAGTACAAAGGCCAGGAAGTGGGCCCTGCGCTCCTTACGTCCATTGCATACTATTGTAGGTTTCAGACATCTGAAGCTTAGTGTCTAAATCAGGTCTCCTGGAGGAAGCATAACCAGGAGATCTGTTCAACTCAATACTTACAGATTTGACAAAGTCCTCGGTTTCCTGTATTCTATAATTAGATTTGGTTCTTATAATCAAGGTGGACATATGACTGATGATTATCTTACTCAAGGAATTGCGGCTGTAAAGGCAGGAAATAAACAAGAAGCACGCCGTCTAATAGATGCAGCTATTCGCGCCTCTCCCAACGATGTACGCACTTGGGGGTGGTTTTATAATGTTTGCGAGAATGACAACGAGCGGATACGCTGTATAAAGGAAATCCTACGGATTGAGCCTAGCAACGAAAAAGCAAAGCAGAAATATGACGAATTGATAGGGTTGAATTTTACACCGCCGGCAGCCGCTCCGGCAAATGCACAAATAGCAACAACAATTCAGCAACCAATACAATCAACTGATGGCACAGATGCAATCGGAACCATAATGATTATTTTGCTTATTATTTTGGGTATTTTTTGGATTGGCGTTGGTTTGCTTCAAATTACACTTCCTTCCAACATTCTTGGAGGAAACGCAATATGTTTCGGCATCTGGAATGTCGCTATAAGTATTATAAACTTTATGGGAATAGCCGACATTGTTCATAGAAAAAAACGTGTTCCACAAGAAATGACTTTTTTGGCAGTGTTCGGAAGCATTCTAGGCTTGGTCAATATATATCTCACTGGAGCATATTTTCAAGCCTGCGTTATTCCTTTTTATATTGTTCTGGGTGTCCTATCGCGAGTTAACAAGAATAAATATGTAAATTGAAATTAGAAATAATGGGTGACAATTGCATAATCCTTGTAACCGGCATCTGCGGATAGCGGCTCCGCTGCTGTTATTGAGCCAATCTCTTAGCTAGCTTATAAATTCACCATTGTCATTTTCTTAGGAGTGCATTATGGAGACTATCTTTAGTTTCGTAGGACAATTTTTAATCATAGGTGGCGGGGCAGCTGAAATAGCTTTTGTGATATTCAGGTTCCTAACCAAAAATTGGATTGAAGAGAAATTTTCTGAAAGGCTTGAAGCATACAAACATGCGCAGGAAAAGGAATTGGAAGAGTATCGTCATCAAGTAAGTATTCTATTCAGCAGAGTAACAAAAATTCATGAGAAGGAAATAGAGGTGTTGCCAAAGATTTGGGAGAAACTTCAAGACGCCCTTGGTCAAGTAGCAAAAATAACTTCTCCTCTTCAATTTAGCCCTAATTTCAACAATATGAGTAACGAAGAATTTACAGAATTTCTCAAGAAATCTAATTGGAGTGAAGCAGATAAAAAATCCCTTGAAAAGTCTGCAGACAGAAACACATTTTATGTGGACAAAGAGTTTTGGTATGACTTGCGAGAAGCAAAATCTGCTGTTAGAGAATTTCACAATTTCATGATAAACAACCGAATATTCCTCAGTCAGGATCTTAAACTTGAGTTTCAAGCATTCGATGAGTTGTTATCATCCTCATTGATCGACCGAGAAATTGGGGAACAGGCCAAAGACTGGAATTTGAAATCGAAAGCATATAAAGGGCTAGTTGAAAAGGCACAAATGATAGTTGCGCATATAGAAAATTTGGTTCAGAAAAGGCTAGAGTTTGGGAGAGCAACACCTACAATTACAGATAACGCCAGCTAATACTGGCTTGCTTACAGTGGAATGCAGTCTTGATCCTATACGGGACATTCAAACAGGCCGAGAATATAAAGAAAGAAGATGCCACGCAAGACAGCCTTATGTAAATAGGTGCGGGCGGGCGTTTTTTACCCTTTGAGGCTAATGATGGCAGTTCCAATCCTGAAAAATGAAAGTGAGCTAACTCCGGCGGTTAGCTCCTTTTCTTGGGACAGGATAGAGTGTTTAGTTGGGGTCTGTAGTGCCCCTGGGCAGACTCGAATACCATCCCCTTCCGAGGCTGTGAAGATATTGCAAAATAGCCGGGAAATATCAAAAGTGGAATCAATGCGCAGCAATTTTACTGAGCACCTTTTGAATAGGGGTGTTCATTTGGTTGTTATTACTAACATTTT
>JBEKEB010000176.1:0-7621 GCA_050014055.1 Anaerolineales bacterium | reverse complement strand
TTGTCTCGAATATTTCAACTTCTGATGCCCCAATAAATCCAGAATCCTAACCCCCTCCACACTCCTTTTGGTGGTACCCATCAATGCGGCTATGACTGGTATACATAGGGCGGCTCTTGACAAATGTTTGTCCGCATGAATAGGGTCAATTGGCAGTGCCCATACGGGAACAAAGGGAACAAGTACTAGGATAGTTCCTGAACGTACATCCTGCCGTGGACGGCACCTGAAGATTTCACCTGGTCGCGATCCAACAAGCAAGGGGTTAGTTACCGGGACGCGAAGTTGATACCATTCAGTGCCTTCCATTCGATAAATGCCCGCGCCACAAATTACGACTCCTGTCGTTCCGAAGTCATACGCGTTCCAAGATTCCCATCCTTCATTCATTGTGCGCAGCACATATGTCTCAGCCCTATCAGCGAACCAAAGGCGGTGTTCCCCCTCAGCATCCCAACCGGGCGCTTCAAACGCTCCATCGTTAGCAGTATGTGCAGGCTTGCCGTCAATCAGTACTCTAAAGCTGTCCCCTAGTTCTCCAGTAAAGCGAACACGTGGTGGGAAGTCAACGAGCCAGGTATTTCTCTCCAGTCTGATACCTCCGGTAAAATATGGTTCAACTTCATGCGCTGGACAAAGTACATTCAGAATGTCCCCATCCTCTTGCATGGCCACTGCACGAGTAGGAATCACATCGCGAAAGAGAAGCCATCCTGATGGAACCCCCGCTGTTTTGTCATTATTCACTTCTGGTTTGGCACAACCAGCGTTGGCAAGAGCAACCAACACCTGATCGCACAACCTGGCAGTCGCCAAAATCTCATGGCTGACGTTCAGCCGGAGACGCACTGTGGAAACATAACCGTACAATCCAAATTCATCCCCTGGAGCAAGCACGTAGAGTTCGCGTCCACTCAGCACCCAGCGCCAATGGTGCTCGGCACTGCGTCCTAGCAAATGGATACCTTCACGGAGTGCATTAGTGGCGTCAACGAGCGGAACTGGTTCGTAACAATCATCGCGTAATTCAACAAGGCGCAATTCGCCTTGCCGGCCGATAACTGCAATTTCATCTGGCATTTCTTCGTGTTTGTCTGGAACTAGTGCCAATGTCCTCACAGCCCCTCCACGCCCAAACACTAGTTGAACGCGAAGCCGTAAGTCGCCGACGACCTGCTGCGTGGAATGTGGAATTCGCTCTCCGTTTGGTTTTTTTGGATGGGTCGCTGAAGGTGTTGGAGGGTGATAAGTCGGTGGATTGGATATTGGCTCGATTTCTAATAATGATAGCTTCGGTGTCTCTGCAACATCTGCCCCTACCTCTGCTTTGCTTTTGGCCTCTTCGGCCTGCCGTTGTGCCTCTTCGTCAGCCCTGCGTTTAGCCTCTTCGGCCTGCTGTTGTGCCTCCTCGTCAGCCTTGCGTTTGGCCTCTTCGGCCTGCTGTTGTGCCTCTTCGTCAGCCCTGCGTTTGGCCTCTTCGGCCTGCTGTTGTGCCTCTTCGTCAGCCTTGCGTTTGGCCTCTTCTTCTACTACCTTGAGCCGGGCATCCTTCGCTTCTATCATTTTGCGGATTTGTTGCCGTTTATAGGCAACAAAAGTCAAACTAGCAATAAAAAAGATTATCACAATGAAAACGAAAAGAACAATCATGGAAGTTCCCATGGAATGTTTCCCACTCCTAATTTTCAATGATCGGCGCCCGACCCTTTTCATATATATTAGCATGATTCTTGCCTGAGTCAAATGTAGTTACACAAAGTGTTCCACAAAGATGATGGGCGGAAAAAAGGCAGAAGTGGCAATGCATCTGGTAAGCAAGGGAGGCTGTAAACGGACTCTGACTCCAAGAACTCAGGGCGAGCAAATTTATGGGAGGAAATGGATAATAATGCGCGGGCGCCGACCCATCCCTTAGCAGGTTCCGGGGAAAGCGTATCATAATTTCCCCTGGCAATTTGGCCCGTTATGGATGATGATAGGAACTGCAGAAATGGATAATGCAACCCCCAAATGCGTATTCCTGGGCGCGAGCGACTTGCGTTTCAGCCGCCGGGCATCCGCTGACCTGATTCTTATTATTGCGATATTTCTGCAAATTTTGCGAAAATATCGTCAAAAAGCACCTTTTTTTGCATTGTTTTACCCGGAAAATTCCATTCGCCGTTCCTTCGTTAAACCTCCTGGAATTTGCCGCCCGGCCTGCCCGCCTCTGCCCCCGCCGCAAACCCCTAAAAATGCCCAAAAACTGCGGTTAAATGCCCTTATCCCGGCCTTTTTGATACCCGGTCACCTGATTCCTGGTTGCCTGATTACCCTTTCCCTCCAACCTTAAAAAATCCTCCTGCCATCGTTCCTCATCGTTTTCACATTTCGCGCGCGCGCCCTTCATTGACGGCCCAAAGAACGCAGTCGTTTTCATACCAACGCGGGATATTTTCCTCTTTCAGTACGATTCCAGTAAATTCCCCACTTCGGCCATGCTGAAGACCGGCCCATCCACGCAGACTAGTTTTTCACCCAGGTTGCAGCGCCCGCATTTCCCCAGGCCGCAATGCATGCGCGCCTCCAGCGTGACATAACTGTCTTCGGGGGCAAAGCCCATGCCTGCCAGCATCCTGGTGACATTACGGATCATGACCGGCGGGCCGCAGGTGACCGCGGTGGTATTCCGGGTGGAAGGACTGACCTTCTCCAGCAGCTGCGTGATCAACCCGACCGAGTGCCCCCAGCCATCTTCCGGCTTGTCCACCGTCAGGTGCAGTTCCGTATCCGGGGCGGCCTGCCACTCGGCATATTCGTCGGTGAATATCAGCAGGGAGGGCTGCCGGGCCGCCCACAGGATGGTCAGCTTCCCATAATCGCCGCGGTGATCCAGGACGTGCTGGATGACCGGCCGCAGCGGCGCACCCCCGATGCCCCCGCCGAGTACGACCAGATTTCTACCTTTGAATTTAGCCATGGGGAAGGAATTTCCCAGCGGGCCGCGCACTCCCAACTGGTCGCCCACGTCCAACTCGTGCAGGCCGGTCGTCACCGAGCCCAGGCGCGCCACCGCGAAATCCACCAGTGGACCGCGTCCCGCTGCGTTGGCAATCCCGAACGGGGCTTCCCCCAGGCCAAAAGCCGAGACAAATACAAACTGGCCCGGCTGGAAGTTTTGGAAGTCCGCTCCGCCGCCGTTCTGCATCTCCACACGCAAGAGCTTGATCTCGGTGGCAAGGTCACGCACTTCGACCAGTCTGCCCAGGGTTGGCATCAGCGGATTGGCGTTCATGCCGGCCTCTCCAGGTCCTGCAGTACTTCGGTGATATCCACCCCCACCGGACAGACATCGATGCAGCGGCCGCAGCCGGTGCAAGCGGAAGTATTTCCAAGCCCGGTCTGCTCCGCATAGTAGTAGAACTTGCAGAAGAAGCGGTTGCGCAGGCGTTCCGCTTTTTCGGGCCGCCCCCGGTGCCCACCGGCCAGGCGCCGGTAATTCGCACCCGCACAGCTGTCCCAGCAGCGGATGCGATCGAACTCACCCGGACCGATCAACTCGTCCCGGATGGCAAAGCAGTGACAGGTCGGGCAGACGTAGGCGCAGGCCCGGCAGGAAAGGCAGCGCTCCGACATGCGCGTCCAGTACGTATCATTGAAATGCTCCGGCCATTTCCCATTTTCAGGTACCGGGAATTGTTCAATGGTTATTGAGGTTTCAGGGCTGTTGGTTGTTTCCCTCCACTCGCCCGCCGGGATGAGGAAGCGCCCTCTCTCGGTTACCGCCTCGGCCAGGTAGCCTGCCTCGGTCTCGTAAAGCATGATGTCTACATCCTGGGCGTCATCCGGCGCGCCGCCCACCGAAGTGCAGAAACAGGTCGGACCCATTTCTTTGCAGGCGAAACCAATGATGGTCGTATTGGCTCTCCTGCGGGCATAGAAAGAGTCGACCGG
This sequence comes from Anaerolineales bacterium, assembly GCA_050014055.1. GTDB lineage: Bacteria > Chloroflexota > Anaerolineae > Anaerolineales > Villigracilaceae > UBA877. The sequence goes on along the minus strand of JBEKEB010000176.1, from coordinate 3,688 downwards.
ATTGGTATCCAGAAAGAGCGCATCCAGGATTTTGACACCGCGTGAGTCGCACGGACGGACGCCAAAGACGACGGTTTCCCAATCCGGGTATGCCTCCTCTAGGTGGATTTCCTGTCCCGTTTTTTGTATTTTGAATAACCGCTCCGTCGGTGGAAAGAATATCTCCTTGACCGATAAAACCGGGCGGGGGCTGGCAGACGATTTCCCTGGCCTCCCTCCAGGCCAGGCAATTTCGTTGATCTTGCTGACCGGGCGGTATAAAACCGTTCCGGAAACCTGCCGCGGGGCGATCAGGCTGCGCGCGTTGGAAATACTGTCCAGCCAGGCTTCCAATTCAGCCTGTGAGATAAGCCAACTTTTCCCGTCAGCGTTGGTTTTTCTCATCTCAGTCTTCCTTGTACTCACCCGACAGGACGGTGACGATCGGCGAAGAGGCCACCGCCACTCCGGCGCGAAAGCCGAAGGCTTTCTCGATCTCGCCGGCCAGCTTCTGGTTGAGCAGGCTGATCGGGAGGTTCACCGGGCAGGCCCGCTCGCAGGCATCGCAGCCCACACAGCGTCCCGCCAGGTGGTAGGCGCGTCCAAGGTGGAAGGTGCGCTTCTCGTTCAGGCCGATGCCCAGCCCAACCCAGGTCGAATCATCCCGTTCATACAGGCAGGTCGGGCAATTGCATAGCGGGCAGGCCTGCCGGCAGGCATAACAGCGGATGCAGCGGTCGAACTGGCTCAGCCAGAATTCCAGGCGCTCGGCGGGAGCGGCATTCTCCAGTTCCACCAGTGTCTCGTCGGTGGAGCTGGAAAGTCGCGGGATGAAGCCGGAGCTGTCGCCCTCGATGAGGGTATCGCAGACCACCGGCGCGGCCTCCTGGCAGGTGATGCAGCGTGCTTGCATGTTCCCCTGCTTATCCCGGAGGCCCTCGCAGGTCAACCCGATCACGTGCACCTGCTTGCGCGCATACTGGTTTTCGGCCAACTGCACATTGATTGCCCGGCTGTCGCAGGGTTTGACGACCACCGCCACCGCCGGGGCAGGTTGCCCGGGGGAATGCGCCTTCAGCTTGTCAGGCAGGTAGCTGGTCAGGTTATGGCTGCAGTCCGGATTCCATACCAGCCGGCCGGTATCCTCGGGAGAATATACAAAAGTTGGCCGGGTCCGCTGGCGGGGTCCGAGCTCGTATCCAATCACACAGCCAACCTGGCCGCTTTCCAGCAGTTCCTTCGCCTTGCGGCGGATGGCCTCGGTCTTGGAGGCAAAATCCATGGGTGGATAGGGAACGGTTTCGTGTCCCCACGTGAAAGCGTCCTCCTGGACCGCCCGCGGCTCTGCCGGCACTTTCCAGTGCGCCGGGCCCAACTCCCGGATCGAATCGGAAAATTCGGTCGCGATGCGTGCAAAGCGTTCGCCTTCGGATGCAGAGACCCAATCCAGCCGCAAGCGCTGTGTTTCCAGCCCTGCAAAGGTCAACAGGGATTGCAAGATCGGCAGGCGCTTGGCGGCGCGGTGATTGCCGGTTTCGTAATGGCATTCGCCGATATGGCAGCCCAGCACCAGCACGCCATCCGCGCCCTGGTCGAACGCGCGCAGCACCAGTTCGGGGGAAACCCGCCCCGAGCAAGGCACACGGATGGCACGAATATTCGCCGGGGATTTTATTCGGGCAATGCCAGCCGAGTCTGCGCCCGTGTAGGAGCACCAGGTGCACAGGAAGGCGATGATCTTTGGCTCGAAGCTCATGGCAACTCCGGGACGGATACTGTCGATAAAGCACCAATAATCTCGGCCACCAACTCCCGGTCGTCGAAGTTGATCAGCGACATGGCCTTGTTCGGGCAGGTCGCCGCGCAGGTACCGCAACCTTTGCACAGGTATCCATTGACTTTGGCGCAGCCCTGCTCCAGTTCGATGGCCAGGTAGGGGCAGGCAGCCACGCACTGGCCGCACCCGGCACACCGCAGCGTATCCACCGCCGCGATGGAGGGATCGAGGGCGATGCTGCCCTGGTCCATCAGTGAGAGCGCCGCGGCCGCGGCCGCGCCGGCCTGGGCTACGCTATCGGGGATATCCTTGGGGAACTGGCAGGCGCCCGCCAGGTAGATACCCTGGCTGGCCGTTTCCACCGGCGCCAGCTTGGGATGACGCTCCAGGAAGAACCCATCCCGGCTGCGGCCGATCCCGAAGGTCGCCGCCACCTTGCCCGTGTCTGGCCGCGGTTCGAAGCCGGTCGAAAGCACCACCATGTCCACCAGCACATGCTCGGGTTGGCCGTGAAAGGGTTCCGCCCAGTTCACCCTCAGCTTGCCATCCTGCGCTTCGATGGAACGTACCCGCCCGTGGTAAAAATGCACACCCATTTCACTGGTGCGGTTGAAGAATTCCTCATAGCCTTTGCCGAAGGAGCGGATGTCGCGATAAACCTCGTAAACCTCGGCGCCGGTATATTCATGCACCAGCTGGGAGATCTTGAGGGAATACATGCAGCAGGCGCGCGAGCAATAGTCGTTGTAATTGCTGTCGCGGCTGCCGACGCAGTGCAGCACAGCCACAGAGCCCGGCAGCTGGCCGTTCTTTAGTGTGATTTTTCCGCCCGTCGGCCCGCTGGCGTTGACCAGGCGCTCAAACTCCGGGGCAGTCAGGATGTTATCCAATTTCCCATAATTAAGCGCAGGGATACGGGTTGCATCGAAGTCGCTGAAGCCCGTCGCCAGGATGATGGTCCCAACGGTAATCTCCTCCACGCGCGCTTGCATATTATGGTCAATCGCCCCCCGATCGCAGGCAGCCACACACTCCAGACATTCCGCGCACTCTCCGCAGCGCACGCAACGTTCCGCCTCGATCAATGCCTGCTCTTCGGTCAACGTCTGGTCCACCTCGTGAAAATTGTGCCGGCGCTGCTCCAGTGGGATGCAAGTGATGGGTACGCGTCCATGCCTGGAGGCTTCCCCTTCCCGGACGCGCCGGTGCACTTCCTCTGCAGTCAACTCAACGGTCGGAGGCAGGCGCGGCTCCGGGATGCCCTCCGCTCCGCGCAGGAACCGGTCGATGCAGCGGGCAGCATGATGGCCCTCTCCGATGGCGTCCACTACATAGAAAGTGGAACCCTTGTGCACATCCCCGGCCACGAAGACACCTTTCAAGCTGGTCATCATCTCACCATCCGAATCGATGCCGGCCTTGGCAGGCCGGATGGTGCCGTCCGGCGGCAGGAACGAAAGGTCGCAGCCCTGGCCGGTGGCCCACAGCACGAGGTCGGCCGGCAGTACTTGATCAGTACCGGGCAGCTCGTAGATCAGGATGCGGCCATTCTGGTCATAGCCGTGGTACTCGGTGCGCACGCATTTGACGCCGATGATCCGGTTGTCAACTACAACAATTTCCTTGAAGAGGCTTGAGCCGCACATCTCCACGCCCTCTTCCTCGGCTATCCCCACCTCCCACTCAAAGCCGGTCATCTCACCCTTCGGTTTGCGGAAGATCATGCGCACTTCTTCCGCTCCCATCCTCACCGACGAACGGGCGCAGTCCAAGGCCACGTTGCCCCCGCCGATCACAGCCACTTTGCGGCCGCTCAGGTCGGGCGGATTCCCCAGACATACCTTCTTAAGGAAGTCCAGGCTGAGCCAGTTGTCAGGGTGTTCGTTGCCGGGAATGTCGACCTTCTTGGCCACGTGGGCCCCGGTGGAAATC
>JBEKEB010000175.1:0-7686 GCA_050014055.1 Anaerolineales bacterium | reverse complement strand
AGAGGTTGCCGTAAAGGCGGGTTGGAGGGTGGGATATGGAAAAGCAGTCAGGGTCTGGGCGACGATGGTCCGGATGAGATCATTGTACGGATTCGGTTGGGTGGGTGGGCCTGCAGGGTAATCCAGGGTGCAGGACGTAAGGATTAATAGCGTCAAGAGAACAAAAAGGGGAAGAAGGATGAAACGTTGCACGGGAATCTCCTTTCCACAGAATCAAGTACGCATTGGCGCAATTCTCACCTTATTTATATATTTGCCGTATGGAAATAAGTTCCCAAATTATGGTAAAACGCTAAAAATTGATCTCTTTGCCGGCGCGTTTTGAATGAACCCTACAATTATCTGGATTGTTTATTGTGTTGTCCTCCTATTTTAGGACATCCTTGTCAGGTGGGGATGGCAGGCAAGTCACACTTTCGAAACACCCTTTGTCCAATCTGTAACCGGCAGCCATCACCCGGCCGACAGGCGCTAGCTAAAGACCGTTCTCTGGACGGGGCGGCTATGCAGGCTACCCATGAACATGATCATTTGGATCTGGGAATCGATGAGAAACAGGATTGTTTCTGTGATTGAGAGGCCTTGCTTTTGGCGATGATATATAATAATCTTATGCGCTGGTTTAAGAGTCTGACCCACAAAATTCCTCGTTGGGGATTCACCGTGCTTGCTTTGCTTGACATTTTTTTGTTGTTGGCCCTGGGGCTGCCGCGCATGGTCAATCTTGCCTTGCTGCTTTCCCATACTGCTATTACCACTCCAGCCAGGGCCAGCTTAGCTCCCGTTTCCATTCCCACCCCGGCTCCAGCCCATCCACCGGCCTGTACCGCGCTGGGGCAGCATTGGACTTCACCGGTGGATGGCATGATATTATTATGCGTCCCAGCCGGGAACTTTCTGATGGGTTCATCCGTTGAAGACCCGCAGGCGGCTGCGAATGAAGAGCCACAGCTTACTGTTACTCTGGATGCATTCTGGATTGATAAAACAGACGTTACCAATGCCCAATATGCCTTTTGTGTAGCCTCCGGAGGCTGCCCCATTCCAATGTCTACAAAATCTTATATCCATGATGCGTATTTTGGTAATCCCTCCTTCGAGAACTTTCCGGTGACCAATGTCACCTGGCAGGAGGCGAGCCAGTATTGCGCCTGGGCATACCGCCGCTTGCCCAGCGAGGCGGAATGGGAAAAAGCTGCCCGGGGTACGGATGGACAGCTGTATCCATGGGGAAATTCTGCTCCGGATGATCGTCTCTTAAACTTCAATACTTCACTCGGTGATACCAGCGCGGTATGTCAATACCCGGATGGCAACAGCCCTTACGGCGCTTGCGATATGGCCGGGAATGTCTGGCAATGGGTTGGAGATTGGTACGATGGAAAGGATTATGCGGCCGCCTCTGCCGCCAATCCAAATGGGCCACTCACCGGCATTTACAAGGTTTTCCGCGGCAGCCAGTGGGGCAGCCCGGCCTGGGCTGTGCGCTCTGCGATCCGCCGCTGGAGACCGGCGAGCATGTGGAGTACCAACCTGGGTTTCCGCTGTGCTGCGCCAGCCCCTTAAGTAAGGTATTCCTCATGTACACTTTCTTCTCATCCTTATTCAAAGCGCTCATTTATCCTCTCGGCCTGGCTTGTTTAGGCTTGCTGCTTGCGCTCATTTTACAAAGTAAAAAACGCTGGCGTAATATTCTGACCGGGGTTGTCCTGGCAATCCTGTGGCTGGGCGGCAGTCGCTATGTGGCCATCCCTCTGGCATATTCGCTGGAATGGCAAAACTGGCCCATCATTAACGTTCCTGCCGTGGATACAGTGGTGGTATTGAGCGGCGGAACGGATGGCCCCACTTATCCTCGCCCAGCGGTCGAACAGGATCAGGCCGGCGCGCGCATCCTGTATGCGTACCGGCTATACCAGCAGGGTGTAGCGCCTTATCTCTTGCTAAGCGGCAGCCAGGCCAGCGCCCCGGGTACGCCCGAGAGCCTTTCTTCCGCACAAGGCATGGCTGACATTTTGCAAACGATGGGCGTTCCAGGCCAGGCCATCTGGCAGGATAATGATTCGTTGAATACCTATCAAAGCGCAGTTAATTGCGCAAAAATTCTAAAACAAAAAGATGTACGCCAGGTTGTGCTGGTCACTTCTGCCATCCATATGCCGCGTGCCATCGGGGTTTTCAAGAAGCAAGGGGTGGATGTATTTCCCGCCCCGACCGATTTCGATATGCCCATTGACGCTTTAACCCAACTGACGCATGGCAGCCCGCTGGAGCAGATCGGCAACTTTTTTCCCAGTCTGGATTACCTGAATCTAACCACGGATGCCATAAAAGAATATCTGGGCATTGCGGTATACCGCTTATTGGGCTGGATATGAGCCAACTTGGTATTGGCCAGGTTCAGTAGGTCTCTAGGAGACTGGCACGGGATGTAAGTACCCCCTTTGATCAATAATTCATTTCTGTTTCATCTTGTTGTCATCTTGGCGTTATAGAATGTGATTGATAGCTGACAAGGGAATTGTTTTACAATGGCTGGAGAAGGAATATAGCCGTAAAAACAAAAACCAACCTGATTTATGAATTTGCAATTCTCAGCTCGTTTCTGGTTGCAAATCGTCCATTCCTGATGATCATCTCTATCCAAGAGATGTTCGCTGTTGTTGTAGGAATGGAGCTCTTTGTGATTGTAATCGGGAAAGATCATCGAATTTCAACCAATGGTTGGACCCATGAACTTCTACAAATGACACCGGCGGATTGCGGAGTTTACGTGTTTGCAGAAAGGTGGATATGAACCTTCCAGAGGTAGACGAACCCCTGGGCCTTCCAGAAAGCAGGATACGGAATGCTCGCAACAATCTTCAACTCTCCCAGGAACAGTTGCTCGAGTATGCAGCCGCGCTGCAGGCCCGCAATGATGAATTGGAAGCCTATGCCCATACCGTTGCCCACAATCTCAAGAATCCGTTGGCTGTCCTGGTCATCACTTCAGACTTGATCACCGACATACCTGACCTGACGCGCAAAGAATTAAAGGAATATCTGGAGCAGATCAGGTCGGTTGCCTACGAGATGGACAGTATTATCAACAACTTATTGCTGCTCTCCCAGGTAAGCCGGGTGGATGCGCCGGCGGAACCCTTGGATATGATCCGTATCATAGCAAACATCCGGAAACGGCTGAACTACATGATCAAAGCCCGTCGAGCCAGGGTCAGCGTTCCGGAGATCTGGCCGACTGCAATCGGCTATGCCCCCTGGGTCGAAGAAGTGTGGGCCAATTATCTAAGCAACGCACTGAAATATGGTGGAGAACCGCCCATTATCGAGTTGGGCGCGATATCCCAATCGGATGGCATGGTCCGATTCTGGATACGTGATCATGGTCCTGGCATCCCGCCAGACGCCCAGAGACGCCTGTATACACCGTTCACCCAACTCGACCGAAATCATGAGGGAGGACACGGTTTGGGCCTGGCGATCGTGCTTAATATTGTCGAAAAGATGGGTGGTCAGGTGGGCATTGAGAGTGAATTGGGCCAGGGCAGTCTCTTTTTCTTCACCCTCCTGGCCAGCCCAATATCCCTTTGATAAGACATCCTCCAGGCGCGGCGTAAGCGCTATCTATTTAACAATGCTGCTTTTGGCATCGTCGATAGCCGCCACCCTAATACCTATTCCAACAATCAGTCTACTTTAAGCCGGTAACCGACGCCGAGTTCGATCATCAGGTGTTTCGGACGAGCCGGATCGTTTTCCAGTTTATGGCGCAGGCGGGTCATGTAGACGTGGAGGTATTGGTCTTCATTTAGTGTTGCAAAACGAATGGGAAAGTGTGTTGGACCAATGCAGTATAAATTCATCCTTTCCAACTTTGAAATCCATGAAAGAAATTTATGCTTATAAGGGAACACTTACCGACTTAACAAATCAACTGCTATCAGCGTTGCCTGTTTCAGATCATCCCTGGAAAGGCGTTCCAAGTATCCTTTTAACTCATTGTCGGGTTGGTGGGTGAGATTTCTTACCAACCCCGCCAGCAATCTGGCACGGTCCCTTTCTTCGATGTGGGCATAGGTTTTATCGGTTATGGCAATATTTGCGTGCATCAAATTGCGAGAGAGTGCTTGATACTCAGCCATGCTCTGGCAATGGCTGAGCCCATAGGTCGCATAGCCATGTCTAAACTTGTGGGGTGATTTATAGGTTAATTCAGTGGTCTGGTACAGGAGACGGATTCTACGAATCAGAGCATGATTACGATTTAGACCAGGCATTTGAGTAGATAGTTCTTGCTCACCCCAATGTTGATCAATCGGCGCATACCAGGGGTAGTCCGGCGGACAGTGAGTTCGCACATATCCATCCCAATCCTGTACAACCGCCAGCAGTTCCGGGATAGGGAGCAGGAAGGTGTTAGCTTTTTTCTGCTTCTTAGTGTGTACGCCCAATTGAGGCCATTGGTTAATGTATGGGTATTTTTCATCCAGATGAACGGCCTGGATTGGAAGAGTGGTAAAAGCATGCGCTCGTGCTCCACAAATAAATAGCATCGCTGCAGCTGCACGGTCGCGTCGCAGCGCTATGTTACCCTGATCGATAGGAGCAGTAGCCAATAAGACCGCTTCGTCGAGCGTTACATATTCGATTAGCGAGTTGTTTTGGTTTACTTCTGGTGGGGTAAGGTCATTGACCCAAAAGATCGGAAGTTTTTCAAATACCTCGCTGTGATATAACTTTGCCCACCGAAAGAAAGCCCGGACTGTTTCGACGATTTTCTTCTGGCTTTCCAACGCCAAGGTTGGCTTAATACTGTCAATATATTTCATGAACGATGGGACAAGGGTGTTTGCTTTCGCAAATGGTGTTTCATTTGCCCATAGCAGCAGATGGTGAAGCCAGGACCAGTATCGGCCAACTGTTTCAGGCGACCTTCGTTTTTCTTCCTTCAGATGAGTCAGGTATTCTTTGACAAGAAAATAATTTTTACGGTTGATCATATGCCTCCGATGAATTACATCATAAAACGGTTGTGACGGTTTTTTCAATGGACGTATTTGGAAGGCGGTCGCCTCGGTTAACGATGCCGGCGCAATCCGGGCAGATTCCACGGATGTTGACCAATTTTCCCTTGAGGGGAATTATCTTAGGATCGACTAGCTCAACGATCTTGTTACAATGCATACAATAACCCTGTGAGCAAGTCAGCTTTCGTTCTTGTTTGGGTTTTCGTTGGCCGGCCACCCATCGGGCAAATTCCTGGCCATTGATCCAGATCCCTTCCCCGTTGTCACGAATATACGGTGCGCCAATTTTCAGCCAATCTCGTAAGGTCCTGTCTGGGACTTTTAGCTCCATCGATAATTCGCTGATTTTATAGAGCATGGGGAGAAGACCTGGCGCTTTGACGATCACATAATGCGGGATGTGCGTGCGTGATTTTTTCATTGTTACTCCTGTAGTTGCTCTCTTGTTGAAATCGAGTCAAGCTGTTAAATCTCTCGAAGGTTCATAAATTTAATATCAGGATAAACGGTTTAGCGTGGTAAAGCTACGGGAAATCCAAAAGAAAAAAAAGACTTTTCCAAACATTCCGGTATTTGGCACGAAAACCCTACCAAAGCACCTGCGCTGCAAAGCAAAAGCATGTAAATGCCAAGTACCTGTAGGGGGATAGATACTGATAGATATTATATACACATATCTAGACTTATATAAACATTTTGTGTATAATAGAGGTATGCGAGTAAGTATCGGACAGGCTGCCAAAGAATTGGGTGTATCCAAAGAAACCCTGCGCCGCTGGGAAAGAGCCGGCAAGATCGAGGTGGAACGGACACCGAAGGGACACCGGCGCTATGATCTCTCCAAACTGCATGGCATCGTACCGCGCCCTGCACTCGCCGATCGCCTGACACTTGCGTATGCGCGTGTATCCAGTTACGACCAGAAAGAAGACCTGATCCGGCAGGTGGCGTTACTGGAATCGTATTGTGCGGCCAACGGCTGGACCTACGAAGTTATCCAGGACCTGGGATCAGGACTGAACTACAACAAGAAGGGTTTACGGGACCTGATCCAACGGATCTGCCTTGGGAAAGTGGGGCGGTTAGTGCTGACCCACAAGGACCGGCTGCTGCGTTTTGGTTCAGAACTGGTCTTTGCCGTGTGTGAAGCATACAACACCGAGGTTGTGATCATCAACCAGGGCGAGCAGCCGGTGAGTTTTGAAGAAGAACTGCCCCAGGATGTACTTGAGATCATCACCGTTTTCTCTGCCCGCCTGTATGGTAGTCGCAGCCACAAGAACCGCAAGCTGATCGAGACTCTGCGAGAGGCAGCCAAAGAGATATGAAGATCCTGCGGGCCTTCAAGACTGAGCTGGATCTGAACAATATCCAGAAAACAGCCTGTGCCCGTCATGCTGGGGCGGCGCGCTGGGCCTACAACTGGGGCTTGGCTCGCAAGCTGGAAGCCTATCAAAAGGGCGAAAAGGTACCAAGCGCGATCGACCTGCACCGGGAGCTGAATGTGCTGAAGCAGGGTGAGCTATCCTGGATGTACGCAGTGTCCAAGTGCGCCCCCCAGGAAGCTCTGCGCAACCTGGATCAGGCTTATGCTCACTTCTTCCGGCGGGTGAAGGAGAAGAAAGCCGGCAGGAAGATCCAGGCAGGTTTTCCGAAGTTTTATCCCGAATTCGGGATAAGAAGTTCAAGTCGAAGAAGCACGGGCTGGGTGGATTCCGGCTGACGGGTGCCATTCATATCTTCGACAGGGCCATCCAACTGCCTCGCCTGGGTCGCTTGCGTCTGAAAGAGCGCGGTTATCTACCGGTGGAGGGTGTTCAGATCTTGAGCGCCACGGTAAGTGAACGCGCCGGAGGCTGGTTCGTTTCGGTCCAGGTGGAGAGGGAGATACCCGACCCCAAAGCTACTTATAAGCCGGTAGTGGGAGTGGATCTGGGGATCCTGGCATTGGCAACCATCAGCGATGGAACCAGGATCGAGAACCCACATGCCCTCAAAAGAGACCTGGGCAAGATCAAGCGGTTGCAGCGGGTGGTATCCTGGCGGAAAAAGGGAAGTGCTAACCGGGAGAAAGCGGTCAGGCAACTGGTCAGGGCGCACCTGCGCGTCGCCAATGTTCGTAAGGATGCTCTGCATCAGATTACCAGCCGGCTGGCGACACTTGCACCTGCTGCAAGTGCAGGTGGAACCAAGTCAGCAGTGGTATTGGAAGATCTGAACGTGAGTGGGATGGTGAAGAACCATCATCTGGCGCAGGCGATCGTGGATGTGGGATTCTACGAATTCAGACGGCAGATGGACTACAAGGGCCAGTGGTATGGCTATCAGGTCATCCTGGCTGATCAATTCTATCCATCTTCGAAGCGTTGTTCGCAGTGTGGGCACATCCAAGCAACGCTAGACATGGGCACCCGTGTTTACATCTGTGAACTCTGCGGCCTGATGATCGACCGCGACTTGAATGCCGCGCTTAATCTTGAACAGTTGACTACCGGGAGTTCCCCGGAAAGTTACGCCTGCAGAGAGAGTGTGAGTCCTGGTTATCAGGCAGTTCTCGTCGAAGCAGGAACCGAACAGCAATCTACCTGTGTGTAGACACGTTTTGTCAAGAGGCCAATCCCCGACAAGGTATATCAATCTAGCGGAGTCAAGCATC
>JBEKEB010000174.1:0-7733 GCA_050014055.1 Anaerolineales bacterium | reverse complement strand
TGGGTCGAGACAAATTCCAGCATGTGCTGCTCGCGCTCGCCGTACGCCTGCGGATCAGTATAGTGCTGCACCACCATCGCACCGATCGTTTTGCCCTCCACCATCAGCGGCACCCCCAGCCAAATGGCCGATGGCACGCCCAATAGTCTCACCTCACCCTGGCGTTCCAATTCGTCATGTACCGCCTGGGTACATAACAGGGATTTTCCAGTCCTGAGCACGTAGGCGGTTAAGCCCTTCCCGGGCTGGATCCCCCCAATAAATGGCTCATCCTCGGCATCCTTGAAATAGGAAAACCGCAGTAGGTTTTGGATTTCATCATATAGCGTTATATAGAAATTTTCTGCCGGCATCACCGAAGAGATAATCTGGTGGATCTTGGGATACAGTTCATCCAGTGAGCGGGTCGTTTCGGTTGCCGCGGCAATCCGATAGACTGCCTCCTGAAGGGTTTGCGTCTGGCTGTGTTCAGTGATATCGATGATGGCGCATCTGACCCCGGTGATTTCTTGCTCATGATAAATTGGCATGGCATAAATCGATCCGGTGAACGTGCTGCCATCTTTCCGAAGCAAAACATATTGCTGGTCGTGGACTGAACCCCCCTGAATTACCTTCCTTAAATTCCTTTTCACTCTATTCAATTCTTCCGAAGGAAAGAATTGAAGCACGTTCATTCCCTCTTTGAAATCTTTCTGGGAATATCTGAATGTGTGTAGAGTAGTTTGATTAAAGGAAACAAGATTGCCGGCGGCATCAATTTCAAAAACCGATATTGGAAGAAACTCGGTCAACTCACGGTAGTGTTGTTCGGGGTTCTCCTGTGGCTCTCCAGCCAGCTTGTGTTCGACAATGTTTACCCCAGCCTGAGCGGGCAGGCGCGGTTCCAGCTTCCCTTCCAGAAGCGAAGCAGACAATGATTTTCTCGCATCTATTGCAGGTTTCTTTTTTCGAGGCAAGACGAAACTCCGGATGGAGAATGGTATAGAAACAGATGTTTTTATTACTAAGTTATGGTGGTATTTTACACCATTTGCAATCTTTACGTCTGAAAGTATCAAAGGCTTCTAGGACTTCTCATGCAACATGGGCGCACCTGCCAAATCATTGCCCATCTTTTGCCTTTCGCAAAGCCGGCGAGAGGTCTCCTGCAAGCGGGAACGCACGGCTACATACAACCCAGTCAGTCACGGTAAATTGGCTTGACAGCCGTTCAGAATAAAACGATAATCCATGTGGGTATTATCCCATCAACACAGGAGCTCCCGGGAAAAGGAAAGGTATGCCTGAGATGATCGACCCCGACGATGGTTTACCGCGTTATTACCAATTAGCAAACATCCTGCGCGAGAGCATTTCCAATGGTAAGTTCGCGGCACACCAACCCATCCCATCCGAGCGTCAATTGGAAGGCCTGTATTCTGTCAGCCGGACGACGATACGCCAGGCGATTGATCTGCTGATACGCCAGGGGTTTCTTTACCGCAGCCATGGACGCGGAACCTTCGTTTCACCGCAAAAGTTGCAAAAGGGAATATCGGAGCTGACCAGCTTTAGCGAGGATATGAAACAAAGGGGACTTGTCCCGGGGCAAAAGATCCTGGAAATTGGCTACGTTCAACCCTCTGAGCAGGTGCGCGCACATTTGGAATTGCCTGCGATCGTCGAGGAGGTATTGTGCATCGAGCGCCTGCGCTTGGGCAATGAAGTGCCAATGGGGCTGCAGACTTCCTACAATGTTCTCCCGGAGGGGCAAACAATCACCCGGACGGAATTGGAAGAGTATGGATCCCTCTATAAAATCCTCCAGGAAAAATTCCATCTTATTCCTACGGAAGCGGATGAAACTCTGGAGGTGACACTCGCCACCCCGCGCGAGGCGGCCCTGCTGGAGATTTCGCCCGGCAGTCCATTGCTGCTGAGTGAGCGGACCACCTATTCACAAGCGCGGCGGGTGATCGAATTTGTAAAGATATTGTACCGGGGAGACCGATATCGTTATATTGCCAAGCTGACCCGCTGACATTTCGTTCACTCAAAAAGTAAGAATGGCTGGGGTGCTTAATACCAAGCTGAAAATAATTCCCGTAGCAACATGAAGTATGCTTTATGTTTTAAAAAGGATTGTTGACCAAGGAACGGCAGAGTAGCAGAGATACTGAAGCGCGCGAGCGAAATGTGAAAACGATGAGGAACGATGAAGGAGACAGGGGAGAAGGGGGAAGGGGAGGAGGGGTACAGAGGCATGGAAAAGGCATTTTATAGCAGGTTTTAGTTATTTTTGGGGGTTTCGTGCAGGGGGAAAGCAAGAATAGGGGGAAGGAGAGAGAGGCGGAGTAGATTTTCCCGGATAAACCAATCAAAAAAAACGGTCTTTTTGGCGATTTTTTTGCATAAATTGCAAGAATAATGCGATTCTCGAGGCAGGGTGCAAGGGACAGGAGAGTAGGAATTAACAATAGCTATGCCTTTACACCCTATCGGAAGTTGCGGATTCGCTTGACTTTTGGGCTGGCGCGTGCTAAGATGGGTGGATAATGGTAATGTGGTCACTACCAGTTGTCTGGAATAGGAAGATTCCGGCATGAACACAATTGATGATGCAGAAATCCATCAAATCGTCCAACGGGTGCTTATGGAGGTTACGGGGTCTGCACAACCTATGGCAGCCGCAACGCCAGCCCCCCTGCCGGAGGTGAAACCTGCGGAAAAACCAGCGCAGACTCAGGGGCGAAAAGTGGTTGCGATCGGGGCAGACCATGGGGGATTCGAATTGAAAGAAATCCTTAAAACCTCTTTGAATGAACTTGGCTACGATGTGAGGGATGCGGGCGCATACAATAAAGGTAGCGTGGATTATCCGGATTTTGCGCATGAAGTGGCACGTCTGGTCAGCGCTGGCAAGGCCTGGCGGGGGATCATGATCGATGGCGCCGGGATTGGCAGTTGCATTGTCGCAAACAAGGTGCCGGGTATCCGGGCAGGCATGGCTTATGATATTTCTTCCGCCATAAACAGCCGTGAGCACAACGATACCAACGTTTTGACTCTGGGAGCGGGGATGATCGGGGCCAACCTTGCCAAACAGATCGTCAAAACCTGGCTGTCGACAGAGTTCGGCGGAGGGCGGCATACCGCACGAATTGACAAGATCAGCGCGGTTGAAAAGCAATACCAGAAATAGAGGCAAGATATGCTGACAGACCTGAAAACAGACCCAAAAGTGGTTGAACAATTGGTGGAGATCATCACCCATGAAGTGCTGGCAGCCATGCTGGAAAAGAAGGAAATGCAGCAGACCCCGGAAGGCGCCCAGTGCAAATTCAATTGCAGCGACGCGCTATGCGTCCGCACCTGCTTCGACCGGGCCGGCAATGTGGTCAACGCCGGCGCCGAGCGGCTCTCTTCCACACTGGGTGTGATTCCCGGCAACATCGACCTGGCCAAAACGATCGACCACACCCTGCTCAAACCGGATGCCACACAGGACCAGATCGCCCAATTATGCTATGAGGCCCGCAAGTACGGGTTTGCATCGGTATGTGTCAACCCGACCTGGGTGGAGTTGTGCGCACAATTGCTCAAGGGCTCGCAAGTAAAGGTTTGCACGGTGATCGGTTTCCCGCTCGGTGCGACCGCTCCGGAGGTGAAAGCTTTCGAGACCCAGACTGCGCTCAAACAGGGCGCCAGCGAGATCGACATGGTCATCAACATTGGCGCCCTGAAAGCGCGAGACCTGGAACTGGTGGCTAAAGACATCCGCGGCGTGGTTGTGACGGCGCATGCGGGAGGAGCCATTGTCAAGGTCATCATCGAGGCGGTTTTGCTTACCGATGAAGAAAAAACGATCGCCTGCCTGCTGTCGAAAGAAGCCGAGGCCGATTTTGTTAAAACATCCACCGGCTTTGCCAGCGGCGGAGCGACGGTTCATGATGTGGCACTGATGCGCAAGACGGTCGGCCCGGAGATGGGTGTAAAGGCCGCCGGCGGAGTGCGCACATACGAAGACGCTGAAAGCATGCTAAGGGCCGGAGCCACCCGCATTGGCGCGAGCGCCGGAGTGAAAATAATCCAGGGTCCCGCCAAGGAAGCTGCTCCCGCGGTAGGAACTGGGAAGAATTATTAGATTTTTTGTCATTGCGAGCCCTGCGCCTTTTGCAGGGCGAAGCGATCTGCTCTCAAGCTGGAGGATTGCTTCCCTACGGGATGCTGCGCGATGCTCCGCGATCGTCGGGCTTCACCCTTCTCGCAATGAGACCAAGGAGAACGGGTATGTTAATCGCCAGAGTGATCGGAACGACCGTCTCGACGGTCAAAGATGAGAAATTGACCGGCCGCAAACTGCTCATCCTACGACAGTCGGATGAGACAGGCAGCCCGTCCGGGAAACCCTACGTGGCCGTGGATACTGTTGACGCGGGCGTTGGCGACCTTGTACTGACCTGCGCCGGTTCATCCGCCCGGCAGACGAATATAACCAAGGATACCCCGGTGGACGCGGTCATCATGGCTGTGATCGATTCGCTGGAAGTGGAAGGCAAAGTGGTTTTCCGCAAGTCATAGAAACAATTTATACCGAGATACCCTACAGGTACGATGTGAGCGTCGATGAACGTTTTCTGTCTAATAAACAAATACACGACCAGTGGTTCGAGGGCTGGGTATCTTGTTTATCCCGGTTCATCTCCGGTAGATTTGAAGACTGAAAGCAAGGATGGAAGTGATGGATAAGGATCTTGCATCCATACAAGAAGCGCGGGAACTGGTGCTGGCGGCGCATGCGGCCTGGCTGACTTGGAGCCGGGCATCCCAGGAACAGGTCGACCGGGTCTGCGCAGCCATGGCCGAGGCGGGCTGGCAGGCGTCCGAGCGATTGGGGCGCATGGCGCAGGAAGAGACCGGTTACGGCGTAGCTCAGCATAAGAAACTCAAGAATGAGTTTGGCTCGCGCACGGTCTGGGAATCCATCCGGGATGTAAAGACGGTTGGCGTGATCAGGCAGGATGCGACCCGCCGGTTGTATGAAATTGCCTGGCCGATGGGAGTGGTGGCGGCGTTGGTGCCATCCACCAACCCAACCTCTACGACATTTTTCAAAATCCTGATAGCGGTCAAGGCTCGCAATGCCATCGTAATTTCTCCCCATCCTGCGGCTGCACGCTGCATCTACGAAGCCGCCCATACCATGGCCCAGGCTGCAGAAAATGCCGGCGCTCCGAAAGGCCTGATCAGCTGCATTCAAGAGGTCTCCCTGCCCGGCACACAGGAACTGATGACGCATGCCCAGACTGCCATCATCCTGGCGACCGGCGGCACTGCCATGGTGCGGGCGGCGCACTCCACCGGGAAACCGGCCTATGGGGTTGGTCCCGGGAATGTGCCTGTCTACGTCGACCGGTCGGCAGACCTGGAAAAGGCGGCCCGTTACATTGTTGCTTCGAAGGCCTTCGATTATTCCACCATCTGCGCCACCGAACAGGCTATGGTCGCAGACCTGCCAATTGCCGGCAGGCTGAAGGACCTGATGCAGGCCGAAGGTGCCTTCTTCACCGATCCACAACAGACCGAGGCACTACGCAGGATAGTCTTTAACCCGAACGGGAGCCCCAATACTGCCGTGGTGGGCAAGCCAGCAGGATTCGTGGCAGGCATGGCGGGTTTTAGCATTCCAACCGGAACCCGAATCCTAGTGACAGCGTTGACGAAAGTCGGGCGGGAGGAGCCGCTCTCACATGAGAAGATGACCACCGTGCTGGGCTGGTACGAAGTGAACGGTTGGGAACAGGGCTGTGAAACCTCCATCGCGGTCATCCAGGCAGGCGGTCTGGGCCATACCCAGATCATCTACGCCAATGACGAGAAAGTAATCATGGCTTTCGGACTGGAGAAACCAGTCTTCCGCATCCTGGTCAATACGATGGGCACGCTGGGCGCGATCGGTCTGACCAGCGGTGTGATGCCATCGCTGACGCTTGGCTCGGGCGGTGTGGGTGGCGCCATCACCGGTGACAATATTACGGCTTATCACCTGATCAATATCAAGCGACTGGCTTACGAGACGATGCCTCCACCGGCAGCCGCATTTCTACCCGGCGAAAATCTGCCCGGTCCCACACCCGAACAGATCGAGCAGCAGGTCCGGCAGGTTGTCAATGAAATCTTGGCGAGCAGGTAGGAAAAAAACGCAGGAACATCTTTAGTCGTAAAGCGACTGAAGTCGCCACTACGAATCAATTTTAGAAAGGAAGGAATAAAATGGCTTTAGATCCCTCTTTGATTGCTCTCGGCATGGTCGAGACAAAAGGCCTGGTCGGCGCGGTGGAAGCCGCGGATGCGATGGTAAAGGCCGCAAATGTGGTGCTGCTCGGATCCGAGTACGTGGGCGGCGGGTATGTGACCGTGATGGTGCGCGGTGACGTGGGTGCGGTAAAGGCAGCCACGGATGCCGGCGCAGCCGCGGCCAAACGCGTGGGTGAACTGGTGTCGGTCCACGTCATCCCCAGGCCTCATTCGGACGTGGAAATGATCCTGCCCAAAGCCAGCAAGGGCAGCATTGGCGGGCGGACTGCCGAAGCAAAACCCAAATAAATGGGAAGGATGGCCCCCTGCGGGGATGCTGCGCGACCCGCTGAGGCGATTGTAAAGCCTCAGCGGGAATGAAGAAAGCCTGGCCGAAAACCTGACCCGGGCGGAAGCAATCTTTCTGCGCGCCTGTGCCTGCGCTGATTCGCAGGATGCTTGAAGGCCGGATTGCCCACACGGGGCAGGACCAAGGAGAAAAACATGGCGGAACCATTTTCACTGCGTTGTTATTGTTATCTGGACCGGATGCAGCCACAGTATGCATCATTCGTTGGGACGGTGACCCAGGGTGACCTGCCCACCGAGGGCATGGCGGCCTTGTACGTGGAGATGTCCCCTGGCAACGAGGTTTTCCGGGTTGTGGACATTGCCGTTAAAGCCACCGAAGCCCGTCCCGGCGCGCAGATCGTGGAACGCGAGTTTGGAATGTTCGAAGTGCACTCGCTCAACCAGGCGGCCGTCATCGAAGCCGGCAATGTAGTGCTGGACCGACTGGGATTACGCGTGGCGGACCGGATCAAACCCCAGGTGGTTTCGACCCAGGTGATCACTCGCGTCGATCCGTACCAGGCGCAACTGCTCAACCGTTTCCGGCGCGGCTCGATGCTGGTGGCAGGTGAAACCATGCTGGTGCTGGAATGTGCACCGGCTGCCTACATTAATATTGCCTGTAACGAAGCCGAGAAAACCGCCAGCATCAAGCTGATCCATATTTCCTCAGTTGGACGCTTCGGGCGGATGTGGCTCTCCGGGACGGAAGCAGAGATTATGACGGCCAGGGATGCGGCAATCCGGGCGTTGGAAAGCCTGGAAGGCCGTTCCGACGCGTAAAGCGCCCTGGAAAGGAGCAGGTCATGCCGAAAGAGTTCTACACAGAACGTGATATAGAGGATATGTTCAAACGCGGCATCCTGTCGCTGCAGGTCAATGATAATGTGGTTCTGACAGAACTGGCGTATGAGAAAGCCAACCGGCTGGGGATGCAATTGCTGCGCGAGAAGCCGCTCGAACCGCCGGCTGCCCCGATCCGCCCATACATTTCCGAGCTGAGCAAGCCCGCGCCGGTACAAAAACCGGAAGCCGACCTGACAGCCCGTATCCGTACTGCAGTGAACGCCCGCCTGGGTACGCAGGTAGACCCGGCCCTGCTG